>PBDY01000018.1 GCA_002717445.1 Gammaproteobacteria bacterium | reverse complement strand
TGTTCCTGTAACATCACCAGTAACATCGCCAGTTAATGACGTTGCAGTAAGTACTCCTGTTATGGTAGCACCAGCAGAAGTTGTTTCAATCTTTGTAGAATTGTTGTGTTTAACTGCTACAGAACCATCTGTTGTACATACAAGAAAATCTTCATTACTAGCACTCCTTAATGAAAGATTAGTACCTTTAATTAATAGGTTGCCTGTACCATTATCAACAATATAACTGTTATTACCATCGTGATATATTTCTAAGTCATCACCAGTACCCATTACAATCTTATCATCATCTTCCATGTTTAGGTTGCCAGTCATTGATAGACCTGTTAACGTACCTAATGATGTGATTGCAGTCTGAGCCGCTTGGGTTACTGTTAATGCAGTACCACTCGCATTACCAGTTACATCACCTGTTATATCACCAACAAATGCAGTTGAAGTAATACTTGTCGCACCAGTAACAACACCAGCATCTACACTAATTGTACCGTCTAATAAAATTGCTGAACCAGATGCCGGTTCAAGATTAATTGCAGCTCCAGAGTCTAAAGTTAATACTCCCGCTGAATCAATGTCTACCGTACCGTCTGCAGTAATTTGAATATTAGCAGCTGCAGCCGCATCATCTGTTGTTACAATACTTAATGTACCATTAGTACCAACAGTAATGACTGCTGTATCACTAGTTGAACCTGTCATAGTAATGACTTTTCCGTCTATAGCAACATCATCTACAGTTAATCCAGTTAGAGTTCCTAATGAAGTGATTGCAGTTTGAGCCGCTTGTGTAACTGTCAAAGCAGTACCAGAAGCATTACCTGTAACGTTACCTGTTACATTACCTTCTAAGTTAGCAACCAATGTACCAGTAGCATGTCCAGTAGCAGAAGTATTAACTGTTGTAGTAGGTGCAGCCTGTGAATCTTTATAAAGTTTCCACTTACCAGAATCATTAGCATCTCTGAATAAACCACCGTATAAATCTTGTGAACCTGATGTATCATACAAACCATAGATACCAATATCTACTACATCAGAAGCATTGTTTCCTGTTGCAAGAGAAATCAATGGGTCTTCAACAGCCAATGTTGAAGTATTAACCGTAGCAGTATCACCAGATACCGTTAGGTCACCTGATACTATTACATCACCAAATGTTACATCTGAAGTTGTTGCAACAGCTTGTCCAATTGCAATTTCACCACTTGAAATTGAAACACCTGTACCAGCAGTGTGATGCGCTCTGACCTCAGCAGCACTTGGCCCAGTATATGTGATTACACCAGTACTTGAGTTATATGCAAGTGAACCGTCACCACCAGCATCTGTTACAGATACCTTACCTCTGATTACTGAATCTGTAATTGATAGGTCTATCGCACCATCACCAGCATCATCATAAGCAGCTGTGATATTTGTATGTGAACCGTTAGTCGCTATTTGAGCACCAGAGATATCTTGAACTCTCTCAGTTGTGTGATATAAATTACTTGAACCTTCTGCAGTCTCGTCTGTTGTCTGACCATCAACATATGCTTTAATTGATTGTTGAGATGCAACTTTGTTACTTGCATCAGAAGCCATATTATCTTCATCTAAAAACGCACTACCTTCAAATGATGAATTATATACACCAGCGTCTATTGTAGGAATGGATAATGTTTTATTTGATAATGTCTGTGAACCTAATAATGTAGCAACAGTAGAATCTATTGCACTTGAAATCTGATTATCTGATACAACTGTATCAATACCTGTTCCACCAGCAAAAGTTAAAGTGTCTGTACCAACAGTTACACTATCATTAGTTCCTGAATCAGCAGAAATCGTTAATGCTGATGATATAGCAGCAGTTGATACTGCTGTTACGAGTCCTTTTGCGTTAACTGTAACAACTGGAATAGCAGTTGAACTACCTGCTTGACCTACATTAGAGTTAACTGTTGCAAGTGTTAGCGCACCAGTATCTGCTAAAGTAGCATCACCTGACATTACATTATCAATCCATACTGAGTTGCCTGTGTCATACAATAACATTGAACCGTCAGCGGCCGCCGTAAGAGTAACATCACTTAACTCACTTAATTGGTCTGCTGTGTCTATCTGGTCATCAACATATTTTTTAATAGATTGTTGTGTAGCAAGTTGAGTAGCAGAATTACTAGACATATCATCTTCGTCTAGTATTGCACTTCCTGAAACACTTGTATTAATAACTGGGGAAGTTAGTGTTTTTGCTGTAAGAGTTTGTGTATCGTCTTTAGTAACAACCGTGGAGTCGATTGCGAATGTAACTGCATTACCAGAACCAGAGGTATCGATACCTGTACCACCAGTAAATGTCATTGTTTCAGAATCTATATCAATCATCAATGCGCCACCAGAATCTGCAATAAAGTCTAAGTCTTGGGCTGTAACTTGTGCATCAACATATGCTTTAATTGATTGTTGTGTTGCTAAATGTGATGCTGAATCTGAGGATAGGTCATCTTCGTCGTGAACTGGAACAACGAAATCTAGAGTTCCGTCGCCATCTTCGTATGTTACTGTAATAAAGGTTTCAGTATTTGAGGTGACCATTGCACCTACTAAATCCTCTACATTCTCAATGTTTTGTGTGAATTGACCAAGTGAGTTCCACGCAGTAGAACCATCACCCATTTTAAGAAAATTATTAGTTTGGTCAAGACCCATTTCACCCGAAGCAAGGGTGGGGTTATTACTCGACCAATTGGCGGCGGTATCTCGCCTGATTTGAATTTGAATAGACATTTTTAGTTAACTCCCAGTTAAATTATGAACTAGCAGAACCACCATCATATCCAGTATCTTCAAACGATGGATTAGAGTCTCCGTTATCGTAGACCACCGTTCTTTCGTAATTTCCACCGTCTAATCGACTTCCTGAAGAAGAAGATATCTCGATTATATATCCAGCAGCATTCTTTGAATAAAGTTTTTTATCGGTTACGTTAATTGCTAACTCACCTATCTCCAAATCACCAGCAACAGGTTTCTTACCTGCTACGCTAGATTTTTTTACGATTACTTTTGTACCTGCCATATACTGGACTCCTATAGAGGATTACGTTAGATACCTTATATAGATAAGGTTCTTTCCCTATAGTTATTTATATCATTGAGGAGTTCGAGTCGGTCTTTTTCTGTTGTATTTCCATTTAATAAACAAATAAAACCATTTTCTTTAAAGTATGGTTGTGACCAAGGTTTGTACCAACCATTGATAGCATCAATACCAAAATTTCTAGAATATATTGTACCTTCCGAAAAGAAATTATTAGTAAGTTCTTCCCAATATAGGAATCTATCTATTCCCAAGTATTTATGCATATGATATTCGGGGTCTTGTAAGAAGTGTTCCCATATATGAACATTCTCATTTTGATTCCAAATCATAACAGACGAATTGATATTCATATCAGTTTTAATGTGATAATCGTCTGCGAATCGTGAGTATTTCGGGTCTTCTTTATATAGTTCTTCTATGGGTTTCCAATAACACTTTACCATAGTAAATTCGTTATGGATATAATATAAACCACTTATATCTCTTTGGACAACTACATCTAAGTCCATATACATTATCTTACCTTTAATACCCCCAAAGTCTTTTTGAAACATTGCGAGTTTATGCCATACACCCTCAAGACCGTCCTCGATTGGAATAATGTTTATATCTGGATTTAACCCGGTTGGGTCGTCTGTGTAACAATATACTTCCACCCACGGTTTCTCAAACCTAGATGTTGTTAGGGTTCGTTCATTGATTTGAACCCAATCATATATGTCATTTACATATGATGAGGGATACTTATCACCAAATTTAACCGTCAGAATATTCAATGTCTTCTACAATCATCTCAGTCATTTCTGCACTTCTAATATAAAATGCAATAGACCATCTTGGTTCGTTAGTTAAAGCACAATGCCATTGTACTCTACCGAACAAGTCAGTACCATCACCATAACTACCAGTTCTGCAGACCCAACCCGGTTTATCTGGTAAAGTTATTATTTCCCCGCTATCTTTATGTCTAAATCGATAGAAACCGTCACCAGTTTCCGACCAAGTAAATAGTATCGTATGGCCTGGTGCATCTTCGTTAGTGTGCCAACCTATGAATCCATCTTCCGGATAAAAACAACATAACGCATTTTGTTGACAACCTAGTTCCCGTGCGAAATTAAATGATACATCTTGGAATATATCTTTCCATTCGGGTGCGTTATGTAGACTTGGGTGTGCTAATAAATCGACACCTTTTATTGATTTGGGGAAACCTTCATGACCTTCTTCCATGATTCTGTGTAGATATTCCGTTGATACCCCCATATGTTTGTCTATGGACTTATCTCTATGGTCTATGGGTAGTACTTCAGCGGGTTTAAGTGCATTAAGTTTCTCAGCAAAACCGTCAAGTCTTGCCTGAATGTCAGGGTTATTGATATCTACATCTCTCATACAACTATATAGGGAGTTTTTTTTATGCAGTTTCCGAAAGAGATTCTGTTACTATCGCACCAGCAAAGATATATATTTCTCCAAGTGATTTCGCTTTTCTCACACGGGCCTTTAAAATTCTATTCTTAGAATCCCGGACTTCAGGAATTTCAAATGCTTCTAACTTGGCTGCAAATAGTGCCTCGTTTAAATCCTTCTGTCTGTTTAGTTGTGTTTGACGATTGTTCTTATGAACCTTGTCTTTTGCGTTTGGAATGAAATCCCCTATATCTTCTTCTTTATATTCTTCGAAGATTTGTTTCCAATCGGGATTTCCTGCTTGTGTTTCTGTTACTGAAGCTGTTATTGAAGTTCCATCTTCATATGAGAATGTACATCTAACTCTCGTTTGCTCTCTGTTGTCCCAGCGAGGTGCTAGGATTTTCTTGATTTGATTTGCCATAATTTACGCAGTCCTTAACCATAATTTCATTGTCGATACAGTTTCTAAAGCGGATTGTACCGTTGCTCCGACATATGCACCTGTGTAGATACCTGTGTACGTTGAAGTATAACCGCCAGTATAGATACCAGTATAAGTATTGTCATATGTACCTGTATATATACCCGTATAAGTTGCAGTATAATTGCCAGTATAGCCACCAGCAAAGACACCAGTATAGTTGCCAGTATAGTTTCCAGTATATACGCCAGTATAGTCACCACTATATGTTCCGTAGTTTACACCTGAATAATATGCGATATAGTTTCCAGTATATACGCCAGTATAGTTACCAGTATATACGCCTGTGTAAACGCCAGTATAGTTACCAGTATAGACGCCAGTATATGTGGTATCATAGTTACCAGTATATGCACCTGTGTATGTAGCAGTATAACCGCCAGTATATGTACCAGTATATGTGGTATCATAGTTACCAGTATAATCACCAGAGTAGGAAGAATCAGAAACTTCCCTTCTAGTATCAGAGAAACCTGCACCACATTGAATCCAAGTACCAGGGCTAGGCGTTGAAGCTGCTAATTCATACTTACCAACACTAGTTGCAACAATACTTGCTCTGAAGTGAATCGCCATATATTCGATTTCAGCATCAGTCATCTCTTTGAATGTACCACTATCGACCTTGATTGGTCTAACTACTGTTGCTGATGGTGTATCAGTACGTTTCCACAATGTAGAAGTTTCGTCTGAAGCACCTATTACAGTATTAGTGATTGTACCTACAGAAGTCCAAGTACCACCTGAAGGCGCACTTGGTTGTAGTTTATATGTACCGATAGAAAACAACGCAATCTTATCGTTAACTTTATTGATAATGTCCGAAGTAATTTGAGCGTCGGTCATTTCTTGAACATCACCAGAATCACTTACATGACTTTGTAGTGGACGAGCAGACGGATTAGGAGAGACAGATGACAGGTCTTGTCTAAATACATAAGCCGTACTATTCGTCGAACCTGCTGTTGGGTGAGTTCCCACAGCATCTGTTCTTATAGTATCCGTAAATGTTCCAATAGTGGTACCACCAGCACCATCATTAATGGTTAGGTGTCCAACTCCACTATTATCAATAAACTCTTTTAAGATAAGGTCGGCACAGATATCAAGCTCGCCGTTGCTCATCTCCTTTAAGTCGGTGTTCGATAAAACTTTTAATGGTCGTGCCATAATCTATCCCTTATTATTTAGAATGTTCCACAATCAATAGTACTACTTGCTACTGGTACCCCACTTCCGTTAAATTGTAATAGTTGATACTGCGTACCTGTAATGAATGACATTGCAGTTCCACCAGTATTTGCGATAAAGTAACCATTACTAGTGTATGATTGCAAACCTGTACCACCTGAACCAACTGGTAATGCAGTTGTTAGTGAAGCAGAGTTTGCCGATAAAGCACCTGAAACTGTTAATGTTCCAGTAACCGTTGTATCACCACCAGCAGGTGCGATTGTTAAATCACCTGAAGCAGTATTAATACCACCATTTGCTGATAGAGCTCCTGTTACTGCAAGTGTACTTGATAGTGTAGTTGCACCAGTAACCCCTAATGTTCCACCGTAAGTAGAGTTACCAGTTACCGTTGAAGTACCTGTTACTGATAGATTGCTGTCTAAGTATAGACTATTGAATTGTGCATCACTCCAAGGTGAACTAAATTCGTCGTCGTCAGCATTTCCAGAGGTAATATCAGTTTGGAATACAAATCTTTCTGTTTGTATATCCATACCAAAGAAACCGTCTTTAACTACTGAACCGTCTCCATACTCGAATGATACACCACGGTCATTAGCATCACCAGCCGCAAGTGAACCTTGTCCAACATGCATTACTGGGTCGGTTAATGTAGTTACCGTTGTGTCTACTGTTGTAGTAGTTCCAGATACCGTTAGGTTACCTGATAAGACTGTATCACCTGTTACTGCAAGGTCACCACCAAATGTAGCATCACCAGACGTAACAATTTGACCACCAGCATATACATCTTCTGCAACACCCACACCACCGTCAATAATGACTGCACCAGTTGTAGTACTAGATGAAGCAGTAGTGTTATTAAAGTTAACTGCGCCTGTTACATCTAATGTACCTGATAGTGTTGTATTACCAGTAACACCTAATGTGCTACCCATAGTAACTGCACCGTCTACATTTGCAGTACCGTCAATTTCTAATGCATCATCAACTTGTAATCCAGTTGCATTTAGTTTTGCTTTCTCTGTACCAGCAATATAGAATCTCAAGTTATCATCATCTGCACCCAATTCTGGCTCGATGTATGTATCACCGTCTGTATCTTTGACTCCACCAACTGATACCCAAGAACCGTTTACTACACCTTCAAACCTAGTGTTTGTAGTTGAGTAACGTAATGCACCGTCGGTAGCATTGGCTGCCGTTGGTCTTTGTGCTTCTGTACCCTTTGGTATTACAACAACCGTAGTACCGTCTAGTAAAATTCTACCAGTACCGTTAGAGGCAACTGTTAAATCACCATTAGTATTAGTTGTGTTTAGTGTATTACCGTCTAGTCTTAAGTTATCGACATTCCATTGACCCGATACTGTACCAGTACCTGTATGTGTTAAGTCCCCTACAAGTGATGTTGCCGCTGACAAAGAGATAGTTCCACTCCCGTTCGGGTCAAGAGTGATTCCACCATCTGCGTTTGTCGAAGATATAGTATTACCGTCAATAGTAATATTATCTACATTTAAAACATCAATCTTTGAACTTGAATCTACGATAAGAGCTGATGACGCTGTTAGCGTACCAGCCGTGTGGTCTAACATATCTACGAAATGTTTACCACCGATTATATGAGATAATGATGGTGAATCACCATTACCAATAAACATTTTGTTGGAGTTAAATGAATAAGCTAACTCCGCTTGCGTTAAAGTACCCGAAGCTGGGGCGGCCGTCCCACCTGTTCCCGAATACTTAATTTGAATAATTGTGCCTGCCATTTTATGCTCCTAAGTATTATTTAAAAACTGCCACCTACTATGTAAGTGTTACTGTTTTGTATATTAGACTTTACTTTGAAAGTCTGTGATGACGAATCATAAATAATAAGAGAACCTTCGTCTCTATCTGTCACATCAATGTCGGCAAGGTCTGTCATTTTCTGAGTACTCAACGCAGAATATGTTACAGTCTTTGCCTGAATCTTTTTTTGTTTCCCTAAACTACCTTGTAATGCCATTATTGTGTTACTCCTGGTGTTATTTCCGCTTGACCCTCTACTATCCTCGTTTTAACTGATGTCGCCGTGTGATTAACCTCAACATCATAAACATATCGTCCAGCTTTCATAGCATTTGTAACGGCATTAGTCAATGCAATTTTTACAGTACCTTGGGCAGCGTTAACAAAGGTACACGTTAAATCTGTTGCAGTTGAACTTGAATAACTTTTTCTAATCTGGCCAGCAACCGTATAACCTGTTAGGTTAGCCGAATTACCAGTAGCATCTGCTACATCTATTTCTAGTTCAAAATCAGAACCTTGGTCTATTGTGATGTTAGAATATATTGCCATATCTTTATTTATATTAATTCAGACGTTGGTATTAACTTTTCCGAAGAATCTCTGTAACTATGTGGTATGGTATAATGCCATACTACTATTTCTCTTTCACATTCATCTTCTTTATAGATGTAAACAAAATTAAATCTTGCATCATCTTCATAAATTCCAACCTTTATTTGGTCTTTATATTCATTCTCTAACAACCACCATAATGTAAACTGGTCCCAACTTACTAATTTCTTTTTTGGGTGGCAACCCTCTGGCCACCATTCGTCCCTTCTCTGTTTCCAGTAATATTCCCACCAATCCTCTAGAAACTTTTTACATCTCTTAGTATCATATGCAAAAACACCACCGTGCAATATCATTTCACCCCCAACAAACTTTGCAATTTTTCCTGCATAAGGTCTGATATTGGTGAACATCATATCGTTTCCCTTAAGGTCAAACATCTTAGATACATCTTCGTGTTGAACCCAAGTATCGCAATCTAAATAAACCGTAGTATCAAACGGACTTCTCGATAATGCCCACAACTTAGAACGTACGTGTCTTGGACAATCCTTAACATATAATAAGTCATCACATCTCTTATCACCTTCAGTCCATTCCCTATGTGCAAATAAACATATATTCGCTTCTGGCATATGGTCTAATATCGATACAATTAAAAAATGTGCTGTTTCATAATACGCCTTATTCAGAGACGCAACAATAATAAATCCATTCATATAGGTTATTTATTAACTCAAAGTAAATCCATTTAAATCATAGGTAGAACCAACAGAACCACCGCTACCACCAACTGTATGGTCTGTTGCACTAGAATCACCTGTACCACCATTAGAACCATCGGCTCCTTCTTCGCCACCGTCTCCACCAGCACCACCAAATTTTCCACCACCTGTCGGTTGTGCGCCACCTGTTCCCTTATCGGTTAATGTTGCAGTTGTTCCAGCACTACCAAGATATGTTGTTCCGTCAGAAACAGCAGTACCCGCTGAACCTAACGCACCATATGGGGCGCCACCGCCACCACCAGAACCTGAAATTCCTATATCACTTGAAGTACCAGCCGCATCTACCATTGACGAACCACCACCACCGCCTCCAGCACCACCACCTAGGGTATTTCCAGAACCAGTTGCGATAAGGTTATTAAATAGTTTGATTGCAACACCACCATCACCACCTGCTGTGGCTGTTGTTGCATCATATATGTTTCCGACATAACCACCCGAATAATCTCCGGAATACCCACCACTATAATCACCAGAGTAAGAACCAGAATATGGCCCTACTTCACGACCAGAGTAGAATGTTGAATATGTTCCTGTATATGCACCAGTATATATTCCCGTGTATACGCCTGTGTAAGTACCAGTATAAGTTGGAGTACTATCGAGTACTACATTACCACATGTACCACCAGCACCACCACGACCTAATACATTACCATTATTTTCTATGGTTATTGTTTTAGTATATGATGCACCTGTTTTGATTGCAAATGCTGATGTAGCAGAAGCAACAATATAGACATCTGAGTCTACTATTGCTCTACAAGGATAGTCCTTATCATCTGAAGAAAAATAACTGTCTAAATCTATATCGGTATAAACACCGAATGTACCGTCAGTTGTTGGAGCCGCATACACTCTATCGTTACCTGTTGTAACTGGTGTATCGGATTTAGTGAATTTTACTGTTCTTTCTGCACCCCACGTTTCCGTCCAAGTACCTGAAAGTTTTGCGTATGACCTTGCAACAGGCTTCCACACACCACTAATCTTGACATGTTGTGCATCAATCTCTGTCCAAGTTCCCGATAATTTTACCTTAGTACTCAAACCAAACATCTCCATCTGCACCGTCGCCAGATGTTGGAGCATCATCATCTATATATACAGTCTTACCTGTATTAGACGTTCCATCAACTATTACATCATCTATTCCGTGTATAGACGCCGGTAGGTTACCTGAGTGATATAATGTTCTCATTACTGCACCTTGGTCTTCGACCTGCCATTCACTTGAAGAATCGTCCCAACCAAATGTTCTTAATGTGTCATCATTATCATCATAAAAATATGCAAGGGAATCACCACCACCATTAGAACCTATGGTTAATGATTCAATTGCAACTGCGCCAGCAGCTGACCTTTTAACTATCTTCTCTGCCGTGTTGACATCAGTCGCATCATCTAAGTGCGCCTTGTAAGTATTTGTAAAGTCATTTGCTGTAAATATTGCACCAGTAGGAACTGCAGTCTTAACATTATCGAATGCCCAATCAGACGAAATTGCAGTTGTAGTTGCACCGTCCGACGGTGTTCCTGAAATTGGTATTGTTACTGTATCTGTGGAAGCATCACCTCTCTTTAAGGTAATGACATTATCTGTAATTGTAAGTACATTCGCATCTGAATGTAATGCTTGTAGGTTATCCTTTGCAACCTTTAAAGCAATAGAATTAGTTAAATTTGTATATGCGTTTGCATCATCATTAATAGCGTCTGATAGTTCACCAAGTGTATCTAAATTTGAATCTGCATCACCAACTAAATCATTTATTGCAGTTGTTACAAAAGCCGTTGTTGCAAGTTGTGTATTGTTTACACTTGAAGCGGCTGTTGGTGCAGTAGGTGTACCAGTTAAATCTGGGTCTGCTAAATCTGCCTTAAGGTCAAGTGCAGTTTGTAATCCGTCTACATTACCTATAATGTGGTTATGTGAATCATCTACAACAGCGGCAGTAAGAGTTGCGTTACCTAAATTAGTTATTGTTACATTACCAGTTAAATCACCAGCGAGGGTAATAACGGGGTCTGCAACATCAAATTCTAGTTTACCAGTAGAATCATTATATGTAGCAGAGATACCACTTTCAGTACCACCGTCTACCATTGCACCTACTAAGTCTTGTGCATATTCTGAGAATGTGAAACCACCCGAGGCCGCTGAGTTATATACTGTCTCTGAACCTAATGTCAGAGTTTTACTCATTGTTATATCATTAGTAAATGAAGTAACAGTTGAAATAGTTGCAGAACCACCAGCACTACCAACAAGTAAGTATCTATCGTCTAATGATTCACTACCAATTTTTAAATCAGCAGCTGCAACAGTACCGACAACATTTACATTTGTTGTTCCAGTTGGTATTTCAAGAACATCAGCATCAGCATCATTCTTTATCGTTACATCATTAGTAGAACCTTGTCCTGTAAGAATAAGTCCTTCGGCCGCAGTATACCCCATAGCCGCATTATCACCAGCCGCAGTATCACCAGCAGGTTCAACTGTACCTGTAGCAGTAACATTTCCTGTAACAGTAGCACCACCAGATAAAGTAGATGTACCTGTAACAGTTAAATTGTCACCAACTGTAACTTCTGAAGTTCCGTGTCCTAATGTAATTGCAATACCAGAAGTTTCTGTTGCAATTTTTAATGCACCTGTAGAATTCGTTAAATAAGAGTTTGTACCATCGTGATATATTTTCAAATCTGTGCCAGTACCAAAATTAGCATCAACGTTATCATTGAAGTTTAAATCACCTGTCATAGTATCACCACTTACATTAGCATAAGCAGCTGGTGCGGCCGCCAAAGTAGTTTCTGCTGTTGCGAGGTTTGTAGAAATAGTAGTTAATGCAGATACAATATTAGTTGCACGAGCATTTCCTACCGTTAAATTATCTAAGTCGCCAGCAGCTGTACCAAGTTCATTAGTCTTAGTTCTCCATTGTTCAAATGTATTTGATGTTGTTACGTTTACTGTATTTGCCATAGTTTACTTCTTCTTTTTAATTAATGTCTTTAAGAGTGATTTAATCTCTCCCAATTCGTACTCCACATTATCTAATCTCTTTTGGTCTTGAGCAACCTTTCTCGCATGTTCTTTGGCTATCTGTGCATTACTCTTGTTAGTATTTATAATTGCACCACTATTTGAATCCCTATATAAATTAGTTTTTCCTTCGACTGGTATCTTCTTAGCCATAATTGTAACCCCCCGAATTATCATTACCTCTTAACTGTTCAAATAAATTTTCATGTTGTTCCATAATTTCTTCTTCGTTATCTCGTATATCGTCTAAATGTTCTTGCATTTTTTCAACTTGTCTTTCTAATTTATCAACCTTATCATCTATCACCGCTTGTGTAGTACTTAAACTAAATGTCTGTGTCATTGTCCAACCACCCAAAGCAATAAGTAGTCCAAGAAGTAACATTACAATCTGGTCTTTCATTATACTAACGCAATCGCCCTCAAATTACGGACTGACGGTACCTTCGCAGTCGTACTCGAAGTGAACACAATCTTAATTGCGAACATTGTGAACTGTGATGCTGGTGAATCAGCAGAGAAGTCTTTAGTATACTCTACTTCTTTATATACATCTGGGTCGTCTGAGTATGGTACTGCATTACCAGTATCTGCACTAGCAGTCATAGCCACCCATGCACCGTCATCAAACAAACCTGCATCTGAACCCACTTTATAATATACATCAATACCAGTAGATTGTGGTCTATTAGTATCTAAGAATACTTTAAGAATATTTGATTCACTATCCAATTGAACCGTCTTAGTAAGATACTTCGCAAGGGCAGAACCATTTCCTTTATCTGTTTCTGCAACATCTGTATTGTTATCAATAATGTTTGAGATAGCAATTACAGAACAACGAGATACATCAATAACAGGTGATAGGTTATTTGCAGTAGAATACATTCCAGCACTCATTCTCAATGATTCAGCAGTACCAGACTTAATTACCATTGGAACAGTTGGTTCATAATCATCATTCGCTACAATGTTTGCTAGTGTAGTTGACATTGAACCACCTTCTGTAGTTTCCTGAATACCCCATTGCATTGCAGTACCCGGAAATACCATTTCTGATATCATAGGGTGTAATGTATTATATGCAATGTGTTGAGTAGCAGCTATTGCACTTCCACCACCAGTACCTGCCGTAACAGCACCAGCACTAGTCTTAGAAAATACATAACTGTTTCTCTTAATACTTGTAAGTGTATGAGTTGTGTTTAACTCAGCAGCAGTAAATCCATTGGTTGCAGTCGCACCAGCAATAGTAACTGTATCACCCACAGACATACCGTGGTTCTTATGTGTTACTGTAACATTCTGAGCTCCTGCTGAACCAGCAGTTGTCAATATTGCATTTGCTTGTAGATTTCTACTTGGGTTTGTTTCTGTAGTAAATGAAGCAGACTTTGATGTATCAGTAGTAAATACTGCACGGTGTAATTCAAACATAAGGTCAGAACCTTGGTCTGGTGTCCACGTACTACCATTTTGTGATTTAAACATAACACCATTGTACGGTTGCTTCATAATGATATCACCATTAGTATCTTCAACACCTTGCGTTGCATATCTAACTTTATAGTTATCAGAGTTTGCCCAAACAACAAAACAGTATTCAACACTTTGTTGTAGATATACTGGGTCTGGGAATACAAATTGTGTTGCAGTAGTACCGTCTGCAGTAATATCTGCTGGTAAAATGCTTACTTCAGAGAATGGAACAATTGTTTGAGTTGGATGTCCATTATCCATAGTTCTAATTTCCACATTAAGAGGTATATTAGCATCTTTGTTTGATACATATAAATCCAATGCAGTAACAAAACAACCACCTGCCAAATTAATTTCAATAGATTGTGCAAGAGGGTCTCTCCAACAAGAGTGTAATGCACGAAATTGGTCACCTGTCACTCCTCTACCTATTACAATGCTTGAAATAGAGTTCCTTTCAATGTGTCTACTTATAATATCAGCCGCATATACTGGTTGAGTATCTGCAACAGTTTTATGTCTTTCATGCCATGTATTAGTTGGGTTACCTGGATTATCTACTGTTGACGATGGTGGACTCTGTGCAGGAAGTGGATTTCTAGATGTTGAAGATTTCGATACATTTTCTGTATCAGTAACATCTTCAACTTTAACAACAGGAGTTCTTGTAGATATAATTACATTTTCTACTGCTTCTAATTGTCCTTTTGCATAATACATTGCACCACCAAATGTAGTTACTGTAGATAAATCTTCAGGTGTTGTTGAATCCACTAAAGTGAAATTCTTTTGGCCTGAAGTAAAATTCGTTGTAGTATTATTTGGAATAAAGAATGTTCCTGCTATAGTACCAGCATCATCAGTTGTTAATGTAGTCGCACCCAATGGGTGTGCAGTTACAGTATTAGGGCCAACTAGTGGAGCGTCGTGTGTATCACCAGA
>PBDY01000017.1 GCA_002717445.1 Gammaproteobacteria bacterium | reverse complement strand
CCACCCCGGTCGTTCTACATTTAAGCCCTGGTAAGGTTCCTCGCGTATCATCGAATTAAACCACATGCTCCACCGCTTGTGCGGGCCCCCGTCAATTCCTTTGAGTTTCAACCTTGCGGCCGTACTCCCCAGGTGGATTACTTATCACTTTCGCTTGGGCACTGACAATAAAGCCAATACCGAGTAATCATCGTTTACGGTGTGGACTACCAGGGTATCTAATCCTGTTCGCTCCCCACACTTTCGTCCCTCAGCGTCAGTAACGGCTTAGTAGGCTGCCTTCGCAATCGGTGTTCTATGACATATCTAAGCATTTCACCGCTACATGTCATATTCCGCCTACTTCAACCGTACTCAAGATCACCAGTATCAATGGCAGTTCGACAGTTGAGCTGTCGGATTTCACCACTGACTTAATGATCCGCCTACGGACCCTTTAAACCCAATAAATCCGGATAACGCTTGCACCCTCCGTATTACCGCGGCTGCTGGCACGGAGTTAGCCGGTGCTTATTCATATACTACCGTCAGCTCCGGACACGTCCGAAGGTTTCTTGGTATATAAAAGAAGTTTACAACGCGTAGCGCCGTCATCCTTCACGCGGCATGGCTGCGTCAGACTTTCGTCCATTGCGCAATATTCCTCACTGCTGCCTCCCGTAGGAGTCTGGTCCGTGTCTCAGTACCAGTGTGGGGGATAATCCTCTCAGACCCCCTACCCATCGTAGTCTTGGTGAGCCATTACCTCACCAACAAACTAATGGGCCGCATGCCCATCTCTTACCGTAACCTTTAACCATTAGATCATGCGATCTTGTGGTGTTATGAGGTATTAATCCAAATTTCTCTGGGCTATTCCTCAGTAAGAGGTAGGTTGCATACGTGTTACGCACCCGTGCGCCGGTCGTCAGCGGAAAAGCAAGCTTTTCCCTGTTACCCCTCGACTTGCATGTGTTAAGCCTGCCGCTAGCGTTCATCCTGAGCCAGGATCAAACTCTCCATTGTAAGTTATAATCCATAATTGACTCTCATAAAAATTAACGTTGGAACATCATCTCCGAAGAGAGATGTTAAAAACACCAGTAAGTAAACTTACATAGTGTACCTATCTCAACCAAGAGATAGGATTTGGGCTGCTGCATCAAGTCAAAGAACTTTATATTCAAATCAACCCCGAAGGGTATCATAAATTACTTCTTTCAAAGCGGACGGCAAAGGTATCACAGGATTTTAATTCTGCAACATTTAAGCTAAAAAAATAATCAACTTACTTTTTCGTCCGTTTGTCAAAAAACTCACTTTCCTTCGAAAGCGGGTGCAAATTTACATTAGGTTTTCCCACCTGCAATAAGTTTGTTACTTTTTTTTTGAGTTTTCTTTTATTAACCTCGTTAAGTCTTGATATAGCTGAGAAATCTCTTCCTCCCTAGTACCATCATAGAAACCTCTCAATCTACCTTGAGTATCTACTAAAACAACATTCTCAGTATGCACAAAGTCTTGATAACCACCATCTCCCTCATCTAAACAGGCGAAATAGCTTTTTCTAGCCAATTTATAGATTTCATCCTTTTGGCCTGTAAGAAACCACCATAAAGAGGAATCAGCCCCGTTTTTATCGGCATATGAAGAAAGAACTGACACACTATCCGCATAGGGCGTAACAGAATGACTTAGGATACGCACTCCATCGGGTAAACGATCTTGAATAAGCTTTAAGTTTGATGTCAAAATGGGGCAAATAGTCGCACATCGAGTGAAGAAAAAGTCTACAATAAGTATTGAACCTTCAACATCTGATAGAGAAATCGTGTCGCCAAGTTGATTAATTAGGGAGAAATCTAAGATTCTGTGATCATCCTCAGATAGCAAACTAGGGTCAACCAAAGCAGGATTAATTTGAGACGGTTGATATACGGGTAGTCTTTCTTCTACTTTAAAGAAAAAAAAGTACGAATACAAAATAGCACTTGCTACTATTATGGTAAAAATTGCTATTGTTTTTTTACTTCCCATAAAGTTTATTTAGATGAATCATAGGTTTGAACACCCGCCACAAATGTTCTGAGAATTTTTGTGTCTAGAATTTGGTCTGGGTCAGTAGTCAGGAGATTTCGGTCCATAACCACAAGGTCAGCCCATTTCCCAACCTCTATTGACCCTACTTCTTCTTCATGAAAATTTGCAATAGCAGCCCAAAGAGTCATTCCATACAAGGCAGATTCTCTTGAAATGCTT
The DNA here is from genome assembly GCA_002717445.1 of Gammaproteobacteria bacterium. GTDB lineage: Bacteria > Pseudomonadota > Gammaproteobacteria > Steroidobacterales > UBA11654 > CACPJA01. The sequence continues at coordinate 16,959 of PBDY01000017.1, read as the reverse complement.
TGATCAATATGATAACCTTCCGAAGGATACCCCTCAGAATCTTTCCTTATAGTAGCAGCGTAAAATGTCTTTCTAGGATCAATATCCTCAACAGGCATATCTGTACCTAACGGAAGAAGCCCAAGAACATCTTGAAGATCTCTATATGCATATGCTGTCCTTATTCTATTTCTACCAAGACGCTTACCAGCCCAATACATATCTGATGTCGCGTGTGTTGGTTGAACTGAAGGAATAACACTTGCTGAAGTGAAAAGTGGCAAGTCTGAGGGGGAAACAACCTGAGCATGTTCAATACGCCACCTCTTATCATTTTGACCACCTAAGACTGAATTATATAGATTGAGAACATTTCTTACAGCAGAGTCGCCAATACAATGTGTAGCAACTTGAAATCCTAACTCATTAGCTAAATCAAGGGTTGTTCGGAATTCTGCTGAATCTTGGAAAATAAAACCACTATGTGTTTGACGATCTGAATATGGTTCCAAAAGTGCTGCACCACGAGAACCTAGGGATCCGTCCATATAGAATTTAATTGATTGTGCAATTAAGCGGTCTGTTCGATGAGGCCCTATTGCAAATGCGGAGTCTAGATTGGGATAGGTTCCACTTGCCATTGCAACAATTCTAATTTTAAGGTCTCCTGTTCTATGAAGCGAATCAATTCTTCTAATATCCGCAACGTCTAAACCAGCATCGACAACAGTAGTAAGTCCTAAAGCAAAAAGATCGTGCTGAGCTTGAATCAGTGCGACGTCTTTTGTAGGTCCATCATGGGGAGGAATAAAGGCTAAAAGAGAATCAGCAGCACCATCAATTAAGACTCCTGAAGGAGATCCGTCTTCAAATGATATCATCTCCCCACCTTTAATAGAACGAACTTCTGTCATCCCAGCAATTCTTAAAGCTGCTGAATTTGCTAAAAGTGCATGCCCATCAATTCTACGTATTGCAACCGGCCTGGAGGGGAATAAATTGTCTAACAGTGTAAGTGTGGGATAGGTTGAGGGGGTCCATTTATTTTGGTCCCAACCCCTTCCGGTAAGCCAACCAGAAGTATGACTTTTGGAAAAGGTTTTAAGTCTACTTAATACCTCATCATAAGATTCAGAACCTACAAGATCAACTTCGAGAGTGCTTAATGCATAACCAGTAAAATGTGCATGAGCATCAATTAACCCAGGATATACTACAGCTTGCCTAAGATCAATTTTCACATCGGCATTGAAAGAATTTAATATTTCCCGCTCGGGACCAGTAGCTACAATTTTACCATTTTCGATAGCAATTGCAATACTAGATGCATTAAGTGGCGAACCATCACACACTAAACCTACAGCATTATGCAAAATTAAATCTGCGTGATTTGATTTAAAATTACAACCAGTATGCAAGATTGTGAGGATACAAAATCCTAGTAATTGAAAACAATATCTCATCAATTCTTGTTAATGATATAAACCACGAGCTAGTTGATGCAAATATGAGCATTTATTCACTAAATTACCCCTCAAATTTAATACTCAAATCATGCTAAATTCTGTACGTTTATTTTTTACTGTTGTTGGAGTTTTTGTTGCAACATGTGCATTTGCTCAAACTGTAACCCATACTATTGCTGAAGTTCAAGGAGAGCTTTTCTCGTCACCACTAGTTGAACAAGTTGTTACTATCCAAGGTGTTGTTACTGCCGCTAATGATTACAGCTATTTCATTCAAGATGGCTCTGGACCTTGGAATGGAATCTATATCTACGACAATACAAACCTACCCGCAGTAGGTGATGATGTAATACTTGAAGGAGAAGTAAGTGAATACTATGACCTTACTGAGATTTCCAATATTACTTATTTTGAAACTGTAAGCTCCGGTAATGACCTACCTGCAGCAGTTGAGTTAGGGACTGGGGTTATTGGAGCATCTGGAGAGCCTTATGAGGGTTGTCGAGTAAAAATATCCAATGCTGCTTGCACTAATCCAGATCTAGGATTCGGTGACGCATATTTTGATGATGGAACTGGAGATTGTATGGTTGACGATATGTTGTACACACCCGATCCGGCTTGGGTTACTGGTGAGTACTACACAATAACAGGAGTGCTTACTTACACATATGAAGAGTACAAAATAGAACCTAGCAGTGCTGATGATGTGAGTATAGGTATGGCTATAGGATCAATCGAAGTTTCTGCCATTACCATCTACCCTAACCCAACTACAAATGCGTTGAACTTTAGACTAAACTCAAATGCCAAGGCATACGTATACGATGCAAATGGTCGTCTAGTGTTCACCCAAGATGTTGAAGCTGGAGAAGTGAGTCTAGATGTAAGCGGACTACGTCAAGGCACATATAGAATGGATTGTGTATCTGAAACTTCAATCGTTAGATCTGGTTTCGTGAAGCAATAATACTTATCGTTATTTTTTATCCGCGAAGCGAGAGCCCGCGTATAATTCAAATCCTAGCCACCGACATTCTAAAGGGCCATTGTGCACTTTAAGTCGGTGGTTACTTTTTAATCCTATATGCTTAATGGCTTCGGGATTGGATGAAATTATCCAGGCCTTAAAGCCAGGCCAATGAAACTTTAGTCTATCTCCCATTGCTGCGTACATCTCATCAATGTTTTCCGGCTCCATTCGTTCGCCATATGGAGGATTGATGACAACCATTCCGCCCACTGTGGTTTGAGGTTCTGATTTGAAAAAATCTATTTGATCTACATTAACATCGTGAGATGGAAGATCAAGTTGGGAGAGAGCGTATTTAGTTTGGGATAGAGCATCTTTATTTATATCCGAAGCAAAAATGGTCGTAGGAACAGGAGTATTGTATTCCATAGCTTCATCACGAACTGCAATCCAAGCTGAACGATTAAAATTCATCCACTCCATAAAGGCAAAATGAGAACGGTTCATTTGAACAGGTAACCCCGAAGCCCACAAAGCGGCTTCACATGTAAATGTACCAGACCCACACATAGGGTCGTAAAGGGTTATCCCTGGTCGCCAGCCACTCAATGCAAGAAGTCCTGCAGCTAAAACTTCATTTAAAGGCGCAATAGCTTTTCTAGATCTATATCCTCTTCTAGAAAGAGGATCTCCACAAGCGTCCAAAGAAATTGTTACATCCTGACGACTGATGTGTAGGTGAAGCCTGACGTCAGGATTCTGTCTATCAACAGATGGTCTCTCACCTTTTTTTGCTCGAAATCTATCTACAATAGCGTCTTTTAAACGAAGTACAGCAAATTGGTCGTGCTGGAAGTGATCCGAATAAATTGTTGAGTCTATTGTAAATGAACCATCCTGTTTTAAAATATCCTCCCACTTCTTTCTAGCTGACAAACGATAAAGTTCATCAGTATGCTTTGCTTGAAATTGATAAAGAATTCTCAAAACTTTTAAAGTAAAGCGAGCATGCATACAATGACGGTACATTACTTCCGCAGTTGCCGTAAAGCCAACTCCTCTTCTTCCTATCTCAATATCTGTCGCACCGTGAGTTCGTAGCTCATCAGCGACTAATTGCTCAAGCCCTGCTAGTGTTTTTGCGTGGTATTTTGCTGTGGGAGTGTTTGGTATATTCATTTTTTGTTTCAGCCCCCTTTGAGTTTTACTATAAATCCATCTTTTTCGAGAATAGCTACTACTTTATCTCTATGATCTCCTTGAATTAAAATACACCCTTCTTTCACTGTTCCTCCCACACCACATTTTACTTTAAGCGTTTTACCCAGAGTTAGTAGTTCAGAAGAAGGACCGTTATGACCTTCAATAAGTGTCACCGGTTTTCCTGCTCTTTGTTTTCTGTCCAAACTTATATATAGTTTACAATCAGAAGGCGACCAATTGCCATCGCTTTCAACATCACTTTCTTCGTCCCAATTATATCCAGAATTAGTACTGAATACCATACCGTCGTTATCTCGTCTTCGTTTTGCCATCACATTTGCAAATATTGCGCAAGGTACGAGGTAGATTTGCTGCATGGCACATTTTGAAGACGCAACAAATGAATATTCGGAAGTTCATTCTTCTCCGGAAGGAGATGTGTTATCACGACTAAGAAGGGACACGTGGTTATCAACGACGAAACCACAGATGCTCAGTGACCCAATCCAAGGACGTTTTTTATCTACAATAAGTAAAATGGTTAAGCCGAAACGTATATTGGAGTTCGGAACATTTACAGGGTATTCTACGATTTGCTTGTCTGAAGGTCTTACCCCTCAAGGTGAAATTCATACTGTCGAAATTAACGACGAGTTAGAGAATATTCATGAAAAGTATTTTAAGAAAGCTGGTGTTTTAGATAAAATCACAAGGTATTACGGACACGCCTTAGACATTATTAAAAGTGGGAAATTAGAAGGTAAGTATGATCTTATTTGGTTAGATGCCGATAAAGAACACCAGATAGAATATGCTGACTTCGCTATCTCCAAACTTAATAGAGGAGGATGGCTACTAATAGATAATGCTATTTGGGGCGGAGCCGTAATTGACAATAAGAAACTTGCAAAACCGAAATCTGGTGGTTCTAGGATTCACCAATTAAATCAGTATATCTTAAATCATAAAGAGGTAGAAAATATACTCTTGCCAGTTTGGGATGGAGTACAAATCGTTAGGAAAATTTAGGCTACTATTTCAGCTACCGCATCTGCTGCTTCCTGAAAAAGAATAACAGAAGTAACTTTCAGGCCAGAGTCGTCAATAAGCTTCTTAGCCTCGGTTGCATTGGTTCCCTGAAGTCGTACTATAACAGGCACTTCGACACCCCCTATATTCAGGTATGCATCAACAATACCCTGAGCCACTCTATCGCAACGAACAATACCTCCGAAAATATTAACTAGTATAGCTTTTACAGCTGGATCTTTCAAAATAATACGGAAAGCTTGCTCTACTCTAGCAGCATCAGCTGTACCTCCAACATCTAGAAAATTTGCAGGTTCTCCTCCACTTAACTTAATGATATCCATGGTTGCCATAGCTAGTCCAGCTCCATTAACCATACATCCTACGTTACCATCAAGTTTTACGTAGTTAAGCCCAATCTCGTCAGCTTCAAGTTCCGCCTGATCTTCCTCCGATTTGTCTCGCATAGATTCATAATCTGGATGACGGTAAAGAGAATTATCATCTAGACTCACCTTAGAATCAACAGCAATTATTTTATTATCAGAGGTCTTAAGAACTGGGTTAATCTCAAACATTGAAGCATCACAACCTATGTACGCATCATAAAGTTTGAAAACAAAGCTTGTCATTTGCTTAAATGACTGTCCACTTAGACCTAGATTAAATGCAATACGACGAGCTTGGAACCCCTGAAGTCCAGCTCCTGGATCAATCGTTTCAGTGAAAATAAGTTCCGGTGTGTTTTCAGCTACGGCCTCGATATCCATACCTCCTTCAGGAGAATACATAATGATATTTTTTCCTGAAGATCTATCTAATAGTACTGACATATAGAACTCCTCTGTCTCGGATTCACCTGGATAGTAAACGTCCTGAGCTATCAAGACTTTACTTACCATTTTCCCTTCTGAAGAAGTCTGAGCTGTTACAAGGTGTCCGCCAAGTATTCCAGAAGCTACTTCTATTACCTTATCTATTCCCTTAGCTAGAACTACGCCGTGAGACCCTGTTTCTTTGACAGTACCTTTCCCTCGCCCACCAGCATGAATTTGAGCCTTTAGAACAAACCACTCTGTTCCTGTCTCCTCAGCTAATTTCAATGCCGCTTTGTGAGCTTCCTCAGGGGTGTCCGCCACCTTACCTTCTTGGATTGCAACCCCGAAACTTTTTAAGATAGATTTGCCTTGGTACTCGTGAAGATTCATCTTCTTGCTTTTTTTGCTTATAATTCGGGCGCTAAGGTAGGTAAGATTAGGGGTTCAATTGCGTAGATTGCGTAAGTGATTAGAGTAAAAAATATTCGCAAGTCATTCGGAGCTCTTGAAGTCCTAAAAGGAATAGACATAGAAGTGAAGAAAGGCGAGGTGGTAAGCATCGTTGGCACATCTGGAGCGGGTAAGACGACCTTACTTCAGATTTTTGGCACCCTTGATGTAGCTTCATTTGGAACTCTCGAAATTGCAGACCAAACCGTTTCTGGTCTCTCCCGTAAAGCACTTGCAGACTTTAGAAATAAGCACATCGGATTCGTTTTCCAATTCCATAGACTTCTACCAGAATTTACCGCACTAGAAAACGTCATGATGCCTGCTTGGATAGCAGGGACGAACGATGAAGACGTCAAATCAAGAGGAATTCAATTACTTAACGATTTAGGATTAGCAGATAGAGCTACTCATTTACCCTCTGAACTTTCAGGCGGTGAGCAACAACGGGTAGCCGTGGCTAGAGCATTAATGAATAATCCAGAAGTATTACTTGCTGATGAGCCTTCAGGTAATCTAGATTCAGAAAATGCTGCACTGCTTCACGATTTATTTTTCGATTTACGTGATCGACTTGGTTTGACTATTGTAATAGTAACTCATAACGAAGATCTTGCCGCTAGGGCAGACCGAACATTGAGAATGTCTGACGGAGTTTTTGTCTAAATCTGTATTGCGTATTCAACGGAGAATTCTATTCTGTAAACTCCTTTCTATAGTTGGAAATCCTACTTAGTCCTGTCTTTGCCTTTTCGTAGCTTGGGTTAATCCTAATAGCTCTTTTTAAGTGGATTGCTGCTAACTCGTATTTCCCTATGCTCATATTTGCCATACCAAGGTTATAATGTGATTGAGGGTTTTGTGGTTGAAGTTCTACTAACTTTTGTAAATATGGGAGAGCTGCGTAGAAGTTTTTTTGTTTCATGTAGATTACGCTAAGACGGCCTATGGTTTCGATATCCTCAGGGGCTTCCACAACTAGCTCCTTTAAAAATGGTATGGCTTTATGGTCCTCACCTCGAAATAAGTGAATCGATGCAATTTGCTTCTTTATACGTAGGGGTGTAATCAAACCAAAATCATCTGCGAGTTCGAAATGAATGAGTGCATTTTCAAGCATCTGTGGATTTAGGGTGGACGAGCGATCGGCAATAACTGATTCGTAGATTTTTTGGCCCCTAAAACTATGAAATTGAATAAACCCGCTATGAATTGTGAGACTAAAATAACAGATGCAGAACGTGATAAAAGTGTATCCAATAGGAGTAATCCGATGTGAGATTTTAAGGACGGCGCGTCTTAGTTTGGAACTTTGTTTAGTGAGGGTTCGGTAAAATAGAATAGATAAATAGGCAGTGACTACGCTAAGACCTATTGACATCAAGAAAGGTATGAGGTCGTATAGAGCGCGGAAAATCAGGACGCTTAATATAAAAATAATTGCCATTGAGATGTCCTCCCAAAGAGTGAAATTATATCGTTCCTTATATACTTCAAGCTTACTAGTCTTTTTGAAAAAAGGTGGTTTCGTAAAGCCAAAAGACAAAGCCTGTTCAGGACAACCTCCTACACAGTCTAGGCATTTTAAACACCTATCGTTAGTAACCATTTCGTACTTCTTAATTTCCTTATGAACGAGAATGTCAGATCCACAATTAGATGTGCAAACACCACATTGGACACAGTCACCTGTTAAAATTATGCGACCCGGGGAAACTCGATCTGCTATACTGAAAAGTGCACCATACGGACATCCATAAAAACAAAAACTCCTTGACCCCAGCAAATAAATTATTAAAAAGCCAACAATAAAGAAAGTAGAAAGCGCTATTTCGCCAGATGGGAGATTTCGCCACAAATCATCCGTCACAAAAGAAGACCAACCATCTGAATCTGCCTTTGCCACATGAAGTTTAGCTACTTCAATTCCACCTAAATACATAGCAATTTGAGGCCACACAAATAGATAGAAAACAGCACCTAAAGGAACCCAAAGGAAGAATCTAGACCTAATAGCCTGAGGCTTAACACCTATTTTTTTCATAAGCCATGCGCATCCATCTTGAAGAGAGAGGATATGGCATGCCCATCCACAAAAAAAACGACCTAAAAATAATGTGGCTATCATAACCACGAACATTAAAATGAAGCCACCGGTAATAATCCCTTGATGAATAGTGTATAAGACCTCGTTGAGTTCAAGAGGTGCTAATGTTGTACCATTAAGCTTCCAATGAATAAAGTGTATAGCAAATAGCCCCCAAACACTAAGGAGGGCAACTGCCCTCCAATTAGCGAAATTATGTTTTCTTGCTTGAGTCAATATTTTCGAAAAGAACTAGATTATTTATTGTTTGCTCAAACATTTATAATAATGATTTGCACCTACATCAAATCGTATAACATACATACCTGCCATAACGTGACTAATATCGATATGTCTCTGCGATTCGTCATTTACTTCTTCCAAAATCTCTTCATAAACCGATCGACCCGCCATATCGAGAATAGCAACTCCTATATCTACATTTCGAGGTACTGAAAAGTTAATAGTGAACTTTCCACTAGATGGATTTGGAAATATTTGAAACATATTACTCCAATCAACATCCAAATTAAAACTCTCCTCGATTCCGTCACAATTAATCACTTCAGCAACAGTTTCTGTAAAGTCGCTTGGACATCTACCCGCTCCAACTTCCACCTCCCAATCATAAAAGAAATAATAATAATCATCCCCTGCTGAAGATGTAGTTACACTTAGTACTCCAGGTGTTTCATAAGGAAAGTTCACTCCTTCATTATTTCTATATAACTCAGAATCACCAATTGCTGTAATTCTATAACCATTACCCACTGGAACTTCAAATCCTAAGTCGACAACATGTTCACCATTCTCAATAAAGAATTCTCCTTGCGCCACCACATTACCCATATTATTCTTTAGCTGTATTGTTCTGTCAGCAGCACCAAGGGCATAAACCTTTACAGAGTTTAAAATGAATGATTGTTCCGCATCAAATCGAAGGTATTGATCGCCAGAGAAAAAGCTACCTCCACCTGAATTATCAAATTTGGCTCCTGTAGATATTTCGCCAGCTGTGGCATTTATTTCAGCAGCAAAGAAAGATGTTGTTGTCTGTAGTTCTTCCGTTAAATATTCGTTACCCGTTCCTATTTCTATTCCTTCTGCATTAAACCAAACCACATTATCCCCCTCTGCACTAAGTAACGCCATACTACCCACACAAACAGTATCTGAAGTTGTATTTGGAGGATCCGGTTTTGCTATTTCTGAAACAACAACTTCAGATGAAATCGCAGTTCCACAATAAGACTCAACTTCAACAGAATAAGTACCTGCGCCAACTGTCACGGTTTGGGTTGAATCACCATTAGACCAATTAAAAGACAATCCAGGAGATGCCGTCAAACTAACTTCACCACCTTCACAAATTATAGGTGAGCTTGTAGAAGTGATTGCTGCAAATGGATTGCCTACCTCAGTTTGTTCAGTAAGGGTAAATGGAATAGCAGTCCAATTATTATCCTCATTTGATTCTAATACTACCTCATTAGGATCCACCTCATAAACTATCCAATAATCTCCATTGCAAGTGCCATCTGGAATATCTATCCACATACCATCTAAATACTCCGAATACACATCTGTATATCCAGAAGAAATCCCCTGTTCTATCATACCGCACCCATAATTACCACCTCCAAGACCAAAATTTGGAAAATCCTCGTTTTGTAAATAATTACCCGAATTATATGTTGTGTTATCATCCATGCAGTGATTTACTGCGGAGCCGCTTCCACAAGTGTAATAATCCATTAAACAGAAACCCACCTTAGCCCCGGTCCCTATAACTGGCCAATTTCTGGGATCTGCTTCATTCTCATCTTCAATTCGCAAGGAAAATATCCCCCACTCATCGAAATGGTTGTGGCCATGATTGGGGTGATATGTCATAGCCTCCATTTCTCTGTCCCAATAAGTCATAGTAGGGCCGTTTTTATGATAAATTCTTTGGAAGATTATCTGTTCTGCTTCACCTCCATTGGGACACTCGAATGTTTCATTTGAATATGGATCATAGATAGAAATCGTATCATCGCCACATACAAAATGACGATAACCAGCATCATCCCCTCCTCTTACAGTAAACGAGCCAAGACCTATATTTGGTGTGGACCCAGTAACATAAACTATCCCCGGCTCCTCTGTGGGACCACTGAGATAATTTTCGAGGGCATACCACGATATGGTAATATCTGGAAGTAAATCGCAATCATCTGATCCATCTTCACAAACACAATCGGTAGAATTGGAGGTTGTACATTGAGCAAATAGCCCAGTGATTCCTAACCCAACTACAGCAAACAATAGTAAAAGTTTTTTCATAATATTATTTATTCAATTTTCTAGAGCTCCTTCTAAAATCCAGGTTTCTATTAATTCTAAGTCTTCAAAATCTAAAGGCCCCTTGGGTGGCATCTCAATCCCAAATTCAAATGAGTTTATCAATTTATGCCAAATCACAGAGCTATCAGGATAGAACGGTACTACACGAACCGAGGGTGAATACACCGGCGACACCTTGTTTACCAAACTGTTATATGCCTTCTCTGGAAGTAAATTAACTTCGGCTGTAGGAGGATGACATTGGACACAATGAACCGTAAATATTGGAACTATATCATCATAAAAACTAACAGTCGGAAACTCCACCGTATCGACTATTGTAGTATCCTCAGGAATTATCGGATCTACATATAAAGGTCCTGAATCTTTCGTGCAAGAGTTCAACGTAAAGACATAAGTAACAGCAATAAATCCTATTAAAGCTACATAGCGAATTGGATAATTATTCTTCATCATTCTATAGCATTCACTTCCGCCAGAAGTTTCTTTTTATATTAAAACCAAACAAGAACTTTCCATCCAGATAATCATACGAATCAGAAGTGTAAATCTCTTGTTCAGTTAGATTCTGTGTCGAACTAAGAACAATCTGAAAAGCGTGTCCTGTAGAAACAATTTCATAAGCAAGCGAAAATGGCGGCACATGGTTTTCGGATTTGTTATTTATAACATGTATGAATTCGAAAAGGATTGAAGATGTAACACCGACTTTATATCGCCCACTTACGGGTATTGCAAAAGTGTAATTATCCTTTCCAACAGGAACTAAATTTTGGTATATGAAAACTGTTGCGAGTTGAAGTGATAGTTTATTTGAGAACTTACGAGCTATAATAAATTGAGTGTTGTATGATAAACGATGATCCAGTTTATACTCAAAAACTGTCGTGCTATCCTCAAAGTAATAGTTTTCTGGAACGCTTGGAAAGCTTGTTGTATATGCTGATGTATTGAAATAAGCGGCGAGAGAAATTGGTGAAGAATCGTCTTTTGTTTGGCGTAGTATTTTATACTTCATCTCAAAGTCATAAATCTTTCCGTATTTCGCTCTACCAATACCGATGTAAAGTTTATCGCTTAATGCCCCCCCAAACGAATACCTTATGTTAGCCGGCAAGTCCAGGCCCAAGAATTGATAGTATAAGTCATCAAAAGAATCTACAGCTCCAAATCGATGTTGTATGCGAAATTCCATACCCTTTGCAGGTATTACTTCAGTTGTTTGGCAATTGATTAGCTGCCAATGAGAAAACGTTTGGGAAACAAATTCCTTTTGGCTCAAGTCTTGAGCGAACATAATACTACCCCAAAACAAAAAAACAATGAAAACATATAGCTTACTTAGCATAGGTCCTTAGATATGTCACTAACTTCCACCTATCATCATCCGTCATTATATCCTCAAATCCCACCATCTGTCCCCTTCCTGTACTTAATTTCCAAAAAATAGCACCATCAGATTGCTGCTGAAATTCTGTGGTTGTAAAATCCCCAGGCTTATTAATTAGTGCCCCCGCTGCAGGTCCATCACCATTACCGCTCAATCCATGACAAGACCAACACATTTTCGAAAAAATCTTTTGACCTTTTTTCAATATCTTTTCCTCAGTAGAAGAGTAAGGATTTACTAAAGCATCCGCTGAAGCAGGAGCAATCCACTTTTCAGAATTCAAAGAGAATGAAATCAGTATTATTGTAGTAAAAATTAACAGGAGACGTCCTATCATTGTTATTTTTAGGGACAATATATTAGTTGAAACGATTTAAAAATCTGACCATAATCATATCCGAACGACATAACATAATGAAGAAGATTAATTCTATAGAGCAATATCAATCTCAGTATGAAAAAAGTGTTGAGAATCCAGAATCGTTTTGGGCTGAAAAAGCTGAAAACTTTAATTGGATAAAAAAATGGGATAAGGTCCTAGAATGGGAGTTTAACACCCCTAAAATTGAATGGTTCATCGGGGGGCAGCTCAACATTACTGAGAATTGCTTAGACCGGCATCTTGAATCTAGAGGAAATCAAACAGCAATCCTCTGGGAGCCCAATGATCCTACAGAACAAGCTATAGAAATAACATACAATGAATTGCACAACCGAGTATGCTCATTCGCGAACGTATTAAAACGAAATGGTGCGAAAAAGGGAGATCGAATATGCTTATATATGCCTATGACTCCAGAACTTGCAATTGCAACATTAGCTTGTGCAAGAATTGGTGCAATACACTCGGTTGTATTTGCTGGCTTTTCTGCTAGGTCTTTAGAAGACAGAATAAAAGATGCTACATGTAACATTATTGTTACTGCAGATGGTGGGTATCGAGGAGCCAAAACTATAGAATTAAAAACAATCGTAGATAAGGCGCTTGAAACATGTCCGAGTATAAAAAAGTCTATTGTTCTTAAGAGAACAGGGGGGGAAGTGAATATGAAAACAGGTCGTGATGTTTGGCTTCATGAAGAACTTAATCAAGTAGATAACATCTGCCCAGCTGAGAAAATGAATAGCGAAGATGAGCTCTTTGTACTTTACACATCTGGATCAACTGGCAAGCCTAAGGGAGTTGTACATACATGTGGGGGGTATATGGTATACGCTGAATATAGTTTCAGAAATGTATTTCAATATCAGGAAGGAGATATATACTGGTGTACAGCAGATATAGGTTGGATAACTGGACATACTTACATAGTGTATGGTCCACTTTTAGCAGGAGCTACAACTGTAATGTTCGAGGGAGTACCAACATATCCAGATGCAGGAAGGTTCTGGGAAATTTGTGATAAACATAATGTAAATCTATTTTACACTGCCCCGACTGCAATTCGAGCACTTCAGGCTCGTGGAAATCAATTTGTGAATCCTTACAGTCTTAGTTCACTTAGGGTATTAGGGTCTGTTGGGGAGCCTATCAACGAAGAAGCATGGCATTGGTATAACGATAAGATAGGAAAAGGTAATTGCCCTATAGTCGATACATGGTGGCAAACAGAAACTGGAGGCATTATGATCTCCCCTTTGGCTGGAATTACAGCATTAAAACCAAGTTACGCAACACTACCTCTCCCAGGGATTCAACCCTGCCTTGTTGACTCTGACGGAAATGAGATTGAGGGAAATGATGTTCAGGGGAACTTATGTATCAAATTCCCTTGGCCGAGCATGATACGTACAACTTATGGAGACCACGATAGATGTAAACAGGTGTATTTCTCAACATACAAGGGGAAGTATTTTACTGGTGACGGATGTAGGCGCGACGAAGATGGGTATTATCGTATTACTGGAAGGGTTGACGACGTTATTAATGTGAGTGGACACAGGTTTGGAACTGCAGAAATAGAAGCTGCCATAGACGAACACGAGAACGTGGTCGAAACTGCCGTGGTTGGATTCCCTCACGATATAAAAGGTCAAGGCATATACGCTTATGCTATATGTCACTCACAACCTACAGACATGGATACGTTTATTAAGGAGGTAAATAAAACTGTTATAGAATTTATCGGCCCCATTGCTAAACCTGATAAAATCTTAATAGTTAGTGGTCTTCCAAAAACTCGTTCCGGTAAAATAATGAGAAGAATACTGAGGAAAATCGCAGAAGGAGACGTTAGTAATCTAGGTGACACCTCAACTCTCCTCGATCCTAGCGTGGTGGAAGAGATTAAAACTAGTGCTGGACTAGGTTAAACAGCTCCTTTAGACCAAATCCTGTTTATTATAAATCGCGGTCTTAGCAATCTTATCGTGTAATGCTTGACACTCCTCCGTAAGAGCTAAAAAGCACCCAAAAAACATAACAATACCTATCAAAGTTCCTATGGGTTCAAGGAAAACTAGTCCTGTCAATAATGCTAGCATAGAAAAAACGCTCGAAGCATTTTTGATTACCCAACGTTTTAAATAAAGACCTAACTCCCCAGCACTACCATCTTCATTACCCACTTTAAATCCAAGTACCATTTTCCCTGGACTTGCACCTGTAAAAGCTTCTATAAGAGAATACAAAAAATACCCTATCACTAAACCGCTTATCAAACCAACTATAGCCCCAAGACCTGCCCCAAGACCTGCGACCTCTAGTGCACTCTCTAATTCAGCTTGTTCATCAACAGCTAATCCTATTGCACCTCCTGCCCCTAGACCTAATACTCCCAAAATAGCTGCTATACCTCCGGCAAAAACACCGGCAAAAATCCAATCAATAACTACAGCTCCAAGACGTGGTAAAAATCCAATACGTTTCATGTTAATTTATTAATATGGTTGTTGAATATAGTAATACTTCTGTCTTCGAATATAGAGATAGAAAATACATTCCCGAAACTAAATCGACATCAAGTAATACACTCTGTGAGTCAGAATTTATTTCATACGAAAACACCTCCCTTCCTGAAGTCTCAATAATTACACAGATTTTTGCATTTGGTGATAATGAGTTTAGATCAATTGCAATCTGGTTATTAGATGGGTTTGGATAAACGTTGGGTGGAACTTTAAGTGTGGTTTCAGAAACAGAAACAATAGGGCAATAAATTCCATTTGGGGCTTGTTGGGGTAATTTGTTACTAGTGTTAGTAATAATCCAATAAACCATCTGATCAATAGTCTCTAAAAGTTCTGGAGAGCATAGCTCCCACTCCTCTTCGATCGCTTCACAAATATCCGGTGTATTCAGAACCCCCATATTTGTTGCAATAGCCCAATACAAATATTCAATAGCCATACACTCGTAATCACATGTAACATCTGTATAATGAAACCAAGCTTCTTCAGGGTAAGAACCAGGAACTCCTATAAATTGTCCTCCTCTAGCTAAGTCCATTGCTTGAGTTAATTGAGATGCTCCTGCTGGCCAAAGTGCAAACATAGATGGATATAATTCCACATGACCACAGCCATTAATAGTATGTAGAATCTCCTCTAGACTAGCTTCAGAAAACCAATCTAATGGCGCTTCCGGAGCTATTTCTTCAGAATACAATACTGCATGAACACAAAATGTCTCATCGAAGTTTTCCATCATTGCCTCTTCAGCTGGTGAACCTTCCTCAAGAAAAAGCGGCATAATGGAATTGACCAAAGACAATTGTTCTCCAAGCTCAACATCATCTATCAGCCCATCCTCATCATTATCTAACAACTCAGCTCCTATAGATGCAGCATGAATAAGTTTAGCATCACTAACCCCGGGTTCTGCATAAAATTTCAGAACACCAAGTACCTGAATATATCTATCAAATTCTTGAAATGCTGGAGATGACACATCAGGGTTAGGAAGTATATCGAGACAAGATGATGTTTGGGCAAAAGGGGTGATAAAGATAAATATGGCAAATGACATAGCTATCAAATGCCTTGTTGATGAATTTATCAAATGAAACATCCTGTAATGTACACAATGTCTCCTAAATCAGCTGATTTAACAAAGTAAAAATTAGAAGAACATCGCTTTTCAATATTCACTTTATATACTTAACAGAAATAGTTTCCGAATAGTAGTTGTCAGATAACGGTCTCATTTGGCAATCTATGACCATTTGAAAGTCATTCTTAACTATAAAACTTTCTAATTCTTTAGGGTAGAGTATAACAACGTCACTAATATTGAGTCGTTTTGCCATTGAAGCAGCCTCTGCATGGGCTTTTGTATTTAGTACATTATCAACCTTCATCAGCATTCTACTACTAGCCTCAAATGCCACAGGCTCAAAAAGGAAAACTAATGATATTTCAGCATTATTTTCTTTAATTAAAGCCTTAACCCTATCCTCACAGGACACGCTTAAGTTTGACCCATCAACTATAACAACCATTTTTTCCATAAGTACAAATTTGAAAAATACCACAAAACAAACCCTGATTTGAATCTGATTTAATGAATTCTAAAATCTGACTTGAGTTAAATTAACTTAATTCATCTTCAAGTGAATTAATCTCTAACAAGTGAATAGCCCTTCCATGAGTCTCAATAAATCCTTCAATTTTAAACTTTGCCAATGTTCTGCTAATTGACTCCGGTGCCATCCCAACAGAATTAGCTAAATCATCACGAGAAAGTCTAACAACAAATGTTCCTTCAATTTCTTCGGCGAAATGAAGAAGAGCTCTCGCTGTATTCTCTCTAGCCGAACCATATGCCATTGAAAGTGCAAAAACTCCAAGTACACCATTTTTAACAAGGATTTGCCTTAGAAGCTCAATGGCTAATTCAGGCTCTGAAGCAAACATTGAAAGAAATCTTGACTGCGGTATTCTTACTAACTCTGTTGTCTCAATAGAAACAGCTCCATCAAGATAATTACCATCTTGAAAACCGGGAGCCAAACCGAAAAAATCGCCTTTCCTCATAACTCCAGAACATATTCTCTTACCCCTTGAGTTTAGTCTTTCTAACCTAATTCCACCACTTTTTACAAAATAGGCCTCAATAGATTGATCTCCTTCAAGATATACCGTATCGTTCTTTTCAAATTTTACAGTATGTAAGGGTTTACCCGAACGTAAGCAAGGTTTGTCAGACAATAATCCCATAGTCCAGTTATCCCAAGCAGATTTACCGGCATTCATTGGTTTGGCTTGCCTTAGTTTGGTTT
>PBDY01000016.1 GCA_002717445.1 Gammaproteobacteria bacterium | reverse complement strand
CAGTTCCAAAGATGACTTTGTCTTGGCCGTAACTGTTGACGTAATGAGTGAAACTCTTGGGCCAATATTTCGGTCGATGGGCATCGCACCCAATGTAAATATTTTCATGTTTCCAAGCCATTGAGATCATCTCATCGTGCCATGGAATCCCGACATGAATCCCGATGAGTTTCAATTCTGGCAAATCGCAAGCCACTGTATCGAGTGTGATGGGTTGGCCAACGCTTCTTGTGCGATACTCTTTTGAGTAGACCATCGACTGACCCACTTGCATTTGAATAGGAACATCCAACTCACAACATTTTGCATAAAACGGATAGTATTTGGCATGATCCGGTGCCAATTCAAACCAGTGTGGATAGAGATGAGCACCAATAAAACCCATGTTTTGCACGGCATCTTCAAATGCTCTCACGCCATCCATTCCATCAAAAGGATCAATGCCTGCAAGCCCATAAAAACGATCGGGGTATTTCTCGCATGCTCTTGCGACGATCTCGTAAGGCATGTGATAGCAACCCGGCATACCGACTCTTCCTGAATGAGCAGCGATCAAAAACGCTTTTTCAATGCCGGCCGTTTCCATCCGCTCAATCATCTCATCGAGTGAAAGACCGGTCATCAAAGAGTCCTTGGCATTCATCTTTCCAACAAAGAAGTCATCGCCCCAATCCGGTCTTTGCGAGAGGGCCTCTTTGGTCCAAATATTCACCACCGCATCGATGGTTTTGTAATCGTAATTCTTTTCTTCACTCATGCTGAGAACGATAGCAAATATTGGGTCAATATACTATGATAGCGACACGTGCAAGGGGCGGCTTTTGCCTGAGACCTTTAGGGGAACCCTTTGAACCTGAACCATATAATGATGGCGGAGGAATCGCATAATCCAAATGAAAAAAATAATGGGTGATGGACTTGGTTATTTGGAGCCGGTCCTGTTCCAGTAAATGGCGGAGGTGAACCATGCAAAATAAGTCTTTATCCAATGATATTAATCCCTGTTTCAAGTCACTGATCCTCAGTTTGATTTCAATCGTATTTGTCCCGTTGCAAATGAATGCAACGGAGATCGAGGAGATCATCGTTAAAGGGAGTTATAGAGAAATCACTCTTGAGAAAAACGATGGAAGTCTGTTTGTTCTCAATGAGGAGCAACTGAAAGCAGAACCGATCAAGCATTTAGAACAACTCTCATTTTTGGTTCCAAACCTCAATTTTGCATTGAGCGATGGTCGTCCAAGGTATTTTCAGATCAGGGGCATCGGCGAACAGTCGGGCTATGAAGGCACGCCGAACTCATCGGTGGGGCTCATGATTGACGACATTGATTTTTCAGGTCAAGGCGGCATTTCCAGCAGCTTTGATATGGAGCAGATCGAGGTGCATCGAGGACCTCAGGGGTCTCGCATGGGCGCCAATGCACTTGCCGGGATGATCTACATGCAATCGAAAGACCCAACAAAGGTTTTCTCAGGACTCTCAGAATTGATGATGGGTTCAGACGGAGTGCATTCAGCAGGTCTCGTTTTTGGCGGACCGCTTGAAGACAATCCAGATGCACAATATCGGATTTCAATCCGGCAGGACAAAAGCGATGGGTTTCGAAAAAACACGTATCTTAATCGCGAGGACACGACCGGTAAGGATGAGCTGACGGCTCGATTTAAATTGAACTATCAATTGAACGAGAATACCGATCTAAAGCTGTTGCTTCAAAAGTCTGATTTTGAGGCCATGTCCGATTCATGGACCACCGATGGAAGCCTCAACACGCTTTCCGATAAACCCGGATTCGATTCTCAAGATTCCAATTCATACGGCATAAAGGTTTATCACAAAAGAGAGGGCATTTCATTCCAAAGCCTGACCAGTGGAACGAGCTCTGACATCTTAATCAGCTACGATGCCGATTGGAGCAATCCGATTGACAACGCACCCTATACGTATGATTTTTTCTCCGAGACTCTTCGATCAAGAAAATCATTTAATCAGGAATTTAGATTGCTTTCAGATCCCTTGAGCATTGAGTCGGGTCAGGCTTTTGCATGGGTATTGGGTGCCTACTATTTGGATTTAGATGAGCAGAATGACATCACTGATTTAGGCACTTATATCAATCCATCCAGCTCATGGCCTCCTTACATAAAGAATGTAACCGGAATGAGAAATTACGATTCTCAGAATAAAGCATTATTCGGAACATTTGACTACCTTCTTTCAGAAACACTCACACTGAGTTTTGGTATGCGATGGGAAGATTGGGAAGCCCATTACAGCGATACATTTGGTGAACAATTTAATCCCAATGATCAGATGTTGGGCGGCAAGCTCTCTTTGACGAAAGATTGGAGCGATGAGGTGAATATTTATGCCAGTATCAGCAGGGGCTACAAAGCGGGCGGTTTTAATCTTGGCTCCGGCTTTTCTGATGATCTCTATGCCGATGCATTGATTTATGATCCGGAGTATTTATGGAACTATGAGGTCGGTATCAACAGACAATTTTCTGGCTCAGACACCAATCTTGATGCCATCGTCTTTTACTCAGACCGAAAAGACCAACAAGTCATGGCTTCAACCCAAGTTGATCCAAATGATCCAAACACCTTTACATTCTTGACTCAAAATGCAGCCAGTGGAAAGAATTACGGAATGGAACTATCCATCAAGTCTCAACCCACTGATGCTTTAAATTTATTTGCCTCCATTGGTCTATTAAAAACAGAGGTCAACCATTGGGATATGACGAATGCACAAAATGGAAGGGCGCAGGCACATGCTCCTGAGCGAACCTTTGCCATTGGCATGCGATGGTTCCCAATTGAATCTTTCTATATGGGCTTTGATGTGAATGGTAAGAGTGATTTTTATTACTCCGATTCGCATGACAATAAGTCATCGTCATACACCCTTGCCAATCTTGTCATCGGCTATCAGAAAGAACAATGGAGTTATGAATTCTGGGTAAGAAATCTTTTTGATGAGTATTATTCATTGAGGGGTTTTTATTTTGGAAACGTTCCACCCACTTTCCCAAGAACACTGTTTGAACGACAGGGGGATTTGAGACACATGGGTATTTCGGTTAGATATGAGTTCTAGGTTTTAATGATGAGTCCAATAGAGATCATTGCCGTTTTTACAGCAATTCTCTATTTGGTATTGGCTGTTAGACAGAATATCCTCTGCTGGTCCGCATGGATCGTCAGTTCTTGCCTCTATTCTTTCATCATGTTTCAAGCAAATCTTTATATGGAATCCTTGTTGCAGATTTTTTATATCATTATGGGCATCTATGGATGGATAGAATGGAACAAAAGGAACTCAGAGGTTGGTTTTGAAGTCAATACAATGGCTTTTTTGGACCACATTAAAATCATCAGCGGAATCTTAGTGATGAGCATCGTATTTGGATTATTATTGGAGAGATTTACAGATGCCGCATTGCCTTTTTGGGATTCATTGACCACTTGGGGGGCAGTTCTGACGACCTATCTAGTGGCAAAAAAATTCTTAGAAAACTGGATCTATTGGTTCGTCATAGACTTCATATCGGTGTTTCTTTTCATTTCCAGAGATCTGTATTTAACCGCAGGCCTATTTTTTGCTTATCTGATTATTATTTGCTTTGGTTACAAAGCATGGAAATCTCAGATGGAGAACTAATCAATGACCCATGACTTCTTCGATTGTATTGATGGCTTAGAATCGTTTTCGATCATCAAAGATGGCCTCTATAAAGATACATATCGTTGCCTGTACAAAGGGAGGAGGGCGATATTGAGTCATTACCAGATTGATATCAACCCATTCAATATAGATCCCAAAAGAGAATTCAATTTATTGAGCAGCATTGAACAGATAAAGCTGACCCCAGAGCCCTTATTCTATGATGAAGAATTCAAGATCATGATAGTCACTGAGGTTGAAGGCGAGCATATCCTTCAATCAACAAACAGAAAATCCTTGCTTTCTTCCCTTGCTAAAAGCCTCATTTCTCTTCATTCGTATCCAGTGGATGATTTAGATTATGCCTTTCACGATTCTTTGATTGCATATGGACGCCAAATGGAAAATGAAGATGAAAAGAGTGTCTTTAAAGCAGCAATCGAATTGCATGATTCTCTCAGCGATGAGCATGGAAAATATTGCCTTTGTCACAATGATCTTCATCCTGAAAATGTATTATGCAGCGATCAAATACAATTCATTGATTGGGAGTACGCATCATTAAACCTCCCATACTTTGACCTTGCTTATGCCATTGAACATTTTGAAATGAGTGAGAGTGAAATTTTATATTTCTTATCAGAGTATGGTCTAGCAACTCAAGATATTGATATTGAGACGCTTGAACAATTCGGGAAACTTTCAAAATATGTCACCTTGATTTGGCTTTTGATTCTCAATAAATGCTATACAATAAAACCTTCAGAAACGAAGTTGATGACTTCGCTCAAAACAGAACTAAACGTATAAGAATTATGGCAAAAGTAAAAACATTTGAATTTGACACACTATCCAACCATGCTGGCCACAGACCAGATAAGGAGACGGGATCGCGTGCCGTTCCAATTTATCAAACTGCATCCTATGTTTTTAGAGATTCCGATGCCGGCGCTGCAATGTTTAACATCGAGAGAGGGGGGCACGTTTATTCACGCATCTCCAATCCAACAACAGCGGTTTTAGAGGAACGAATATCCGCACTGGAAGGCGGCGTTGGAGCCGTTGCAACATCGAGTGGTCAGGCGGCTGTATACAATGCAATCGCGACATTGGTCGATCAAGGTGGACACATCGTTGCATCTTATGCCCTTTATGGCGGAACACACAATTTATTGGAATACACGCTCCCCCGATTTGGGATCACAACCACTTTCGTGGATCCAAACGACATTGAGGGATTCAAGAATGCCATCAAGCCAGAAACCAGACTCATTTTTGGAGAGACTGTTGCCAATCCGAAAACCGAGGTCTTTAACATACCTGAGATTTCAAAAATTGCTCATGATCATGAAATTCCATTGGTCATTGATTCGACAACCACAACGCCTTATTTAATGAAGCCATTTGATTTGGGGGCAGACATTGTTGTTCATTCTGCAACCAAGTTCTTAAGTGGTCATGGGACCACCATGGCAGGCTTAATTGTTGATGGTGGGACATTTGATTGGGAGGCAACCAATAAGTTTCCACAGATGACAGATAAGTACGAAGGGTTCCACAATCTCTCATTTACTGAAGAATTTGGGCCCGCAGCATTTATTTCACGCGTCAGAAATGAAGCTGCAAGAGACTTTGGCTCATGTTTGGCTCCTCATTCTGCGTTCTTGGTGCTCAATGGCACTGAAACACTTTCAGTCAGAATGGATAAACACATCAGCAATACCAATCAAGTCGTTGAGTATCTGGATCAAAATGACATGGTTGATTGGGTCAGTCACCCCAACTTAACCAATCATCCCAATCATGATTTAGCAAAAGAATTGCTTCCCAAGGGCTCCACAGCAGTCTTTAGTTTTGGGATAAAAGGCGGGCGGGAAATTGGACAAGTATTCATTGATCGGCTGGATCTGTTCTCAAATTTAGCCAACATAGGTGATGCGAAATCACTGGTTATTCATCCGGCAAGCACTACTCATCAAAGGATGTCTGTTGAAGCCTTAGAAGAGGCAGGCATTTCAGAGGGATTGATTAGGCTGTCCATTGGGATCGAATCGGTGGATGATCTCATAGAAGATCTTGAAAATGGCTTTAGGGCAGCAGCCAAAGCGCTTAAGAAATAATAGAGAGTAAATTATGTATATTGATGTTGATAATCAGAAGACCTACATAGCAACCGGAAGCAGGGAACATGTCGAAGGAAATTTAGGGATGACCTTTATCCATGGCACAGCAATGGATCACACGGTATGGACATTGGCCGGGAGACACTTTGCAAGAAAAGGTCTCAATATTCATGCTCTAGACTTGCCCGGACATGGGCGGTCAGAAGGTTCTGTGATTGACACCATCGAAGGAATGGCTGATTGGGTCATACAAGCTCTTGATGCAACACAGCAGGAGAAAACAATCATTGTTGGTCACAGCATGGGTTCATTGGTCGCATTTGATGTTGCAGCGAGATACCCGGATCGAATCACCACTTTAGTCATGGTCGGCACTTCCATCCCGATGCCAGTTGGGGAGGTGCTTCTCAACAGTGCAAGAGATGATTTGCATGTTGCAAAAGAGATGGTCAATTTCTGGTCTCACAGCAAGTCTGCCCATTTGGGCGGATCTCAGGTGCCTGGAACTTGGATGATTGGAAAGCTGCAAAGACTGCTGGAAAGAAGTGGACCTGGAGTGATTTATAATGATCTTAAGGCATGCCAAGACTACACCTCAGGGATTGAGAGAAGCAGCGATATCAAATCGCCCACCTTGCTGATTTTGGGCGAGGATGATTTTATGACGCCGGTCAGAAATTCGAAATCATTGGCTGAGAACATACCTCAGTCGAGAACAGTAATGCTTCCAAATTGCGGTCATGCAATTGTGAATGAGGCACCAAATGAAATGTTGGATGCGATAGCCACGGTAGTATAAAACTCCCATGCCTGTTATTTCTCATCCAAATCTCCCATCTTTGGAGCGACTTAAATCATCCGGATTAGTTGTCGACAATGAATTTTCCGAAAAGCAACCATGCTCTAAGGAATTGCACATAGGTTTTTTGAACCTAATGCCGGATGCTGCTTTTCAGGCCACTGAGCGTCAGTTTGTGAGCATGCTTTCCAGCAACAATGAATTCCTTATTCATCTTCACCCAACATCTGTTGCAACCGAGAACAGAAGTGAAAAATTTAAGGCTTATATTGGCGAGAACTATAATGAGATTAAAGCATTCCAGAAGAGAAAGTACGATGGACTCATCATTTCTGGCGCCAATCCATCTCAACAAGACATGACTCAGGAGGATTTTTGGGAACCGCTGATTGATGTTTTTAAATGGGCCGAATCAAATGCAACCTCTATCCTCTGCTCGTGTCTTGCAACTCATGCGATCATGAAGGCAAAATATGGAATTGAAAGGCAAATGCGAGATGAAAAGGCATGGGGTATTTTTCAACACCAATTAGGCGAAGGAAATCATCCACTCACTCAGGGCATTGAGAATGGTTTTGACGGTCCTCATTCCCATTATTATGATTTTCCCATGGAAGCAATTGAATCGACTGATCTTAGAATCTTGGCATCCAATGATTTTGCCGGGCTCTATTTAGCAGCCACAGAAGACGGGAGTCTTTTGCTCTTTCAGGGTCATCCAGAATACAGTAAAAACAGCATACTCAAAGAATATCAACGTGAAATAAATAATTTTGTTTCTGGGAAACGGGACGATTACCCACCATTGCCCAATAACTATTTTTCAGACTCTAACATCCTGGAGCTCGATGAAATAAAACAAAGTGTCCTTACCAGTCCTAAAGAGATCTCACTGAACGATGGAATGATTTCAGGCATTGACTCTGGTTGGGAAAGTGCGGGTGAAATTATTTACAACAATTGGCTTGAATCTTTAGTTCAGTCTTAAATCTATTTCTTTTTTTTCTGAATTTTGGCCCAAGTGTCTTTAAGAGTGACAATTCTATTAAATATTAGTTCATCTCCCTCGATTTGATCCACGATGAAGTAACCATTTCTTTCAAACTGAAACCTTGAGCCAATCTTTGCTTTTGAGAGTGATTGCTCATATGCAGGTTGATCGAGCTCAATGATTGAGTCGGGATTCAGTGGACTGTCTGATTTTGGATTTTGATCTGTATAGAGTGTTTCAAAAAGATTCACTTTTCCACCAATCGAGTGATTCTCAGAGACCCAGTGAATTGCGCTTTTGACCTTTTTTGTTGATGTACCGCTTCCGCTCTTTGTATCCGGGTCATACGAACAGATGAGTTCAACTATTTCGTCATTCTCATTTTTAATGACTTCTTCACATTTTATAATGTATGCATATCGAAGCCGGACTTCAGAGCCTGGAGAAAGTCTGAAAAAATCCTTATCTGGGTTTTCCATAAAATCATCTTTCTCTATCAAAATGTTTTGACTGAATGGCAATTCTCGGCTTCCCATTTCTTCATTCTTCGGATGATTTTTTGCCTCGAGTATTTCGGTTTCACCTTCCGGGTAATTCTTAATGGTTATCTTTAAGGGTTTTAGTATTGCCATCGCCCTGTTGCAAGATGCATCCAATTGTTCTCGCACGGTGCTTTCAAGAAGAGACATCTCAATGGACTTGTCCTTTTTAGTGATACCGACTCGTCTACAAAATTCTCTTATTGCACTCGCTGGATAGCCTCTTTTTCTCAATCCTGAGATGGTTGGCATTCTTGGGTCATCCCAGCCTTCAACATGGCCTGAATCAATCAACTCAGCTAGTTTCCTCTTGCTGGTTATGGTGTGTTCCACATTCAAGCGTGAGAATTCAATCTGCCTTGGTTTTGTTGGAAGACTGAGGTTGTCAAGGAACCATTCGTATAAAGGCCTATGGTCTTCAAATTCCAGCGTACAGAGAGAGTGAGTTGTTCCCTCTAATGCATCCGATAGAGTGTGTGCAAAATCATACATTGGATAGATGCACCATTCCTCACCGGTTTTTTGATGATCCATGTGAAGAATTCGATAGATGATCGGATCTCTTAAATTGATGTTTGGCGATGACATGTCTATCTTTGCTCTGAGAACATGTTCACCGTTTTCAAATTCACCGTTTTTCATTCTTTCAAATAGCCCGAGGTTTTCAGCGATTGAACGATCACGATATGGGCTTTTTGTTCCTGGAGTGTTGAGTGTGCCTCTGGTGTTTTTTAATTCCTCGCTTGTTTGGCTGTCGACATAAGCGAGATCTTTTTCAATCAGTTCCAAAGCAAGCTCATGGATTGAACCGAAGTAATCTGAAGCATGAGCAAGATTATTGCCCCAATCAAATCCAAGCCATTTCACATCTTCCATGATTGAATTGACATATTCTTCTGACTCCTTAGCAGGATTGGTGTCATCAAATCTCAAATAGCAGGGCGCATCAAATTCTTTAGCAATTCCAAAGTTAATGCAAATTGAGAGCGCGTGCCCAATGTGTAAATATCCATTGGGCTCAGGAGGAAACCTCGTTGCCAGTCTTCCGTCGT
The DNA here is from genome assembly GCA_002717445.1 of Gammaproteobacteria bacterium. Taxonomy (GTDB): domain Bacteria; phylum Pseudomonadota; class Gammaproteobacteria; order Steroidobacterales; family UBA11654; genus CACPJA01. The sequence goes on along the minus strand of PBDY01000016.1, from coordinate 39,393 downwards.
TGATACCTGAATCGATATCATGATGGATCATCTGACGAATGAAGTCCTTGCCTCGATATTTCTCTTTTTTACTCATGAATGATTTTCTACTTGCTCCCTTTCCCAATCATCAATGACCTGTTTCTTGCAGAACATTCTCCCAAAGATCAATCTCCCGAGAACTTTTATTGTGGTCAGCCAAGCAATTTTAGCTCCATTTTTATTATTTTTTAGGACTTGTTCGACCAGCCATGGCGTGACTATTTCTGGACGATCTGCCAAAACATTTAAAACTTTTTTAGCCTTTACCCAGTCCTCTTCGCTGGCTCTTGACGAACGCAAGAGAAGGTCTGTGGTGACAATGCCGGGACTGATTGACCCTATAATGATTGGCGTGTCTTTGAATTCATTTGCAGCTGCTGCTGTGAAATATCTAAGGGCACGTTTTGTGGAACCGTAAACACTGATCCCTTTTTGAAGTTGTCCATTGCTTCCAAAGCCTTCGAACATATATATTTGACCAGAACCTTGTTCGAGCATTCTTGATGAAACGATTCTTGTTGCTAGAATCGTGCCTGTCAAATTCGTATCAATCGTTCTGGTAATTTCCTCGTAACTCAATTTTTCCAAACCTATTCTCGAGGTAGCTGCGCCCGCATTATTGATCCATATATCAACAGTCTTGAATCTCTCGACGGCTTTGTTCCAAACATTCTCAATGGAATCGGTTTCTTCCACCAAGCATGGAACACCGATTACATTTTCATTATGGCCAAGGCTCTTCAGACCTTTCTCAACGCTTTCATGGCTGGTACCCGTGACGACAACATTGTGCCCCCTAGATAGGAATTCTTTGGCCATCCCAAGTCCAATGCCTCTAGTGCTTCCTGTGATAATGACTGTCTTTTTCATATTCAACTCCTTTGACTCTATTCTATTCCCTCATTATTACGTCTCAAAGCAAAGTTTGTGATTAATGCAATAACAGGGATTCCAAGAATGGCACCCGTGAACAGTGGCGCAGAGGCATTGACCTGACTGAATAAAATACCAGAGAATGTTGGTCCGAGAATTCTGCCAAGCGCACAAGCCGATTGATATTGACCTAAAAATAAACCTTTTTCATTGGCATTCGCACTTTTAGAGACCAGACTTGACAAGCTTGGGTTGAACATCGCCGCACCGCAACCGTAGAAAAATAAGCCAACCCAAAGCACTGAAACACTGATTGCGCTGCCGATCAGGGAGAGGCCAATCATCATAAAAATCGCTGCTACTTGAACAAGTCTTATTTCGCCAAGCCATTTTGTAAGTGGTCCAATGAGGCCTCCTTGTATCACAACCGAGATCAAACCAAGCATGAAAAAAACACTGCCGATATGGGTTGGTCCATACATGAACAAGCGATTGGCCCAGAGAGGAAAGATGGCTTCCATAAGCGACATGCCCGAATAGAAGAATAATCCACACAAGGCAAGCATTATGATTTTTTCTCCAGGTCTGAATGTTTCTTTTTTGAAGATGCTGAAAAGACCCTTTATTGTTTTTCTGTCACTGTCAGGAAGGGATTCTTTTAAAAAGAATATTGCACCAATCAAAGCAATGACATTGATGCCCGCGCCCGAGAGCGCTGTCAGAACATAATTTGCATTCTCGACATCATTGCCCGCTAAGAAGCCTCCGATTGCAGGCCCTGTCATAAATCCAAGACCAAGCGCTGCACTGACTTTACCCAATCCAGCCGAACGACTTTCTTCATCTGTGATGTCTGCCACATAGGCAAAGGCGATGGAAATATTTCCAGCCATTAATCCGGATAAGATTCTGCTGATGATCACCATTGTCAATGTTTCAGCAAAGGCCAGCATTACATATGAAAACGATGAACCAACCAAGCTGATAATCAAAACTTTTTTGCGTCCTATGGAATCGCTGAGCCTTCCCCAGAATGGGGAGGCAATGAATTGACCCATAGAAAAGACTGCCATGGTTAATGTAATTATTTCTGGAGAAGCGCCGAGCCTCTCAGCATAAAATGGAAAGAGCGGCAATATGATGCCAAACCCCATTAATCCTATGAATGTCACTAAAAATATAATCAACATTTATTCAAATACCCCCTAATAAAGGATTCATCACTCCAAAAAAGACCATATGTTTGTAAAAATACAACAAATCAGTGATCCAATAGGCATTCCTATCCGAACTATTCACTTTTATTGACATTTAAATGCATTTAGAATGAAAGCCATCAAATTCGCAAGTATTTAAAACTGCTATCCAGAATTTAACAAGCATTTTTATTTATCAGGGGGAATTTGAGGAAATTAAATTTAATAACTTAGGGCATTACACATGACGAAATACGCAAATAGAGGATTGATAGCAATTGTCTCAATGATAATGTTGCTGCCAGTCACTGAGATTTTTGCTCAGTCGGTTATAGAAGAAATAACCGTTACAGCGAGACAAAGGGAAGAGTCTCTTAGAGATGTTCCCGGCACTCTAACCGTTCTAACGGCAGATCAAATAGAAAGATCTGGCGTTCAGAGAGCAGCAGATTTTATAAACCTAACTCCAGGAGTCACAATTGTAGACACTGCTGAGGTCGGAGATACACAAGTCAGTATCAGGGGGCTCAATGGTGCTCGTGATGCTGAAACCAGTTTCGGCCTTATCATTGACGGCATTGTGATGACAAACCCTGCGGCCTTAAATAGAGAATATCTGGGATTGTCTCAGATTGAAGTATTAAAAGGACCTCAAGGCGCACTCTATGGCCGTAATGCATCTGCAGGTGCCATCATAGTATCAACAGAGATGCCAAGTGATGTTCCTAGGTCTGTCGCAAAAGTTTCGATTGGCGATGATGCAACGTATGCAATTACTGCCAAAACAGAAGGGCCAACACCACAGGGTGGCGCATTCAGTGCGATGATTAATTACAACACCACGGATGGTTGGAGAGAAAACAGCTGGACAGGGTGTGATGATTGTATCGATCAATACAAGTCCTATGACATCGTTACAAGATATGTCGGTGATTGGGATGAAAACACAACCATCGATGCAAAACTTCGATACGGTGAAGTGGATACCTCTTCAATTGCATTCAATGCAGTTTTTGCTCTTCCAATCTTCGAGGCATATTTAGGGATTCCTACACTTTATGAAGATGTGAATGACCATAATTTTGAATTTGTGAACAACATCGATCATTTCAATGATCAGAAATCAACAGAGTTTTCAGTCAAGATGGAAAGAGAGCTTGATTGGGCAACTTTGAGCGGTTGGACACTTTACAGCGATATTGATAATGCATTTGGTGCCGATGGCACAAGTGGCGCATTCGGTTTCTACTTCGGCGATCAATCATGCTTAGATTCTCTGGCTGAGATTGTAAATGCTGGACAAGGGTTCTCATTGCCTTCACCACAGTATATTGCATCTCCTGATCCATCTGTTCCTAACGGGTTGTTGCTTGGACCGTATACCCCAACAAGGTGTGATGGCACTCAGTATCAAGTCAGGAATCAAGAAGACATCAGTTTTGAAATTCGTTTAACTTCACCCGATGACCAAGACATTAGATGGTCAGCCGGGATGTATTATTTGGATGTTTCAAGAGAAGTTGGCGTCAACCAAGGAACCGATAAAGGCAAAGGTATTACTGCAAGAATGTACGTTGCTCCCAATGGAAACAACCCAACTGAACAAATGGTATGGGATGATTTTGACAATGAAGTAACTGCACTTTTTGCATCGGTGAACATTGATGTAAGCGATACCGTTGAATTGTCTATCGCTGGACGATACGACAAAGAAGACAGACGTGTGCACAGTCTTGTGCCTACAGGTGTATCCTCAACGTATATCGACTGTGATGGACCCCCATATGAGGGTGGCCCACTTAACACAGGTCTTTGTAGCAGTTCATCCATTCCAGATCAAAGTCGATCTTTTGAAGCATTTCAGCCTAAAATCAGTCTGACTTGGGATGTGAATGACGATTTGACTCTTTTCACAAGTTGGGGTGAAGGATTCAAGAGTGGTGGTTTTAATAACTCAGGATCGAGAGCAACGATTGATACTTTTATCAATCCGCTTAACCCTGGATCGCCTGTTGCAGTGACTGACGTCTACGAGAAAGAAACCAATGATTCACTAGAGGTTGGTTTTAAAGCAAGACTCGCTGGCAATAGAGTCAGTGTTGAAGGCTCATACTTCGATACAAGCGCCAAAGATCTTCAATTCTTTGAGTTTATCGTTGGACCATTTGGACTCTTAAGAATCGTTGAAAATATTGATGAAGCAGAGATGGATGGTTTTGAACTTGCTATTTCAGCCATCGTTAATGACAACATCAGTGTTTATCTATCGGGTGCTCAAATTGATAGTGAAATCATTAAAAACTCTGTCCGATCAGACAGTGTGGGCAATGATGTGCCATATCATGCAGAGCATACCTATAACGCGGGCATCTCACTGGATTATCCAATGGCGAATGGCAGAGAGTTTTTTGCTCAGCTTGACTATGCAGTCGTTGGACCAACTTGGTTCCATGTGATGCAAGAGAACAACTCTAGAGTATCACTATTCGGCGTGCCAATGGCATATGACAAAACTCAAAGAGACGAGTATGACACTGTTAATTTGAGAATGGGAATCAAGGCTGATAATTTAACCATTGTCGCCTATGCTAAGAACCTTACTGACGAGGATTATCTGGCAGAAGTGATTCCTGCTCCTGAATTTGGTGGATCATTCGCGCATCCTGGCACCCAAAGAAGAGTGGGCGTTGAATTGATGTATGAGTTCTAAACTGAAAAAACACCAAAGAAAATCAAAAGCCCCGGAAACGGGGCTTTTTTTATTTCATCAATAGGGTCGTTTTAGATAGTTACCTTTTGGTTCGCCAATCACTTCTTCATTGTCATAAATACAATTCCCCCTGAGGAAAGTTGTCGTGACTTTTGCATCAAGTTCTTGCCCTTCAAAAGGCGTATAACCTTGGCCAGACTCTGACTCTTCAGCCCTTATAGTCCAGTTGTGGCTTGGATCAACGAGTGCGATATCTGCATCTAAGCCCACTTCAATATCGCCCTTGTTTCTAAGGCCATATCTTCTTGCAGGATTCAGGCTTGTCAACTCAGCCATTTTATTGAGTGATAGCCCTCTTTTTCGACCTTCACTCACAAGTGCTGAGAGCAGGTATTCTGTTCCGCCGAAACCAGATTTTGCAAGCCAAATGTTTTCTGAATCATCTGAATCGACTTTATCCTCATGTTTGCAACACGCATGATCACTGCAAATCCAGCTGATATCACCATTCATAACACTTTCCCAAAGGTATTCAACATCCTCTCGAGGCCTAATCGGAGGATTCACTTTTGCAAGATTCCCAGTTTCGGCATCCACATCTAAAATAAGATGTCCAATGGTGACTTCACGTCTAAAATTAATATGAGGGAATACGGTCTGCATTTGCATTGCTGCATCCACTGCTTTTTTTGAAGTCAAGTGTAATAGGTTGATGTTCGGCAATTCAGTTTCATTTGCCAAGTAAGAAGCAATAAATATTGCAAGACCTTCAGAATGCGGCGGTCTTGATGCACTGTAAGCTTTCAGGCCAGATAACTTATTTTCATCTTGCACCATTTTGGTATATGCCGCCATGATTTCTGCAGTTTCACAATGCAAGCTTAGACTGATGTCTTCTTTTTTGTCTGGGAATTGAGTGATCGCATCTTGAACGCCTCTCATGACGAATTCAAAATGAGCGATATCGTATTTCTCTTCGGGACTGATCATTAAAAACTCGTGTTGATTTGACGATGCGCCATGAAGACCATGCCCCCCATAAAACATGAAGATCTTGAAAGAGGTGACTCCAAATTCATCAATAAGTTCTGGAATTTCAGAGATGTGTTTCTTATCCATTGGAGCAAGGTGATACGCGTAATCGACATAAAAATTATCATTCGATAATTCAAAAACATCAGGCATAAAATCTCGATATGGGCCGCCTTTATTGAGGTAATAACCTCCGGTTCTCATATAGTTCAAGCTTGAAGTCACACCACCCATTGCTGCTGCCCGACTCTCAATGACTGCGTCTTTATCTAGAGCATTATATATTCCGGTATGCATATGTGCATCAACCAATCCAGGAAAGGCCAGCTTGTCTTTTCCATCATATATTTCATTCGCTTGCTCGGGGTCTATATTGCTTTCAATCGCAGCAAATTTTCCTTCTTTTATTGCGATGTCTTGTTTCTCAACCTCATCGGATAGAGGTTTGACAACTTGTATATTTTTTATGACAAGATCGTATAGTTTTTCGCTCAATTTAACTCCCCTTGTTATTCTTCTTCAAATCCTAGATTTCCAGGATTGATTAAATTTTTTGGGTCCAATTCTTTCTTCAGTAGATTTAAAAACTTTCTTGTGCTTTCTGTTCTTGTTTTGAGATAGGGATAATCTTTTCCTATCTGAAAGTGAATGGCCCCATTGTTTCTTGCATTTTCCTCAAGACGATCTTTGATTTCATGAACCAGTTGATAGCCCTCAGGATTCCTCTCAAAGGTTGGAATATTTTCCAAATCAAGGGGGTAGACCTTTTTGTGGTAAATGGATTGCTCGTCTTTCCAGTGGAAAGTAGGCTCATAAAGAAAAGCGTTACTGTCTATAAACGAAAACATCATGTTCATTGAAACACCATGTTCATTCATTTTCTCTTCATACTCTGACATCAATGAAACATAGTCTTGATTGTGTTTTAAGACTTTTGAGAATGGCAGAACGGAGTGTGTTGGTTTCCATAATTCTCCATTTGGACCGAGGATCGGTGTCAGTTCCATAAAAGGGTTTGCATGAAGGTATACAGGGATACTATTGGCAACTTCTTTCCCATGCTTTTGAGCGATCTTTCTTACTTCTGCCAATTTTATTTTGGCTTCTTTTGTATTGATGCCTTCAGTTGTAAAATGCCCAGAGTAGGCCGCATTCTTAAGAAATCCTCTTCCAGCAAGACCCATTTTCATGAGTTGAGTGATTCCATCAAATGGATTCTTTGAAGACTCCATAATGGATTTTGCAGCAGCAAATGCACTGGCATTTTCCATTTCCATGATTGCAGTTTTTTGCTTCCTTGGATCCAGCCCATGATTATCTGAAACCAATCCAAGTTTTGATATATCTCTCATTGCATAGAATAAATCATCGAAGTTTTTGAAACCGAATGAGCAAGCTCCAAATCCTTCTGGGTATTTTTTAAGTTTAAGACTGATTCTAGTTTTAATTCCTAGGGCACCCGAGTCTCCTAAAAAGAGACCCCCTAAATCAGGTCCATAATGCCTAAAGAATCTTGACGACTCTGCATCACTCCCCTGAGAACCTGTTTCAATCACTTCCCCTTTTCCTGTTATAACTTGTAGGCTTGAAAGTGAATCTGCTGAAACTGCATTATTCGTTCCATGACTAATTGCATGAAAAGACAATGACCCTGCGATCGTCGCTACTCTCCCTGAAAAGGGACCCCAATGAGGTGTCCTTAATCCAAGTGGCTTTAAGGCTTCATAAAGCTCCAACCATGTGACACCAGGCTCAACAGTGACATACATGTCCTCTTCATTTATTTCGATTTCTTTTAGTCTTTGAGTATCAATGATGATTGTATTCTTCCTGACAGGAAGGTAGCTACTGGTATAAGAGGCGCCTCCTCCTCTTACTGACATCGTCACATTATTCTCAACACAAACTTTAACTAACGAAATTAGCTCATCAGCATTTTTCGGTCTGACAACAGCTATCGCTTGCTCTTTCGCTGTTTCGAAAATATCCGTCGAATAAAATAAAAGTGAATCTTGATCTTGGAGTACATTGTTGCTGCCAATTAAGTCAGCAATTTCCTGTATGCTATTTTCAGTTGAATCCATTAATAAAAAGCTTATTTTAAAGTGATTTGAGGTAATAGATTATATCCTTTGAGGTGAACACATGCTAAATTATTTAGTCAAAAAAAACATGAATATTTCTTCAAAAAAAGCTTATATAGATAGCAAATATGGTCAACTCCATTACCAAGTAACTGGCATAGGAAGCCCATTGATTCTTTGTCATCAATCCCCCAGTTCTCTTGATATGTTTTCAAATGCATTTCAACCATTGGCAAAATTTGGTTTCCAAGTGATTGCCATTGATACGCCAGGTTATGGGCAATCTGACGCTCCCAAAGAGCAACCATCCGTTACTGATTATGCAAGCTGTGTTTCAGACTTGATCAATGCATTAAGTTTAACCAAGGTTTCTTTACTGGGACATCATACCGGAGCTTCTATTGTTGCTGAGTTATCAACAATGATTCCAGAAAGGATCGAAAAATTAATTCTTAATGGGCCGCCATTGCTTAATGATGAAGAGAGGCACACTGTAATGTCAATGATTGAAAAAGCACCAAAAATGATAGTTCAAAAAGATGGAGCACATTTGATGGAGCTATGGGAAAGAAGAAAGAACTTCACACCCGGATGGACAGATTTGGATTCAATGCATAGAGGAATCATCCAAATGTTGAGAGTAACGGGAGATGAAATTCATGGATTTAAGGCAGCATTTTCTCAAGATCTTGAGACTGTTTTATTATCAATTCAAGTTCCAACAATGATCCTGACCAATACAGGAGATGATATTTATTTTGCAGCACAGAGAGCTTCATTACTCAGGCCTGATTTTAAATTCACGGAACTAGAAAAAGGCACACATGATATTGTTGATGAACAAACCGATAATTGGGTAGAGTCCGTCGTAGAGTTTTTGCAGAATTGATTAATATGGTTTCTGATAAAATGAAAAATACTTTGAGGAATCTTTTAGCCTTTATCTTTCTTTTTGCTATGGGTTATTTCTTTCTGATGGGTTCGCAAACAAAGACCCCTGAAGAGTTTGAGAAAGAATTTATTGCCAAGTATGACGCATGCATCATGAGAGCAAAAAATCGATGTGATGAAGATATGTCTCAAATGGCTTGTACTGACTTTGCAAACAATCGATGTGAAACATTCCTTGGCACCAAGGCAAACCCAATCATCAAATAGCTTATTTCACTTACTTGCAAGTCTGCTTGAGATAATCCAAAGGACTATACCTGAAAGCACAGTTAAAACGCTCAATGCTGCAAAAATTCTAATTAACCAATGGGAAAAGTCATCACGGTCTCTATAGTCCATGATATGAAGTGACCATAGGAAATCCCATGCTCTCCAGAGCGTGGTTCGAATTGCCATAATGTCTCCTGTGACCGGATCAATATAAACAACACCGCTTTCTGGTTCTTCGATTCTCACTCGAAAAAGTGGTAAATCTCTTCCCCTGTACTCCGAACCAATTTTGGGTTCATTGATTAGATCTACACCCATCGGGTTCAGTGTGGTTTTATTCCTGACAATCCAGATTGCTTCTGACATCTTAATGGATTCTAGCGGCTCACCATTAGAAGCATTAAATATCTCAGTTTTCCGGACATCCGATTCTATCTGGTAAACCCAATTCTCGGCTCTTTTTTTTAGAGTCACTTTAAAGTTCTGTTCCATTAATGTATTGCTATCTGAGATTATGCGATTCAACGATACAAGATTATTTGGTTTTAAATTTTGAGCAAGGTTGTCTTGATTGAGTCGGTATTGCTCACCCCTTACATCAGTGATATCTGGTACGGTAAAAAAAAGACCTGATAGTGTCCAAAGCAATAGTTGGATTGACGTAATGAGGCCCAACCATCGGTGCCATCCTCTCATTTTCTTTTTCAAGTCAGTGCTCATTTTCCTGCATTTGAGGTTTTCCAGCTTCTAGCCCAATAAACAAATGGAGTATCAAAAGCCGCAATGCCTACTTTGAACATCATTTTTACGAGACCCAGTTCTATTGCTGTATCGAGATCCACCACGCCCCACCAGACCACAAAGGAATAGATTGTAGTATCGATTGTTTGTGAGGCCATTGTTGAAAGATTATTACGAAGCCATAGATGCTTACCATTGGTCCAATTTTTGATTTTATGAAAACACCAAACATCAAACCGCTGACTGATTAGATAGGCAAATAGAGAACCAATAATGAACCTCGGTGTGAAATCCAATATCCTTACAAACGCATTATGGACCTCAGTTGAGAACATTTCATCATTTTGAGTCGATGGAGAAAACAAAAGGGAAATGCTTAACATAATGAGAACAATTACACTGATACTAAACCCCATCATCACCGCTTCATTGGCAGCATTTTTGCCAAATTTTTCGCTCATTAAATCTGTTGCGAAAAAAATACTGGAATAGAAAATTACACCCAAACTGGTTTGCATTCCTAAGATCACAGTCAATTTTGGGCCCTGAAGGTTCGCTAAAAGGATTGATAGGACAATGCATGCCAATAATCCATTCTTCCCAAAATATCGATACATGAGCACTGTAAAACCAAGATCAAGAATCAATACCATGAAATATAGTAAATCTTGTTTGTCTGCAAAAAAGAGTTGTGTGGATGGATCAAACATTTGTTACATGTATATTTTTTTAAGATTCAGATTCCTTTTGAGGACATCATCCAATAAACTGAAGATAAATTAAAGGTAGAATTATTGAGACAGTACAAAAGGGGATAGAATGATCACTATTGGATATTCACTTATTGCAGTACTTGCAGCAGCCTGCTTGGTTTTTGCAGCAAGAGCCTACCTAAATGAGCCGAACAAGATGCTGCTTTTAATCCTTTGTCCAACCTCTCTGCTTTGGTTCGATTCCTTTGTTATTGCAATGGGCCAATACGTGGGGGAGGGAACCCTGCTTTTGTCAGCTACCTATATTCGATACACAGCTCATTGGCTAATGTTACCTCTTCTTTTTATCGTGGCAGGTATGATATTGCGAGGGGCTGACTTTAAATTTGCATCCAGTAAATATGTGATGGGAGCATTTTGTTTTGTTGCTGTATTTTTTATGATTGAGGACGTCAGACATATTTTTATCGTGGATTTCTATCCCGCATGCTACGAAGAAACATTAAGGTATGTGACAAGAGTTCCGGTCGGACAGGCATGCTATCCAGAATTAGAAGGCTTAGGCACCCCAGTGCCTCCTTTTGCACCCATATTACTTACGATGATACTTTTGGTTATTGGAATCGCAATTTGGGTTAAGCATAAATGGCCTTGGCTTACAGTGGGCTGCGTGATCATGTTTCTTGCCGCACAACCAACCTCAATAGGACCAATTCTTAGTAATGCCGGTGAGCCTTTTTTTACCTTTGCCCTTACATTGGCTGCGATTAAGTTTGGAAGCAAGCCTAAAAAAGAGACGTCTCTGCAATAAATAAAGATTAAAAATTAATACCTCTGTCTTGGGAAAGTGGAAAGATTGAAATTGGCTCTCCTTTTTGAATGTTTTCAACGCCTTCAGGAATCATTGCCCAACAGTTGGCATCTCTAAAAGGCTTCACTTTGAACGACTCTTGGCCAGACATGACTTGAGTATGTATTTGACCACCCATGTCGACATGGGCAATAGCTTTAGCGAATAAACAAAACTTCTTTGATTTTTTGTAATCTGAAACACTGATGCTACCGATCGGTTCCTCAATCTCTCTGCCTTGAAGGACTCTTAATCCTTGAGAAGCTAAAAACCTAAAACCTACTGCCACAGAGACTGGATTACCAGGTAGGCCAAAAACAATTTGACCATCTGGAAATTTGGCCATCAAGACTGGTTTTCCTGGCCTGATCCAAAGTTTATGAAAGAGTATTTTTGCACCCATTTCAATTAAGGCTGCTGGAATGAAATCAGCTTTACCAACTGAAACACCGCCACTGGTTAAGATAAGATTGGCACCCTTATTTTTCAGTTCCTGGATTTTTTCAATGATTAGATTTATTTCATCTCGTGCATGGAGATTTTCTACGCACTGGAATCCCATTGATTGAGCTGCAGATTCCAAGAATGGACCATTTGTATTTGGAACAGATGAAGGTGAGTCTGTGCCCAACTCATTGCCTGTTGTCAAGATTCCGATGGAGGGATTTTTAAAGACCTTGACCTTGTCATAATTATTCATAATTAGAGCAATTTTGTGATGGTCATTGATTTGCGTACCCATTGATAATATCAGTTCATCTTTTTGGAAGTCCTCACCAGCTTTTCTTACATTTGCGCCTTTAATCACTGGTTGATTTACCACAAGAAATTTGCATCCATCTTTCTCAATCACTGAGCCTTTCTCTACTGGAAGAACAGCGTCCATATCATCAGGCACCTTGGATCCAGTCATGATCTCGAATGTCTCTAAACTCTTTGGAATAGATGGAGGTTCATCTCCCGCAAAAATTGTTCCATTAATATTTAATACAACGGGGTTATCAAGCGTTGCATTTTTTGTTTGCTCACTCTTTAAGCAGTATCCATCCATGGCTGAATTGGCAAATGACGGAACGAGATTGTTTGAAAAGACATCCTCTGCAATAACCCCGTTTGCAGATTTTGTATTCATCTCATGAGCCCCAATTATAGAGGCTTCATTTTGAATAATCTGTAGTGCTTCCAAATAGTTTTTCATGCTTTTTTAATTTTCAGATACTAGATCCTATTATGAAGCAAAGAAACAAAAATTTTCCTAATTTAGGATAGAATAATTCTGTAAAAACTAATATCTACTAAGAATTGAAGATAAATAGAAGAAATTTTTTAAAGGGTTCAGCATCAACAGGACTGATTCTTCAGTACTCACTGAGCAATGAAGCAGTCGCAGAAAATCCCTATCGAGGTTTCGAAGACTTATACCGTAAAAAATGGACATGGGATCGAGTCGTTAGAGGGACTCATGGCACTAATTGTGCAGGCACATGTGCATTCAATGTTTATGTAAAAGATGGTGTGGTTTGGCGAGAGGAGCAACAAGGGCAATATGAACAACTCGGTGATGTTCCAGATTTTGGCCCAAGAGGGTGTCAAAAAGGCATGCGACATCATAAGTACATGTATGGCAAACAACGAATCTTGTATCCACTCAAAAGAGTTGGAGATCGAGGAGAAGGGAAGTGGGAAAGGATAAGTTGGGAACAAGCAACCACCGAGATTGCAGACAAGTTTTTGGATTATGCAACCGAATATAGCCCAGAATGCATTTCTTATGGCAGTGGTACGCAGATGTCAAACAAGTTGGCATCGTATGCCTCACTTCTTCGGCTTGCCAATATTACTGGCATAACTGTTCCAGAATTTTTCTCCGGTGTGGGTGACTTACCAACGGGCTCTTACATGACGCTCGGTCAAGTCTATACAGGAGATACATTTGCATCGGTGTACAAGTCAAAATGTGTGATGATATGGATGAGCAACCCAGCTGCAACAAGAATTCCAGACGCTCATTTTTTCTGGGAAGCAAAATACAACGGGACCCAAGTTATTGCAGTTTCTCCAGAGTTCACACCAACCGCAATGCATTCCAATCTATGGCTCAATCCAAAACCCGGAACTGATGCTGCACTTGCGATGTCCATGGTTCAGGTTATGCTTAAAGAGCAGCTTTATAAGGCAAATTATATCCAGGAGCAGACAGATTTACCGCTTCTTGTTCGAACCGATACCAAAGAATTTTTAAGAAGAGAGGATCTATCACTTTATGGCCTTCTTGCTGTGGCAGACAATGTTTATTACATGTGGGATCAAACCACAAACTCAATGGTTCAAGCCCCAGGCACAGGTAGAGCAGACAAACCTTTTGGAAGGGATAGAAGGAAGTATGGATCACTAGAATTGGGAGATATCAAGCCCACTTTGGAAGGGCGTTGGCTTATTGACACCTTGGATGGTGAAGTGGAAGTCACGACAGTCTTTGAATTACTTAAAGAAGAGTGTGAAAACTATACACCAAAAAAGGCATCGGAGATTACAGGAGTCAGTCCTGATGTCATCGAGAAGACTGCAAGAGTATTTGCCGATGCAGAGCCAGGCATGATCTATGCTGGTTATGCTTCTTGTAAGTGGTTGCATGGAGACCTTTTGCAAAGAGCCATGCTATTGATGTTGGCCTTGACAGGCAGTACAGGCAAAGAGGGCGGCGGACTTCAAATTGCCAATTCGCCAAACGCGAGAGGCATCACCCAATTTGGTTTCTCAGATGTTGGACCTGCATTTCGGCTGATATCTTCAACGACATGGGATTATGACCATGCAGATATGAAGGAATTGAATCAAAAAATTTACGGCAATGAATTGGCTGAAAAATTTGACCGATATTACAAAAAGAGTATAGAAGAGGACTGGTTCCCAGACTACAGCCAGAATGGCTGGAAGATGGGGATCTTCGCAGGCAACAATGGCGCCAATTGGAGGGCGACAGGAAGCACTTGGCGTAAAACAGCATTCGAAGAGCTCGAGACCATCGTTTCATTGGCTCCAGACATGGGCGTTACCCCTTTGTTCTCAGATTATGTGTTACCCATTGCACATCACTATGAGAGGAATGATTTGATGTTGCAATCCAGGGTGCCTTACCTCCAGGTCCTTAATGAGGCAGTTCCTCCTCTGGGAGAATCCGTTGATGATTGGGAAGCCAATAGGAGAATCGCTGAAGCAATCTCAAGAAGAGCCAAAGAAAGAGGGATCAAACCAATACAGGACGCAGTTGACGGAAGAACCATTCGTAGAGATTATGCCAAAACATTAGAACTCTATACGATGGGTGGTCGTGTCAATAATTCCAAGGATGTGGCTCAGTTTATAATTAATGCCAGCCATGGAGTGCCAAAGATTAGCTTTGAGGAATTATCCCAAAGGGGAATGGTCAAGGTTGAAGGCGTTGAAAATACAATGTGGGATACTGACGAATCACCCTACCACAATGAAATTGTGAAAAGCGTTAACAAGAAATTACCTTACGAGACGTTTACTGGCCGACAACAGTTCTACATTGATCATGAGTGGTTTATTGAGTTTGGGGAAACTTTACCAACATTCAAAGAACCTCTCGAAATTGAGGGCTATCCAATGAGAATGATGATGGGCCATGCAAGGCATGGCATTCATAGCATGTGGAGAGATGATTCATTGTTGTTGAGTCTTCAACGAGGAGAGCCAGACATATATGTCAATCCAGACGATGCCACTCAAAGGGGTGTAACCGACGGCGATCTGATCAGAGTCTATAATACTGCGGGCGAATTTTCAGCCATGGCACATGTAAGCTCTGGCATTCAGCCGGGAATGCTTTTTATGTATCACGGTTGGGACCCTAAGATGTTTAAAGATGATAAAAACTTTAGCGAAGTCATTCCCACTGGAGGCTTGATTAAACCAACATCAATGGCAGGTGATTATGGGCATCTTGGGTATCAACCCTTGGCTTTTGCACCAAATCAGACTTATAAGGATTTTACTTGTGATTTTGAAAAATCTGCATAGGTGTTATTAGTGGAAAGGGCTGTAATTTCTATAAAGAGAGATGCAGAGGTAACCTCACCAACTCGAGCCGCTGCTTATGCCCTTTTTTCGCAGTTAATGGCGTCTCCCCACGAAATCAAATCATTCAATATTAAAACAGAAATTTCTTTTGAATGTTTGCCCTATGATTTTGATATTAAAGACATCCTAGATCAATGCTTGGCCATTGATGATGCTGATCTTAAGCAACAATACAGTGCGTTATTTGAAGTTGGAGACGAAGGACCACCAGCCCCAATCAGAGAGGACTTATTTTTAGCTCAACCAGCAAAATTAAGGGAAGACCTGGTTCGTTTTTATGAATATTTTGGATACCAATTGAATGAGGAGTTCCAATGGCAAATGGATCATTTATCGATCGAGTTGGAGTTTATGCATTTTCTCATAGCCGGAGAGTTTGGGGCCGATGATGATAAGCTTTCTTTTCAGTTGGGGCAATTTGACTTTATAGAAAAACATCTTAATAACTGGGTGCCTCAGCTTTCAGAAAAGCTGATTATTCTTGATCATGGTGATATCTATACAAAAATTGTTATAGAATTATCTAAGTTCCTATTGCATGATTTCAATTGGCAAAAGGAAAGCATTTCACAAATAGATGTAGCTGGGGGTTAGAGTGGGTCAGGTTGCAATGGTGATAGATCTAAACAAGTGTATCGGTTGTCAAACCTGTACAACTGCTTGTAAATCATTATGGACGGATGAACCAGGGCAAGAATATATGCTTTGGAATAATGTGGAGACTAAACCCGGACCTGGTTATCCAAGATATTGGGAAGAAGGAGGCGGAGGTTTTGATGATCAAGGATCTTTGAAGCGGGATGGCTTGATGCCAGTCAAAGAAGATCATGGCGAAGAAGTTCCCCTGAATCATGATGAGGTTTATTTCAAGGGTGTGGAAGTTCGCTTACAGCAAGAAAAACCGATGACCAAAGGTGCCAACTGGGATGAGGACACTAGTTCCGGCGATTATCCAAATAACTATCACTTCTATTTGCCAAGAATGTGCAACCATTGCACAAAACCGGCGTGTTTAGAGGCTTGCCCGGTCAGAGCAATCTATAAGCGAGAAGAGGACGGAGTCGTCCTCATTGATCAAGATAAGTGCCAAGGAATTAGAGAGTGCAACAAGGCCTGCCCTTACGACAAGATTTATTTTAATTACATCACCGGAAAGTCACAAAAATGCATCTTTTGTTTTCCCAGACTTGAAGAAGGGGTTGCACCCGCGTGTGCCAGACAGTGTCCCGGCAGACTCAGATTTGTAGGCTTTTTAGAAGATGAAGACGGTCCAATACATGAGTTGGTTTACCAGTGGAAAGTAGCATTGCCATTGCATCCTGAATATGGGACGGATCCAAATGTTTTCTATATTCCGCCAATGTTGCCACCCAATTTTGATGAAAACGGCGATTTTTCTGATGACCCTAGAGTGCCCACAGAATATCTTAGAAGTATATTTGGTGATTCGGTAGATGAGGCTCTAATAACACTTCAGTTCGAGATGGAGAAAAAACAAGAAGGCAAAGAATCACGATTAATGGATATCCTTATTGCAAAAGAATGGAAATCTTTGTTTAGCATTCCTGACGTCAAAATTTATTAACAAAGAATCATTAAGGCGATAAAGATGCAATTGTCCCAAAGTCGTATTTTTTTAATCATGACTTCACTTGTGCTGTCCTCTGTTATGGCCAGCTTAGACTCAAGTTTTACTCCCATCGCCATACCTGACATGATTGATAAGCTGGATTCCAGCACCAGTGAAATTGTTTGGGTTGCGCTAGGGTATTTAATTGCCGCAAGTGGCCCGATGCTGTTGGCAGCTAAAATGGCAGATGGCATTGGCCATGCTCGATTCTTCCAGATTGGAACTTTGATTTATAGTATTGCTATGATTGCATGCACCTGGGCTCCAGATGCCAATACACTCATTACGATTAGATTCATTCAAGGATTTGGAATGGCCCTTTTCCTTCCAACAACATTTGCCATTGCAACGGCAATGTATGGCCCAAAACGAAGAGGAAGCGCACTTGGAATACTTCAAGCAGCAAATGCTGTCGGTTTTGTTATGGGTCCGATATTTGCAGGATGGTTGATTGATGCATATGACTGGACAGCAATCTTCTGGTCAAGAATTCCATTCGCAATTCTTGCTATTCTTTTGGCATTCTTGGCATTGGGATTTAAGCGCCCGTTTCAGTTTTCTGAACGTCAAAAATCTTATGATTACTCTGGCGCAGTTTTTTTAACTTTTGCTCTATACGGGATACTTTACGGCTGCAATAAGTTACCTGTTGAAGACAACCACCTAGAGCCAATGGTTTGGATTATTTTCTTTCTAGGCTTTGCATTCTTTGCTCTTTTTCTAAGGCAAGAGAAAAAACATGATGACCCATTGATTGATCTATCTCTTTTTACTAAAAACAATGAATTTACAAAAGCGTCAATTGCCTTCACTTCTGTTTTTGCAAGCTTTCCAGTCTACCTATTTATCTTGCCTATTATTATGATCAATGGTTTGGAGCTAAAAGCATGGGATGCAGGTTTGGCACTCGGTGCTGCTGCTTTGGCAACACTGGTTATTAGCCCTTTGGCAGGTAACTTTTCCGACCGCATTGGACCAGAAAAATTATGCATGAGCGGTGCCTTTCTGACCGGATTGGGTTACATGATGCTTTTCTTGGTCAATACAGATTCAGGAGCAATGGAGATCATTCCTGCCATGGTCTTTATTGGAGGCGGCACAGGATTATTTTTCTCTCCCAATAACAATCTAATGTTGGCGAGCGCTCCACCCGAGAGAGCAGGGATGGTATCGGGATTATTTGGTGTCTATAGACAATCAGGCTATGCTCTGGGATTCGCAATCACGGCCAGTTTATTTACAGCAATTCAAAATTGGTTTGATGTCAATTGGGCGTATGCATCTCTGGATGCAAACACAATTGAGTCTGCTGATATGCTGACTGAGGTTTTTCATGAGGGCAGTCAGAATTCACCGGAAGTGCTGATATTTATTTTACATATTGGGATCTTGCTTTGTTCAAGCATTTTGATCATTACATTTGTTAACTCCATTCCTAAATTAAAGTTAATGCTCCCCAAGCAGATGACAGTGGCTCTTCTAGCTGCGATGGTTTCTATAATCTCTATGACATCCTATAGTTTGAATGCACCGGGTGTGATCGACAGTCAAGAATTAACAACAATCAAAAGGCCAGTTGTCTTGGTTAAAGCTTTTGGAATGCCTTCACGAAGCCTTGATCTCAGGGGTGTAGACGATTTTTCGGTGAACCCAATTATTGATAAAGAATTAACTTTCAATGAAAAATACAATGCCAGATGTGGCTTTTGTCACGGAGCAGATCTAAATGGCATTGATGGTCTAGGCATCACACTTAAGAATTCTTTGTTCCTTAAGAACATGAGCACCGATCAGACGATAGAGTTTCTCAAGACAGGAAGAATGCCAAACTCTGAGGATTCAGTCTCAGGAGGTGTGATGCCTGGATTTAATTGGCTGGATTCTTCAGAATTAGAGGAAATTGCCATCTTCATAAAGAATAACAATGAATGATTTGATAAAACCTAAGGACCAGGATTCTTTGATAGCTTGGTACGCAGTTTTTGTTTTAGTACTTGCTTACGTGCTTTCATTTGTGGACAGGATTATCCTTAGCCTTTTGGTCACACCGATCAAGAATGATCTAGGAACATCCGATGCTCAGATGGGTTTATTAATGGGCTTTGCTTTTGCAATATTCTATACCGTTGCAGGCATACCAATTGCAAAATATTCCGATGTGAAGAGCAGAAGCTTGATTATTTCTACAGGAATATTCCTATGGAGTATCATGACGGCATTTTGTGGTCTGGCGAAGAGTTTTTTCCAACTTTTTCTCGCCCGCGTGGGTGTTGGTGTTGGGGAGGCAGCCCTCACGCCTGCAGCTTATTCAATGATCGCAGATTATTTTTCTGAAGATAAGCTTGGAAAAGCCATGGGAGTTTATAAATCTGGTGCCATGGTTGGCGGCGGTCTTGCCTTCATTATTGGCGGTGCAGTTGTCGGATATGTTATGAATTCCGAATCAATCATCCTCCCAATACTGGGAGAAATGAAGCCTTGGCAAATGGCATTCATACTCGTGGGCCTTCCTGGGATTCTAATCGGTCTATTGATGTTGACCGTTAAAGAACCAGAAAGAACAGGCATGGAAGACTCTCTTGATTCAAAAGTCTCCATTTCAGATGCCATCAAATATATGCGTAAGCGTTGGAATTTATACTTATTCATTTTTCTAGGTTTTTCATTTATGGCGACACCGATTACAACGGCTTTGACATGGATTCCGGTTTACTTACAAAGGGTTCACGAAATGAGCATTGCAGACAGTGGAAAAACACTGGGCATAATCATCTTCTTTTTGTCAACAAGCGGTGTTTTAGTCAGTGGTTGGCTGATTGATTTCTTTAAAAAGAAGGGTTTAAAAGATGGTTATTTCAGAGTGGCATTGACCATATGTATTCTAACCATACCCATTGTTTATTTAGTAATGAATGACCAGAGTCTTGACAACACTCTTTGGTGGTTACACCCATTTGTTTTTGTTGCCAGCATGCCGCTTGTGATCACAGCCACGGTGTTACAAATTGTTACGCCTAACCAACTGAGAGCACAGGTTTCAGCCGTCTATATGTTATTTCTAAATCTAATAACAGCCCTTCTAGCAACCACAGGCATTGGTTTTATTACAGATTATTGGTTTAAAGATGAAATGGCCTTGGGCGAATCCATTACTTTGGTGAACCTTATTGCAATGATCGCATCTATTTTTTGCCTATACATTGCCCGGTTAAACTTCAATAAAGAATTCACAAAAGCATAAAAAGTCGGTTAATATTAAAGGTCGCCTTGTAAAAGATTGCGGGGCTCGAAAGAAAATATTTAATGGGAGTTTTATATGGTTGATCGGTCAACAGAAGACAATTACGCAGGCGTCTGGGATAGCGGACTAGGATTTGGTAAAAAATCAGCCTTAATCGTAATCGATTTGCTTCAGGGTTATACCACTGAAGGCTCAGCACTTTATGCACCAGGAGTGGTTGAGTGTGTAAAGGAAATGCCAGATATGCTGGCCTTAGCTCGAGAGAAGAATATACCAATAATTCATACTAGAGTTTTATACACAAAACCCAATTATGAGGATGGAGGAGTTTGGATCAAGAAAGCTCCTGTCCTTCTTGATTTAGTTGAAGGGAATCCTTATGCAGAGTTTTGCGAGGGGGTTGAGCCTCAAGAAGGAGAGGTGGTGGTTATTAAGCAATACGCAAGTGCATTCTTTGGAACTTCATTGGTGGCGACATTGAATGGTCTTGGGGTTGACACGCTTATCATTACAGGATGCACAACATCTGGTTGCATCAGGGCCACTGCAGTTGATACCGTTCAGCATGGATTTAGACCTATTTGCGTCAGAGAATGCATTGGTGATAGAGCAGAAGGACCGCATGAAGCAAATCTTTTCGATATCAATGCCAAATATGGCGATGTCATCAGTAAAGATGATGCGATGGCTTATTTGAATAGTTTATAAAATTAGAGGAAGGAAATTATGACTGATTTAACACAATCGAGGCACTATGATTATGTGCCAATCATTGATCGTGAACCTTTTAAGTTGCCAGATGGCGCTAGAGTTGCGGTCTTACCTTATATCAATATAGAGCATTTTCCAGCTGCGATACCTGGAACATCTTTGATACCTGGTACAGCTGCCTTTTCTCCGGATCCATTGAATTATGGATGGAGAGACTATGGTAATCGAGTTGGATTATGGAGAATGATGGAATTGATGGATAAGCTTGGCATGAGAGGGACAGTCTGTCTCAACGCAGAGATTATCAGGGAGTATCCTCGCATCATTGAAGAATCTTTGGCTAGAGATTGGGCATTCATTGGACACGGGATCAATAATGCACCGGCAAATTTTATTGGTAATGCGCCAGATGGGGAAGGGGGTCATATTCCACTTCCTGAAGAGAAAGAGAGAGAAATCATCAGCACTGTTTGCCAAACCATGGAAGAAGCATTGGGCAAGAAAACCAAAGGTTGGTTAAGTCCATTTCTTACTCATACAGATAATACCCCAAGAATCCTAGAGGAAAATGGCGTGGAATATCTTTGTGATTACACGTCTGATGATCATCCATTCAGGTTTAATACGCCTGAGAATAATTTAATAGCCGTTCCTTATACTGTTGAATTGAATGATATTCCTGCATTCTTAGGTCATTCAGGTGTTGGCGTGTCATCAGAAGCCTTTGGAGACATGATTGTAGATCAATTTGATGTTCTTTATGAGGAAGGTGCCACGAATGCTAGGTGCATGCCAATTTGTTTGCATACATTCCATGTGGGTCAACCCAATAAATTCAAACATCTCAAAAGAGCCTTTGAATATATTGCAAGCCACGATGATGTAATACTCTCAACCGGAGATGACATGAATGATTGGTATCGAGAGCAATATATGTAAATCATCGGCTTATTAGCCAAGCTTGGTTATAATAATGGGCAGTAAATCACTGCCCATTTTTATTTAATGAATAAGAATTTCAAAAATATTGCAGCATTGTTGACCCTCTTTGTACTCATAAATGAGGATTCTTTTGCAGCAAAAATCCCAGATCCTGGACCGAGCGTTATGAGGCTCCCTGTTTTGATTGATAATAAAGAATCAAAACTCATGGTTGCAGAAGAATTTGAAGTGTTGACTCTTATTGATGGTTTGGATTCTCCCAGATGGCCAATCGTATTACCCAATGGAAACATATTGATCTCAGGATCAAAAACTGAGGCATTGCCAAATATGCCCAAAGAAACCATTCGTCTTCTCACTGACATGAATATATTTGGGAAGTCTCCCAACACAGTCATTGAAATCAATATGAATGTGGAGCCTCCGATGGCCAACAATCTGATTCAGGGGCTCAACCAACCATTTGGAATGATATATATTAATGAGAGTCTTTATGTTGCAAACACCGATTCCATAATCAGGTACCCTTTTAAGAATCTCACTCTTTCAGGTCGTGGCGAAAAAATAATTGATCTGCCATCTGGGCCGCCCAATAATCATTGGACTAGGAATATTGTTCTTAACGAGGAGGAAGAAAAGATATTAATCACAGTTGGTTCTGGAACCAATGTCAATGCAGAAGGCGTTGATGAAACTGACAGAGCCGCCATTTGGGAAATCAACCTTGATGGAAGCCAAAAGAGAATATATGCATCGGGCTTAAGAAACCCTGTTGGATTGGATTTTTATTCAGGAAATGGAAGTTTATGGACTACGGTCAACGAGCGTGATGGTATTGGTGAATTTACTCCCCCAGATTATCTAACGGAGGTCAAGGAAGGCGCTTTTTATGGATGGCCATATGTTTACTTCAAAGATTATGCTGATCCAGAACACGTTAAGCTCAATCCCATGAAAGTGAAGGCGGCAAAGGAGGTCTCTTTACTGCCTGACTTACCCCTTGATGCGCACTCTGTTCCATTAGGCTTATTGTTTCACAGTGGAAAAAATATCAATGCCAGATATAAAGACGGTGCTTTCGTCGTTCGACGCGGTGGAGTTTCTACATCAAAACTGACTGGTTATGATGTGCTTTTTATACCTTTTATGGATGGCAAGCCCACAGGGGTTATTGAGAAATTCCTATCTGGCTTTATTGCCAGTGAAGACAAAGGCGAAATTTATGGAAGACCCGTTGGGATAACTGAAGGAGTAGATGGTTCAATATTCATTACAGACGATGTGGGAGAGAGATTATTAGTCATCAGATCAAAAGTAGACGAGTAGGACTATTTGTCTCTCTTTTGTCTTTGTGTGTTGTTGCATGCAATCCAGCACAGGTCAAAAAGGATGGTGAAATTCTTATTCGCAATGATGTAATAGAGTTATCGTCTTCTCCACGATCGCTGAATATTATGGTTTTTGGCGGAACATCTGGAATAGGGTTAGAGACAGTAAAACTTGCAGCCCAAAGAGGTCATCGGGTTACATCAATCACGCGGCGGCCAGAGAGAATGGAATTTACACACCCTCGCATGAAGAATTTAAAGGGTGATATCACTAAACCTGAAACATACAGTGAGCTAATTAATGACCACGATGTCTTTATTAGCACGATCGGCTTAAGCCCAACTTGGAAAGATGTATACGTTTACTCAAATGGGATTATTGCATTGCTCTCAGAGATGAAAGCATCCGATAAAACTAGATTAATCACCATTACCGGGATAGGTGCTGGAGATAGCTTGGGTCATGGAGGTTTCTTCTATGATTGGATAATCCAACCTTTGCTGCTGAAGAAAGATTACGAGGATAAAAACAGACAAGAAGAGATACTCCAACGAAGCGATTTGTCATGGACTATTGTAAGACCTGGGCATCTTACTGATTCTAAAAGAAAGGAGAATTATAGAGTCATCAGAAATATTAAAGGAGTAGTTTCTGGAAGTATATCAAGGGCCGATGTTGCACATTATTTAATGCATCTTTCTGAAGAACCGACAAACATCAAAGAAGTTATTTTGTTAACGGATTGAGACTTGACCAATCATTTTCCTATCCCTCTGCTGAGAATATTTGGTAGGACAGAATCATCCCATTCCATTTGAGTCGCACCCGTTCTCACAATAACCAATCCTTTTGAAGGAATGACATAAACCCGTTGCCCACCAAATCCATCCAAGTAAATTATGTCTCTGTCATCATATGGTTCTGAATGATGACCTGTGGCACTGCTCTTAGGGTTGTAAACTCTATTCTTTTGATGTTCATTTCCAAGCCATGTGAGGTAACCATAATTGGGGTTGGCCTGAGAAGAAGCTGTCATGTCATTAACCCATGATTTAGGGATTAATTGTTTTTGACCCATTTTGCCTTCATTGAGGATCAGTATGCCTATTCTGAGCCAATCCCTAGCAGTCGCATTAAGGCAGCAATATGTTCTTGGCATCCTATTTCTTTCTGAATCCAAGATAACCGTTGCATCATTCTCTGCAATGTATTGCCACAATTTCTCAGACAGAAGGTCCGCATACCTTTTGCCAGAGGCACGTTGAAGCAATAGACCCAGATTCTGTGGGTTTACGCCATTGTATTCAAAGACTTCATTTGGCTTACGGTAGGCTTTTTGCTCGAGCGTGATGCTAGTGACATCCTCTCCAAGCATCAATTGATTAAAATCACTTAAGGGATTGAAAGAAAACTCTGGGTAATCAAGTCCACTGGATTGTTGAAGTAGGTTTTTTATAGTTATGATATTTCTAGAGTCATTTTTCCATTCAGTCAAATAATTTGAAGCCGGCTCATCGACGCTTCCTATGATGCCATCATCGATCGCAATGCCGACCAGCATTGCAAGCACAGTTTTATGCATTGACTGAGTGTCACTGATGCTTTGAGTATCATAACCATCAAAATATTTTTCGAGAATGAGCGCATCATCTTGATAAATCAAAAGCGCATGAGAGCCCATGTCGGCTGAAAACTGAATCGCTGCTTCAATGGATTTTTTAGATATATTATCTGGGGAGCCAGAATCAATGACGAAGGTTTCATTGGCCTCTACAATCTCAAGTTCACCAGTTGCCTCTCCCATCATCATCGATGCGATTCTGGACATCACTGTTGGACTCTGAGAATAAAGATATCCTAGATAGACAGATATCAAAGCAATCACACAGACCAAAGCCTTTAAAATGAATTTCAATAATTTAAATAGCATCAAAGTATCATAGCTCACTTTTGAAATTGCATCACGATTGAAGAGTGAGTTTCGACACTTTCCTTTATAAGAAAAAGTAATATAATTCTTTATATATAAATATAGTTATATCACTTGCACTCATGACATTAACACAACTTAAATATCTTATTTCTGTCGTTGATAACAAGCTCAACATCAGCAAAGCAGCAGAGTCTTCTAGTACCAGTCAACCGGGTATTAGCAAGCAGGTTAAGTTGCTTGAAGATGAGCTTGGAGGTCATCTTTTTATAAGGAAAGGCAAGAAAATTCAATCATTGACCCCACTGGGAAAACGAGTGACCTCTTATGCAAGAAAGATCCTTCAAGACGTTGAAAATATTAAAGTAATTGGCAGCCAAATATCCAAAGCAGATGAGGGCGTTATGACCGTTGCAGCAACTTCTGCTCAAGCGAGATACGTGCTTCCAGACGTCATCCAAGTTTTTAAGCAAGATTACCCAAAAATTAAGCTCGAATTGAAGCTAGGCTCTTCTGAACAGATTATAGAAATGGTAAAAAACAATGAAGTTGATTTTGCAATTGCAACAGACTTGGCGGAACTGTCTGATGAACTTGTTCTTTTGCCTGCATATCATTGGTTCAATGCGATCATAGCGCCACTCGATCACCCTCTAAAAAAGCATATGAAGAATTTAAACATTAAAAGAATCGCCAAGGAACCACTTGTGACATATGCATTCAGCGTTGGGCCTGACACATCATTCACAGAAACCTTTAGAAAAAATAAGCTTGAGCCAAATATTGTTTTTGCTGCAAGGGACGCTGATATTATCAAGACTTATGTCAAGATGGGAATGGGCGTTGGCGTCATATCTGGAATGGCTTATGAGTGCGACGACAACGAGGACTTTATTGCGATAAGCGGCGAGAAAATATTCCCCAAATGCACCACCTATTTTGGATTTAGACGGGGAATGGTTCTCAGCCGATACGCAATGAGTTTCATTAATTTATTCTCTGAGCACCTTACACCAAAAATCATCAATAATGCTGCATCAAGCAAGACTCAATCAGAGGTTGATAACTTATTTAAAAAGATTAAGCTGCCCGTTAAAGGCGGGTGCGATCAAATTAAATAAGAGTAATCAATCTTGAAAAGTAAAGAGACATATATAGCAATTTCTTATTTCTTGTTTGCAGTCTTCTTAATGGCTGCACTAGATATAATTGCTAAGATTCTATTGTATAAATACTCAGTATTTCAGCTGACCTTTCTACGCGGTCTTATTTCATTGGCCATCTTAGGCATGATTGGCCTTTATTTGAATGGTACTGAGGGTTTTAGGACAAAGATCCCTGGATGGCATTTTTTAAGGACATGCCTCATGTCTGTTTCCTCGTATACATTTTTTGCTGCACTTGCGCTGCTGCCATTGGTGAACATCATGGTAATTGTATTCATTGCACCAATCATCATTACTGCATTATCAGGACCTCTATTGAATGAAAAAGTTGGCATTTGGAGATGGTGTGCAGTACTAGTTGGTTTTCTAGGCGTTGTAGTGATCTTGCAGCCCAGTGCAGAGTTCAGTTCGTCAGGGACATTGTATGCACTCATTGGGGTGATTACATACTCATTGACTGCGCTGACGGCTAGAAAATTATCAGACAGAGAGTCGGTGTCTAATCTGAGTTTTTATATATTTATCGGACCCACAATTATGGGTGCAGTAGGAAGTTATTACAGTTGGATACCGCCAATCCCATGGGATTTCTTTCTATTTTTTCTTACTGGTTTAACAGGTGGGTTGGCATTTATTTTCTTCAATCTTGCATTACAGAAAGCAGAAGCATCTCTCCTTACTTCATTCGAATACACGGGCCTAATATGGGCATCGCTCGCAGGATATTTTATTTTTAATGAAGTGGTGGATTCAAGGATATGGTTGGGGGCAATTATAATCATCTTTTGCGGGATTATGATTTTGTATAGAGAGTCAAGATCGACTAAAACAAACGAGAATTCTGTGAGCTAAGAAGCTATAATTTATTCTTCAGTTTACTCATTTAACATTTTACTTCAGAGAAGAATAATGAATCAAAAAAACAAAGATAAAGCCCTTGAAACAGCACTCAGTCAGATAGAAAAACAATTTGGTAAGGGATCTCTCATGAAGTTGGGGGATGATTCTGTTGACCATACAATCGAGGCAATTTCCACAGGCTCAATTGGACTTGATGCTGCTTTGGGTATTGGCGGTCTTCCAAAGGGAAGGGTTGTAGAAATTTACGGCCCTGAATCATCTGGTAAAACGACACTGACATTGCAAGTTGTTGCCGAGTGTCAGAAAGCAGGAGGCACCGCTGCGTTCATTGATGCAGAGCATGCACTTGACCCAATATATGCTGAGAAAATTGGTGTCAACACAGAAGAATTTTTGGTTTCACAACCCGATACAGGTGAGCAAGCGCTTGAGATTACCGATATGCTGGTTGCATCTGGTGCAGTTGATATGGTTGTTATTGATTCAGTTGCCGCACTAACTCCAAGAGCCGAGATTGAAGGTGAGATGGGCGATTCTCATGTTGGCTTGCAGGCAAGACTCATGTCTCAAGCACTTAGAAAACTGACTGCCAATATAAAGAAATCAAACACAATGGTTATATTTATCAATCAAATCAGGATGAAAATCGGAGTCATGTTTGGAAGCCCAGAGACGACATCTGGAGGGAATGCGCTCAAGTTTTACTCCTCAGTTAGATTAGACATCCGACGAATTGGCGCCATCAAAAAAGGCGATGAAATTGTTGGCAATCAGACTCGTGTCAAAGTCGTTAAAAACAAGGTATCTCCGCCCTTTAGGATTGCTGAATTTGAGATACTCTATGGTCATGGAATCTCGACAGAGGGGGAGATTATTGATATGGGCGTAGAAAATAATCTGATAGAGAAATCGGGGTCTTGGTACAGCTATAATGGCGATCGAATCGGGCAAGGCAAAGAGAATGTGAGAGAATTCCTATCTGAAAACCCAAAAATAGCCAAAGACTTGGCTAAAAAGATCCGGCAGGAAATGATCGCATAAGAAATAGTCTTCATTTATAGCAAGATAAACTTTGACTGAAAAGATTACCGACGAACTAGAGGCAAGAAAGAAAGCAATGGAACTTCTTGCACGAAGAGAGCATTCGCGTTTCGAGCTATCCCAAAAACTTAAGCAAAGACACTTTCATGGTCGTGTCATCAATTCAGAAATAGATAAATTAGCAGATGAAGGGCTGCAAAGCGATGAGAGATTTGCAGAAGCTTTTTTGAGGTCAAGGATCAGTAAGGGCAAGGGCCCAAATATTATTCACTCCGAACTATTGAAAAGAGGCGTCGATGAATCAATTGTTTCGAATGCATTGGAAAGCATAACCGAAGAGCAGTGGTATCAGCTTGCCTATGAGATAATGAATAAAAAGTTGGGGAAAGATGCAGAACTTGATTATCATAACCAATTGAAGTTAATGAAGTTTTTAAACTATAGAGGATTTACTCGAAATCAAATAGAAAAAGCAAAGAATTTACTGAGTAAGCATAATTTAACAGAGTCTGATGAAAACAAATGAAATAAGGCAAGCTTTTATTGATTTCTTTAAATCAAGAGGACACCAGAGTGTGAAGAGTTCTCCTTTGATTCCAGCCAATGATCCAACGCTCCTATTTACCAATGCTGGAATGGTCCAGTTCAAGGACATATTTCTAGGCAAAGATGATCAAGGTTACACAAAAGCAGTAAGCGTTCAAAGATGCCTAAGAGCAGGCGGAAAACACAATGATCTTGAAAATGTGGGCTACACTTCACGTCACCATACTTTTTTTGAAATGCTCGGAAACTTTAGTTTTGGAGATTACTTTAAAGAGGATGCGATTCTTTTTGCATGGGACTTCATTACCAATGAGTTAAACCTTGACCAAGATCGACTCTGGATAACGATTTATCAAGATGACGATGAGGCAGCAGCAATTTGGATTGAAAAGGTCGGCATATCAGAAGATAGACTTGTTCGATTGGGAGAGAAGTCTAATTTTTGGTCCATGGGTGATACTGGACCTTGTGGTCCATGCAGTGAAATATTTTTTGATCATGGCACACAGATTGATGGCGGCCCTCCTGGATCTGATGAGGAAGATGGTGATCGATTCGTGGAAATCTGGAATCTTGTTTTTATGCAATACGATCGAAAAGCAAGTGGTGAACTTATTGAATTACCAAAACCGTCTGTCGATACCGGAATGGGCTTGGAGAGAATTGCTGCAGTGATGCAAGGTGTCAGCAGTAACTATGATATAGACTTGTTCCAGAAACTGATTGATGCGATAAAAGCCCAGTCTGATGAAGGAGAGGAGAGCCACTATCGAGTGATAGCAGATCATATCCGATCTTCTGCATTTCTTATCATGGATGGTGTCACGCCAGACAATGAAGGAAGGGGTTATGTTCTTAGAAGGATCATCAGAAGGGCTTTAAGACACGGCTATGATCTGAATATAGAGTCTCCATTTTTCTATAAGCTTGTAGATGCTTTGGCAGGGGAAATGGGGTCAACCTATCCTGACTTGATGGATAAGAAAGATTACATACAGCGAATCATATTAATGGAAGAAGAGAGGTTTGCGTCAACCCTTTCACAAGGCATGAGTCTCTTAAAGAAAGAATTTGATCGATCAAGTGACGAAATGATATCTGGTCAATTCGCATTCAAGCTATACGATACCTATGGTTTTCCTTTGGATATGACCATTGATATCGCAAGAAGCGCTTCACGTCAGGTTGACCGTGAAGGTTTTGAGAAAGCAATGGATAGACAGAGGGAAATGGCAAGAAAAGCAAGCAAATTTCAAAGCGATCAATCTCTGAGTGTCGATCATGATTTAAAAAGCCAATTTCATGGGTATACAGACTTAGAGACCGATAGCCAAATCATAGAGATCTTTGGTAGAGACGGTTCTGATAAGTTAGACGAGGGTGAGCTTGGTCAAATCATTTTAGATAAAACGCCATTTTACGCTGAAAGCGGAGGCCAGGTTGGTGATCGAGGTTCGCTCAATTCAAATAACAGCGTTTTTGAAGTCATGGATACTCAGCTCTCTGGCGATGCTTTTACTCATTTTGGAACCGTTTCCGCCGGCCAGCTAAAGGTTGGAGATAGAATATTGGCTTCGGTAAATCCTGTCAGAAGAAAATCAGTCACATTGAATCATACCGGTACACACATGTTGCACAGAGCGCTCATGATGGTACTGGGAGACCACGTTCAACAAAGGGGTTCATTGGTTGATGATGAAAAAATCAGATTCGATTTTTCACATCATCAATCATTGACCTCAAACGAAATCAGGGAAATAGAATCGATTGTGAATGAGAAAATTGAGGAGAATATTGATGTTCAAACCAGTATCATGAAACATGACGAGGCCATCCACTCGGGAGCAATGGCTCTTTTTGGGGAGAAATATGGCGATGATGTGAGGGTTCTTGATGTAGGAGATTTCTCAAAAGAATTGTGTGGAGGGACACATGTCACGAACACGAGTGAAATTGGAATTTTCAAAGTTGTTTCTGAGTCAAGCATATCCTCAGGAACGAGAAGAATAGAGGCAATCACAGGAGATAAAGCTTTGAAGTGGGCAAAAGAAACGGAGTATTTGGTTGAATCACTGACGGATTTATTGCAAACCAGAAGAGAGGATGTTGCCAGTAAAGTTGAATCTTTGCTTGATACAAATAAAAAACTGCAAACCGAGATAAAGCAGCTCAAGTCAAGGATCGCATCCGGACAGGCAATTGAAGACAAAGATAAATCAGAAAATATTAATGGAATCAATTACTTATATAAAGAGCTTGAGAATGACACCGAGCCAAGCGTGATGCGTGGTGCCATTGATCAGTTTAAAAATAAACTTAAATCAGGAGTGATCATCCTGTCATCCATCAATCAAAAGGGAAGGGTAACATTTACCATTGGTGTGACCGATGATTTGACATCAAAAGTTGAGGCAAAATCAATTGCAGATGTAATTGCTTCTGCTTTGAATGGTAATGGCGGAGGGAAAGCGAACTTTGCTCAAGCAGGCGGCCCTGACTCTGAAAAAGCATCCCTTGCTCTAGATTCAGTTAGAGAGTTTCTGTCTAAAAACTAATAACCGAGTTTCTGTCTAAAAACTAATAACCACTATTTACCTTCAAGCAATGATCGCAACATCTTTGGCACTTCGCTTGCGAATATGCCATCATTCATAACTCTTTAAGGTCTTTGATATTATTATAAGCGACTTTCCTAATTGTTATAAAACTCATGCCAGTCATATTTTTTACTTCACGATGAGTGTATCCCTTATCCAGTAATTCTGTGATACACCATCGATCCTGTGAAGACTCAGCTTCAACCGCACCTTCTTTCACTGCTTGGTTTTCTGCGTTCATATTTTTTGTGACTGCTGTATTGCTTGTTCAATGTCATCTATGATGTCATTGATATTCTCGATACCGACCGATATACGAACCATGTCAGCAGAAATCCCTGATGCCTCGTAATTGGTTTCATCCAGTTGACTATGAGTGGTTGATGCAGGATGGGTAGCAAGGGATTTTGTATCACCTATATTTACAAGACGAGTGATTAAGTTTAATGAATCAATAAACTTTATCCCTGCATCTTTTCCTCCTTTTATTCCAAAACTGAGTATTCCAGAGGGTTTCCCATTTGAATACTCTTTTGCCAATTGTTGATATGGACTTGATTCAAGTCCAGCATAATTAACCCACTCAATCGATTTATGTGCTTCTAAATATTTGGCCAGCTTGAGTGCATTTTCACAATGCCTATCCATTCGTACATGAAGCGTCTGGATGCCTTGCAAGATTAAAAATGTATTAAACGGTGACAAAGCTGCTCCTGTATTTCTCAGTGGACCAACCCTGCACCGACCAATAAATGCAGCCTCTCCAAGTGCTTCAGTGTATACAAGACCGTGATATGAATTATCAGGCTCATTTAATAGCGGGAACCTTTTGGGTTCTTTGGCCCAGTCAAATCTACCACTATCAATTATTGCACCACCAATCGTTGTTCCATGACCTCCTATATATTTAGTCAGTGAATGAATGACGATATCTGCACCATAATCAATGGGTTTAATTAAGTAAGGTGTGGCTACTGTATTATCAACAACAAGAGGCACACCATTTCTATGTGCAAGTTTTGCAAGCTTTTTTAAATCGCATATATTGCCGAGCGGGTTACCAATCGACTCACAAAAAACAAGAGTCGTATTCTCATCTATCAGCCTTTCAAGCCCCTCAAAATCATCATGATTTGAGTATCTGACCTCAACTCCCTGATTACCAAGTGTATTTGAAAAGAAATCAGCTGTTCCGCCATACAGTTCGCTAACTGAAACTATATTTTGTCCAGCTCTTGTAATTGCATTAATGCTATATGTAATCGCTGCCATACCTGAAGCCACGGTTAATCCAGCTATCCCATTCTCTAAATCAGCCAGTCTTTCTTCTAATATTGCATTGGTCGGGTTCATTATTCGTGAATAAATATTACCTTCCGTCTGAAGTGAGAAAAGTTCTGCTCCATGCTGTGCATTATCAAAAGCATATGATGTAGTTTGATAGATAGGGGTGGCAACGGATTTTGTTGTAGGATCAGGCGAGTAGCCTGAGTGAATTGATTTTGTTTCTATGTTCATTTTTATCTCCAAAAAAAACCTGCTTATTGCTAAACAGGTCCTCTCAAGAAAATAATTTTTTCTGGATCCTATTTAGCAGTTTATAAAGCACCTGCAAGTTGGAATAAATCAGTGCTGAATGAATAATGCTTGAATAAATAATTATTGCAAGCAAAAAAAAGGATTAGTAAGAAAAAAGTACCTACTTTTTGAAAGTGAAATCATTTGTTAATCTTTAGGTTAAAAAATAGGGAGATTTCAGTGAGAAGAATAATCACAGGTCATAATGAAGAAGGCAAGTCAGTCATTAAAATTGATGGACCTCCACCGAGAACCGTAGGAGAGGATGTGGGAGGTTTATTTGAGATATGGAATACCGATGGAAATGCCATTGAGAGTAAGGATCACCTGGATCGTGCTGACATGGATATTGTCTTATCTCCAACCGAGGGAGGCACTAAATTCCGATATTTTAGAATTAATCCTACGCCTGAAGGCGTTCCAATGGAGGTTCTTGAATCACTTGCGCATGAGGCATTTAAAAAGATTGGCGCAGAACACGAAAGAGTGGATACAACTCGACACCCAACCATGCATAAGACGAAAACGATCGATTATATTATTTTGCTAGATGGTGATGTGACTCTTTTGCTGGATGATGATGAAGTAATACTCAAGCCATTTGACGTGGTTGTCCAAAGAGGGACTAATCATGCTTGGATAAACAATGGAAACAAGCCTGCTTTATTCATTGCTGTTTTGATTGATTCAGAAATTAATCAATAATCATGAGAAAATAATACCCATGGAAAGAATTTTTAAACATAAAGATGGTTTTCTCTACAATGGGACTGCAATAACTTATGTCTTTGCAGCCTATACCATCGGTTTTATAGGTTTATTTAATGCGAATATAACCATTAATATTCTTTCAGCCTTATTGCTTGGTCACGGCATGATAATCGGGGCATACCTCATTCATGAATGCGCTCATAACTTGATCTTTAAAAAGATAAGGCTCAACAACTATATGGGTGAAATATTTAGTTGGATTTGTGGATCTTCTTATGGGACATACAAAGATATTCAACACAAGCATTTCAGGCATCATGTTGATGTCGATGATGTTGTTTGGTTCGATTACGAAGATTATTTTGAAAATAATCCATTGATATTTAAGCTGACACAGTTGTTGGAATGGTTTTATATTCCTGCTCATGAATTTATCATGCATCTCTTGATGATGTTTGGCTCCTTTATTATCCCTGAGAGAAAGAGTCAAAGACGTCGAAATAGCATAGTCATTATTGGACGATTTAGTGCATTCATATGCTTACTGGTTTGGTTTCCAAGGGTGGCACTCTTTTATACTTTTTCCTACATTATCTTATTAACCATTTTGCGTTTTATGGACTCCATTCAGCATGACTATCCATATAATTTAACCCTCTACAGCAAAGCAAAGCCTGAACGGCTAGGAAATTTTGATTGGGAGCAAGAGCATACTTATAGCAATCCACATTCATTAGAAATAGAACCATTGAATTGGCTCACCTTAAATTTTGGATTTCACAATGCTCATCATCATGACATGACTGTCCCATGGTATCGGCTTCCTAAAATGCACAGAGAACTTTTCGGAGATGGTTCTGAGAATGTAGTTCCGTTTTTAGCTCAAATGAAAATATTCCATAGAAATCGTGTAAGCAGGATTTATGATAATCATAATGATCATTCTCCTGAAGGCAGGGAGTATTTATTGGCAGCCAGAAAAGCAGAAGTATCGGGCGGGAACGCAGCATCATTTTTAACCTCATTTTAGGAAGAGTCCATGATTAATAGATTTTTAGAAGTGCCCGAAAAATTGAGAGCTAATCATTCAGTTTTCTTACAAAAGATAGGCAGATTTTTTTTAAAAATCACTGGATGGAATATTAGAGGTGCATTTCCAAATGGAAATCGGATCTTATTGGTAGCCGGACCGCATACGTCTAATTGGGATTTTCTTTTAGCGCTTTGTATGATTTTTGGATTAAATCTCAATGTTCACTGGGTTGGAAAGCATACTCTTTTTAAAAATGGTTTATCAAAGCTGATGAAGAAATTAGGCGGAATCCCTGTTGATAGAGCGTCGCCTGAATTATTGATGAAAGATGTTTCAGAAATCATCAATAAATATCAAGGGGTAGTTATTGCCATGTCTCCAGAGGGCACGAGAAAAAAAGTGGCAAGATTAAAATCAGGTTTTTTGCGCATCGCTAAAGAAACCAACAGTCAGATCATGCTTGCAGGCATTGACTTTGAATCAAAATGCATTCATCTGGGAGGTTTATTCCAGCCCTCTGGAGACAAGGACATGGATTTAGAATATGTGCACAATTACTTTAGAAAATTCAAAGGGAAGAGGCCCAGCTTCTCATAATGACGATCCAATGATGGTGATAAACCCATCGGCCAATGCCTCAGAAGAATAATTTATTTATCGATATAAGAGACACCAGCATTGGGTCTTCGAAGATCTGAATATCCATGATTGACCTCATTTAAGACATGGATGCTTTGTGTGCTCCCCATGGTCTTTGACAGCTCTGTTTTATGACCCATTTTTTTTAATATATTCAGTGAATCTGAAGAGATACTGGATTCATGATCCAATCCAGAATAAGGCCAGTCTTTATGTATTCTCGGTAGCATTGTTGCATCACCAATATTTAGATTGAAATCAATTACACCAGTTATCAATCTTAGAATTGCAGCAGGAATCATCTTTCCTCCCGGAGATCCTGTGATTAGCAGCAGTTTATCGTTTTCATCGAATACGATGGATGGAGCCATCGTGCTCATTGGTCTTTTTCCTGGTGCATGCCTATTTCCAGGGCTTGCAGATCTTCCCTTAATGGAGTCATTCCCATATTGATATGCAAAGTTATTCATTTGATTATTCATCAGTATCCCGGTTCCAGGAATTGTGACACCTGACCCAAAAGAATAACCCAAAGTATAGGTATTTGAGACTGCATTCCCATCGTTGTCAATAATGGAATAGTGGGTGGTGTTTTTGGATTCTTGAAGGATGCTCAAAGGCACGACCTCCTTAGCATTAGATGCTTCTTTGAGACTAATGCTCTTTGCGAAAGATTTAATTCTTTTCTCAGACATCAATTGATCATAAGGAACGTCATAAAAAGATGGATCACCCACATGATGGGATCGATTATTATGACCTCTCCTCAATGCTTCAGCGATCAAATGATAAGATAAGGAAGAGTTGCTACCAATCTTCCCTAGATCAAAATATTCCAAAACCTTGAGGGCAGTAAGCAAAACAATTCCACCGCCTGAAGGCGGACCTTGAGTATAGACCTTATTGCCACGATAATTTATGCCAATTGGTTCTGAGAATCTGGCTTCATATCTTCTGAGGTCATCAGCTGTAATCTCCCCACCATTTTCGGACATTGCAGATACGATTTTTTTTGCAACCTCACCCTCATAGAAACCTTTAGTTCCATTTGTGGATATCGTGTCCATGGTGTTAGCAAGATCGGGCCTTTTCATGAAGGTTCCTCGTTTTAGAGGTTTGCCTTCATGAAAATAGATTTTTTGTGATGCAGTATCCCATGATAACTGAGGAGCGCTGGCAATTGCCTGCTCAAGATCATAGCTGACATTGACCCCTTTTTTCGCTTGTTCAATTGCCGGTTTCATGACCTCTTTAAGCGGCAATTTACCAAACTCAGAATGAGCAAGAATTAATCCCGAAACCGTTCCTGGGACAGTTGAAGCTTTATAGCCGTACCGAACAATATCTCGATTGGCCTTTTTGTATTTTTTTGGAAGCGCCACACCAAAGATTTCATCGGTTGTTAATTCACTGGGAGATTGACCACGATAGTCAATTGCAATTATTTCATTTCTATCTTTGAGATATATCAGCATGAAGCCTCCACCCCCAAGATTGCCAGCCCTAGGCAAAGTCACAGCAAGAGAGAACCCAACAGCAACTGCAGCGTCAACAGCATTCCCACCTTGCCTAATAATCTCAATACCAACCTCTGAAGATAAAAGATTTTGCGAAACGACCATTCCACCTTCGCTGATTGTTGGGTGAAATGGCGATTGATAATCAATGTATGAAGTTTGTGCATGAACAATGTTTGCAAATGACATCGTTACTATTAATATCAGTGAGGAAGTTGTTATATTTATTAACCTGATTTTCATCTGTGTTTAGTCTATCGAATATCTAAAAAAAAGGGAGCACAAAGCCCCCTTTTTTCTATTGTTCTATGAGCTTAGAACTTAACATTTAGATCTAAGTAAAAGTTTCTACCATAGTCTTGGTGTGCATCAGCAAAATAACCGTAATAACGGTCTGCTAAAGGTGCACGTTCGTCTGCAACATTCT
Source organism: Gammaproteobacteria bacterium (assembly GCA_002717445.1). GTDB lineage: Bacteria > Pseudomonadota > Gammaproteobacteria > Steroidobacterales > UBA11654 > CACPJA01. The sequence continues at coordinate 2,009 of PBDY01000016.1, read as the reverse complement.
TAATAGCCAAACGAATCTTAGAGCTATATCCTGCGAGATCAAATCTATAATCAAAGCTCAAATCCATGGTTGTCATTGAGTCAATCATAAACTTCGTGCCATCAGGTCTGGTTAAGCTGCTTTGATAGAACTCACCTTTTCTTAAGGCAGTTAGGTTTGCCCCAAATGGTCCATTACGGTATGAGACACGAACAGTGTGCTTATTGTCATAATTACCATCCATGAGAAGGAGATCCCCAAAACCTCCCAAAGGAATGTCTGCTGGTATTTCACCGGCTGCTTTCTTTGCTACCATGTCAGCAAAAACCCCACCAGGCTCTTGATCGAAGGTATCGATGAAGCTACCAATATAGCGAACACTAAAATCACCAACATCGGTATCGAAATTGTAATAAACACCGACGTCAAAACCTTCAATTGTCCTTGTTGCTAAGTTGAGGTATTCATCTGAAACATAATTCACATTACCAAATGGGCATAAACCTGCAGCATTCGCGGCAGCAATTTGATCTTCATCTGGAGCAGATCTATTCATAGCACCGTGTCCACCAAAGGTATCGCAATTATTAGTTCCGTTAGCGATTCTCAGCAACATGTCTTGTACCGAGTGATTTTGTCGCCCAAATAATCCGATTGTATTTTCTTTTTCAATCGACCAGTAGTCAGCAGTTATGGTCAATCCATCCACTGCTTCAGGCGTAATAACAAAACCTACTGAATAGTTATCTGATTCTTCAGGAAGAAGTCCTGTGGCGCCTGTGGCTTGACGTTGTTGGCCTGATCTTGAATCAAGATCATCCGCGCCTAAACCTGCCAATTGCTCCAATCGAACCATTGCATAGTCATAACGTGTACCAGATCTAACCACGATTTTTTCATTGATCTGGACAATATTAGGTGCCCTAAATGAAGTTGAAGCTGAAACTCTGAATAAAACTGAATCTGATACCTCCCAACCAATGGCCAATTTGCTGACCAAAGAGTCTTCAACATCGGACATATTTTCATATCTCAAAGCAACCTGTGCGTTGACTTTTTCGGCAAGAGGGATTTGTGCCTCTGTGAAGAGTGAGAGTGTATTTCTCTCACCAGAAACATCTCCAGTTGGGCTTGAGTTAACTACGTCACCAATTTCAGGATAAACATCATTTTCATAGTCAACGTATTGAATCGTTCCATCCAGTCTTGGGTCACGATCGTCAACAATCTCTTCTCTTCTGACCTCGATACCAAACATTAACCCCATTGGTCCTGCAGATAAATCCATGAAGTTTCCATTTGAAACCTTGAAGTCCATCATTGCCAAAGAGCTAGAACCTTTCCTGTAAACATCAACAAGAATTCTTTCAATATTGCTGTCAACACCAGCACTGAATGGGTTATAGGCAGCTGATGTTGAATCATTTAACGCATCTTTCAGGAGTGTATTTGAAACCCTGTTGCTGGTTATGTCATCAGATTTCGCTTTTGAGTAAAGCAATGCTGCTTCCCAATCCCAGTCATCAACCTCTCCTCTGAATCCTTGAAGCAATCGATAAGTTGTTTTATCGACATTCACATGTCTCATTCTTTCCGCATATCGATAGTTATCGATATAGAGCTGTTTCCCTTTGAAATCAAGAGTATTGCCATCAGCATCAGTAAATGACATCTGATTCAACCAATAGTTATCAGCTCCCACTCTGTGTTTCACAGAGCTGAATGCATACGATGGATGACGAATCAAAAATGAATCTGACTTATAGAATCCAATCTCTGTAAAAGACTCAAGGCCATTATTGAGTTCATTGTTGATATACACAAATACATTGGTTCGTTGCATATCAGACCGGACATCCGTATTTCCCCAAAGGTTATACCTCTCAACCCCATTACCGTCTTGAGCAATACATGTTCCATAACCGGTATCAAAAATTTGCCCACCTTGACTTGATCTATTGCTGCATCTGGGATCACCCAAAGGAAAGACTTCAAATTCACCATTGCTATCAGTAAAAATATGATTGAGT
>PBDY01000015.1 GCA_002717445.1 Gammaproteobacteria bacterium | reverse complement strand
GGTCGAATGCGGCGGTCTTGAAAACCGTTGACGGGTTAAACCGTCCGGGGGTTCGAATCCCTCCCTCTCCGCCAGAGCTTCCAAAACCATACAAATACAACAAATTTAAAAAAAGCTATAATCTGGCTATGACAAATAATTCTGTAGATAAATGGATATAAGTAAACCAGTTCGTTACTTAGGAAAAGTTGATGTTGAAGCACTAATTCAATGCATCCTTTCACAAGATTCAATCGCTTGGAGAGAGCAATTAATCCGACAGCAAACATATGAAGTTCACCAAGATACCGAATCAATTGTGATGTTGTTCTGTGATGAAGAGTGGCCAGATGGTGATGTGCATCGTGAGGTCGGTTGGGAACGATTAGCGAGTGTGGCAATGCCATTAATCAATGATGTTATTGAGACACATTATAAACCAGGAGGTATCGTACTGAGGGCAATGGCAGCAAAGCTAAAAGCCAGTGGACGGATCAATCCGCATATAGACGCTCTAAAATCCTTTCACATGGGGCATCGAATACATCTGCCAATAACAACCAATGATGCTGTTCGATTTATGATTGAAGGAAAACCATACAAATTTGAGGTTGGCAATGCTTATGAAATCAATAATCAGAAGTCTCACAGCGTCATGAATATGAGTAAAGAAGATCGTATTTCATTTATTTTTGATTATGTTCCACAAGATTTAATTAAATCAGAATAAATCCATAAATTTCTATGAATCAACCAACCACTGACAAAGATCAAAGCTTGAACCAAGCGATCGGCTTTCTTCGTTCAAATAGACCTTTGAGGGCAGAAGAGGTTTGCCGAAATTATTTAAATGATAATCCAGGGTGCACTGAACACCTGAGGTTGCTCAGTCACGCACTAATGAAGCAAGATCGACTCTCAGAGGCAGAGGAGAAACTCCGTTTTGCTGTATCCTTATCACCAAAATACCCACAACTCTATGAGGATTTGGGCAGTGTCTTTGCAATGCAATCACGTTTTGATGAAGCCATTCCTCAGTTTCAAGAGGCTATAAAGCTTCAACCTTCTCTGCCTCTGGCTCATAAAAAACTCGGACATGCATTGGCTGCACTGGGTCGAGGCAAAGAGGCTGATGAGCAATACCAAACATACATAGAAAGCAACCCAAATAGACAAGCCGTGATAGAGGCAGCAGATCTTCTTAACGATGAAAAAGTTGAGGAGGCAATTTCTATTTTGAAAGAGTTGCTCAAAAGATCACCCAATGATGTTAATGCAATGAGGTATTTGGCTCGCGCATATCGACAAAGCGAGAAGAATTTACAAGATGCTGAAGCATTACTTAGATCTGCTGTTCAACAAGCTCCAGATTTCACACCTGGATGGTTTGATCTTGCATCATTATTAATGAGAGAAAAAATAATGGAGGCGATTACTGCTTATAAAAAAGTAATTGAACTTGATCCTAAAAATGCTGCTGCATGGGGCGGACTTGGAAGTGCATATGGACTGGCGATGTATCCTGATGAAAGTGCTAAAGCTTATGCGAAATCTATTGAACTCAATCCCGATGTTCCAAATGTTTTACTGGGCCATGGTCATGCACTCAAGACATTAGGACACCAAGATGAGGCACTAGATGCTTATCGAAATGCAATCATAAATAAGCCCGATTTTGGTGAAGCATATTGGAGCATGGCAAATCTCAAAATATTTGAGTTTAAAGATAGTGAAGCCGACTCTATGTTAAATCAACTGGAAGATGTAAATCTGCCAGAAAATGAAGAAATACATTTTCGATTTGCACTTGGTAAGGCATTTGAAGATAAAAAGGATTATTCCAAAGCCTGGCACTATTACCATACAGGCAATCAAAAACAGAGAACAACTGTTGAACATTTTCCAGTTGAAATGGAAATGCGTTATAACCTAGTCAAAGAAGTTTTTAATCAGGAATTTCTTAAAGATCGTTCCAATTCTGGCCATGATTGCCCTGATCCAATTTTAATCATTGGATTACCAAGATCTGGATCAACTCTCGTAGAGCAAATACTGGCTAGCCACAGTCAAGTCGAAGGAACATCAGAGTTACCCATTTTGGGTAATATCGCAGAGTCAATAGGGCAGCACCGAACAGATGGAATCAGATACCCAAAAGCAGTTCTAGAACTTCGTGATAAAGACTTGCATGCTTACGGTAAGCAATATATTGATGAAGCACAACGACATCGCATCACAGATAAGCCTTTTTTTACAGACAAATTACCCAATAATTTTCCTCTCGTAGGGCTATTAAGCCTGATTTTGCCAAATGCTAAGGTAATTAATGCGAGGCGTCACCCACTAGATAGCTGCTTGGGTGGATACAAACAATTATTTAGTAGGGGTCAGAATTTTACTTATGACATGCTAGATTTGGCACACTACTACCAACAGTATGATTCCATGATTAAACATTGGCATAAGGTCCTACCGGGTAAAATCTTAGATGTACATTATGAAGAGACAGTCGAAGATTTAGACTCTCAAGTCAGACGAATATTGGATTTCTGTAGACTTCCATTTGAGCAAAGTTGTATTGATTTTCATCAGACGGATCGAGCTGTGAAAACAGCAAGTTCAGAGCAGGTTAGGCAGCCGATCTATAAAGGAGCACTTGGCACATGGCGTCACTATGAAGAATTTTTGGGATTATGGAAAGAACAACTTGGCGAGATAATCGACGAATTACCAAATGTTTCAAAGCATGCCGGACTTTAGAATCAAAAACTAAAATATCAGCTATATGGCCAAACTTCCAATCCATGTATTGCATTTCGAACATCATTACTCAATTGAACAGAGGCTAGAGTTTTATTTTTGGCTAGATCATGCAATGTGACAGTTGAGGGTGAAGATCCACCGGCAACCAAAGAATTAGAAATCTTGCAGAGACCTCTAGCAAATCCAGCTCTTGCTAATCTCTTGTCTACTGTTATGTTCGTTAACTTCTCTGGATCATATTTTGGTACACACATTGCACGGTCTTCATCACCTTCGCCTCTTCCCGTGTAGCGAAGCACATCAGCCTCAGAATCATTAAATAAGACACCATCTCTAAAGGGTTGAGCATTATGGGTTCCAGGCGGTAACTCCACAGCCATATTTACTGACTTACCATTAAAATGAAGCATTCCCCCAGATCTTAATCCAGAGATATACATTCCGTTATCATTACAAGAAACATTATTAAGATGTAATTTATTCAACATCATTGGTCCACCTTCATTCTGTGGATCAAAAATTGATGGATTATATTTGACACCTTCTGTCCTTATATACATGCCCCAATTAAAACATCGCCTATCTAGATCAAAACCTAATATAGAATCAAATCCAGTTGAAGTAAGGTATAAGGTTCTTTTGAAAATATTGATTTCATGGCAATGTTTGAGATACGGGTTACGCCATGAGTCTATTAATTGAAAATCAGGCGTGTATTGGAATAATTCATCACTTGCAGCAATAAAGATTTGCTCTCCATCAAAAGCTATGCCTCTTAAGCCACGATCCCAGCCTCGGCCTTGCCAATCAATTCCTGAAGTATTCCAATCAATGGTTTGGTTGATCGTTTGAGTTTCAAAATCTATGACGTAGACTCCACCATGACTTTGGCCTTGTTCAGCACCTCTCACCACAGAACTGGCAATAAGCTTAACCATGTTATTTTATATAGCTTCTAGATTAATGCTATTTACCGAATGTTTTTCTTACAGTTAACCAAGTGGTCCTAGGTTGAGCCAAACTTCTCACATTGCGTTGTGAATTTGTACCAAATAAATCGGTATAAGTATTGGCATTGGTATTCACAAAGCTATAAGTGGCTTGATCGAAAACATTGTCTATATACAGTGTCACATTCCAACCATCTCCAAGGTTATCTAACCCAATAGAGAAATTACTATTTTTGTGAGACGGTGAAATGCCGTTTATATCATTGTCAATAATATTGCCGGTTCTATTCCAGGATTCTGATTGATAGCTGATGCTATAATAAACCCATAAATCTCCACCAGCGACATCTGGTTTTTCATAGGTAATACCAACATAACCTGATCTATCAGGAGAGTTGGGCATCACCATATTATCACGGTACACACTACCACCTGGTGAGACATATTCTTTTGTGAATTTTGCATCATTGAATATTGCAGCACCACTGATATTAAGGTTTTCTGTAATCTGATACTTAATATCCATTTCAAGTCCTGATGACTCGGCTGTTTCAGCGTTAACAGTGCCGCCTACCCACCAAGGGCCAACTCCGCCCCAATGAGCTATTTGCATATCTGACCATTGCATTAAGAAGTATTGAGCGTTTAATTGTAATCGGTTGTCCATCCAGTTACTTTTAATTCCAACTTCATAATTATCCATATAGTCCGCATCAAATGTTTCCCCAACCTCACCGGTAGCAGCTGCACGAGGGGAATTAACCCCGCCTATTCTGAAACCCTGGCTAAATAATGCATAAACCATTTTATCGTCATCAATGGTATAGGTCGCACTAAGCTTATAAAGCGTATCATCAGATTTACCTACGCTATGCATGCTTCCGTTCGCTTCAATTCCACCACCCGCAAATGGAGGCAGCCCCTCTGGGAAAGCATCCCTATTGCGAGTCTCACGTTCAAATTCTGACCAACGCATTCCTGCACCTAGAGTTAGTTGGTCAGTCACATCGTAACTGAATTCACCAAACAAGGCTGTTTGCTCAACAGAACGCTTGAACGTATCTGTATAACTGAGAGTGGTGTTGATGGGGCAACTTACAAAGTCATAATAATTTGCATAGTAACAAGCCCAATAATTCGCATAATAAGCAGCATTGGTAGACATGTAGTCAGGGACCTCAGTGCCATAATACCACTCATCATAAACATCTTCCCAATAGGCACCAACCATCCATTGAAGCTTACTATCTCCTTTAGAAACCAATCGGACCTCTGCAGCTTGTCGTTCTTGATATTGATCATTAAAAGTCAATGCAAGGGCATAACCAGTGTCATATAGACCATAGCCATAATATGCATCCTTCCATTGTGTATAAGCATGATTGTCCCACTCATAGACTATGTCTCGATCGTAATCTGTCAAAGTGGCCGATAGGTCAGCGAAGCCCAGATCACCTTTAAATGTCAAAGCAGAAGATTGCCAATCATCATCTCGCATTTCTTTTATAAAGCGAGTTATTTTATAGTCCCCTATACTTGGATCCGTATCCCAGCTACCTTCAAGTTCACTGTTTTCAGTTACATGACTCAATAATGCCGACCAATCCTCAGAAATATTCCATAACAAAGCAACTCGTCCACCAGTTACATCATAGGTGTTGAAGTCATCTTCAACGATGTCTGCATTGTCATAGCTTCCACTGAAGCTACTGCCTAGAACATTGTCAACATAACCTCCATCACTGGAGCTATAACCCACCACTCGCATGCTTAAAACGTCATCGACTAATGGGATATTCATATAACCATTGACATCAAAGCTGCTATCGCCATTTTTTATTGTTCCATAGGACGTTTCAATCTGACCATAATATCCACTGTGATCAGGTTTATTGGTAATCATACGGAGTGTTCCTGATTGAGATGTAGAGCCAAACAGCGTCCCTTGAGGTCCAGGTAATGCTTCAACTCTTTGCAAATCAATAGCTCTAACACTCACTTGTTGAGAACTGGTGGTCATGGGCTGTTCATCGAGATATAAAGCCACAGTACTATCGACATACCAAGTGTAAGCATCCTGTGAAATGCCTCGCATTACTAAATCATTTTGGCCAGGACGTTCAGCAGTAAGGACTACGCTTGGCAAAGCCTTCACATAGTCAGCCATACTTCTAATTCCCATCTTCTCTATATCTTCATTCGATAGAGCCATGATCGATTGACCCACGTCCTGAAGGTTTAGCTCACGTTTCGTGGCTGTCACTATGATTTCTTCAAGTGCCACATTATTTGACTCTTGAGCCAAGCTGTCTTGTGTACTTATTGTTGGAATAGCTAGTGCAGCAGCTACTGCAGACGCTACTGCTCTATTAGGTTGTTTATCTCTCATTTTCACCCTCTGTTAAATAAAAAAAACCTTTCTACGTTAAGATGCCAAAGTAAACAAAAGATAGCAAATGAAATGAATTATTATTTTTAACTCTAATTCAATTATTTAAGGATATTTCTGGTTTCTGATATAAATGACCCATGAACAAGAAAGAGAAAATTAAAAATGGACTATACGAGTATTTTTACGAAGGTGAGCAATCGGATCAGATTAAATGGAGAGGTGAATATAAAGATGGCTTAAAACATGGTTTGATAGAAGCATTTGATTGTAAAAATGGCAATCTGATTCGAAGAGAATTCTGGAAAGAAGGTAAAGAAGAGGGCACATGGGAACAATTTGATGAAGAAACTGGGAAACTGACTAATAAAGCCACATTTGTTAATGGCCAACAAAAAAGCGCTGAGTGGTTTTTTGAAAATGGTCAAGTGGAAATAAGAGGAGAATTTAAAAATAATATTCAAGATGGTATTTGGGAGTATTTTTATGAAAGTGGCCAATTGGCTTATAAAGGCGAATTTACGAAAGGAAAAGAAAATGGATTATGGCAGGGATTCCATGATAACGGGGCGTTGCTTTATTCTGGGCAAATGTCAAATGGTCAATCCGAGGGTCTTTTCGAGTGGTTTCATGACAATGGACAGTTGGAGCGTCGGGGTCACCACAAAAATGGCAAGCTTATGGGCCCTTGGGAATACTATGACAGAGATGGTCAGGTGATAGAAGTAAAAGTATTCAAAAAAGGAACAGAGATGGATCATAAATCTAGATAGGCGCTATTAAAAAGCTCGACAGCAAGAAAACAGAGCGTGGCTGCGCAAGAAACAGTAAATGCAGATTCTTTTGCATTTAGCTATAAAAGTGGATAGTTAATCAAGTTATAATCTTCATATGAAAAAAATATTTCTAAGTGCATTTTTTCTAATGCTCATTACTGCATGCTCTAATGATCAAGGCAGCCAAGTATCTCAAAGTGATGCAAAAGAATTTCTATCTGATTATGAAAAGATGGCTACTGAAGAGGGGCCTGTAATTTCATCAGCTTTTTGGCTAGCATCAAACTTTATCAGCCATGACTCCCAAGTGATAGCTGCAGATTATTCCAAGAGATATACCCTTGAAGCCTTAGAAGATGCTAGAAAAGCAGCAACCTTTGATGATTTAGATCTGGACCCATCTGATCGAAGAGCTCTGAATCTAATTAAGAATGGTTTTGTGATGCCTCCGCCTCTCGATGACGATCTGGCGGGTGAGCTTTCACAAATTATGATTGAACTTGAGGCAACGTATGGTACAGGACAACATTGCTTCACTGACAATGATTGTTATGACCTTGAAGCTTTTGAGTCAATTATTGATAACTCAAGAAATCCTGACGAGCTTCTGAAAGCGTGGGAAGGCTGGAGAGAGATCAGTAAACCCATGAAGGAAAAGTATCTCAGGATGGTTGATATTGGCAACCAAGGTTCAAACGATCTCGGATTCAATGGATTGTCTGATCTCTGGTTCAGTAAATACGACATGACCAATGAAGATTTTTCTATTCTCGTTGATCAAGTCTATGAAGATATGCGTCCATTATATGAAGGCTTACAGTGTCATGTTCGTGCAGAGCTCAATGATTACTATGGAGACGATATTGTTCCAATTGATCAACCAATACCTGCTCATCTATTGGGAAATATGTGGGCTCAATCTTGGGGTAATATTGCAGATATCGTATTTGACTTTGAACAATCCAGTTCAATTGATCTCACTCAAATCATTCTAGATAGAGGGCTTTCAGAAGTTGAAATGGTGGAAATTGCTGAAGCATTTTTCCTTTCATTGGGTTTTGACCCATTGCCTGATACCTTCTGGGATCGTTCCTTGTTCACTAAACCGAAAGATAGAGATGTTGTTTGCCACGCAAGTGCTTGGGACATAGATAGCCAAAAGCAAGATCTTAGGATCAAAATGTGTATAGAAAAGAATGAAGAGGACTTCATTACGATCCACCATGAGTTGGGCCATATCTTTTATTATCAAGCATATGCCGATTTACCTGAGATCTTTCAGAGCGGTGCGAATGATGGCTTTCATGAGGCTGTAGGTGATTTACTTTCTTTGTCCATCACGCCAAGTTATTTGAGAAATATTGGTTTCATTTCAGAAGAAGAGGCTGAAAGAAGCAAGGAAAATGCAATAGGTTTACTGATGAAACAAGCATTAGAGGGAGTTGTGGCTGTGCCCTGGACACTGATGCTTGATAAATGGAGGATGGCTGTTTTTGATGGGAGTCTGAGTGAAGAAGAGCTCAATGACTACTGGTGGGAGTTGAGAGAAAAATATCAAGGTGTTGCATCTCCAATTGAGCGACCAGCCGATGCGTTTGACCCTGGAGCAAAATATCATATTCCTGGAAATACACCTTACACACGATATTATCTTGCTAGGGTTCTGCAATACCAATTTCACGAAGCATTATGTCAAACGATGGGGGTTGAAGGAAATCTCCACGAGTGTTCCATCTATGCAAATGAGGAAGCTGGCTTACGATTGAGAAATATGCTTGCTATTGGACAAAGTCAACCTTGGCCCGATGCACTTGAGACGATCACGGGTCAGAGAACACTCAGTGGAAAATCTTTGCTGAATTACTATGCCCCCCTCAAAGATTGGTTGGATGAACAAAACAAGGGAAGGGTATGCGGATGGTAAGATATCTGAAAAAACAGTTGGGCTTTTTAGTCATTATTTGCTGCATAGTATCTTCATTCAATATCTTTTCGGAAGTCATTATCATCCCACCCTCCGAGAACTCTCAAGATCGACTACAAGAGGCTCTTATCCTTGCAAATCCCGGAGATACTATTCAACTCACCTCTGGCGTCTACAATCTTGAAGACAGCCTCTCTTTGGATGTTGATAATATAATAATTAACGGGGATGGACATGAATATACAATCCTCAATTTTTCTAATCAGATGTCGGGCGCACAAGGGCTCATGGTTACTTCAGACAACGTCACATTAAAAGACTTTGCTGTTCTCGATGCAAAAGGCGATGCGATCAAGGTAAAAGGCAGTGATGGCATCTCTTTCATCAATATCAGAACCGAATGGTCGGGCGGCCCTAAGTCAACCAATGGAGCTTATGGACTTTACCCAGTTGAGTCAAAGAATGTCCTTATAGACGGCTGTATTGCGATTGGGGCATCCGATGCCGGGATCTATGTCGGGCAATCAGAGAATATTATCGTCAGAAACTCAATTGCAAAGTTTAATGTTGCTGGGATTGAGATCGAAAACTCATATTATGCAGATGTCTATAGCAATACAGCTGAGGACAATACAGGCGGAATTTTAGTCTTTGACCTACCGGGACTGCCTCAACAAGGTGGTCACGATGTAAGAGTGTTTGACAATCTGATACAAAGTAATAACACGGATAATTTTGCACCCGAAGGAAATATCGTCGGCGAAGTACCCAGAGGCACAGGGATCATCATCATGGCCAATTCGGATATTGAGATTTTTGATAATCAAATTCAGAATCATGAGACTCTAGGCATAGCTGTAGTCAGTTACATCAATGATGATGACTCAGGAGACTACACTGACTCAGGGTATTACCCTCATCCTAGATCTGTTCAAATACATGACAATTCAATAAGTGGATCTGGTGACAACCCTGATTTGGATAAAGAGATTGCATCGATACTTTTTGAAATTTCAGACGGAGAGATGCCGGATATATTTTGGGATGGTGTTTTGCCCTTTAGGCAAATGCTCTTAGGGCAACCAGATGAAGATAAATTGGTCCTTAAAGACAATGGCGATATAAAGATTGCTGTGATGAACCCAATCAGATACATGCTCTCATTACCCAATCAGCTGAATCGTGATCACTCCGATTATGAAGGTAAAATTGAGCCATTATCGCCAGTTGTCATTGATTAGAGAGCAATGAAATCTAACTCGCTGCGCTTTATCATCCTTCTATTTATTTCTTGCAATGCATTGGCAGTGAATGACGATTCAATTCTTTCAGACGATCCCCCTAACAGATTATCAGAGTTCAATTTCTTTTCAGATCCAATGAATCATTTGCCCAATGAAAACGTGGTGCCATATGACCTCATCACACCGCTGTTCACTGATTACGCAGACAAGCATCGTTTTGTATATGTTCCAAATGGAATGACTGCAGAATTTAACGGGGACGAAGTTTTTGAATTTCCCATAGGCGCAGCATTGATTAAAACCTTCTCTTATCAAAAAGCCGATGGAGACGAGCTTCTCTTGGAGACCCGTCTATTACTACACAAAGCAGATGGCTGGGATGCACTGACCTATGTCTGGAATACCGATCAAGACGATGCATACCTTGCTTTAGGTGGCAAAACCATTGATGTAAAAAATGTTCTCACTCCTTCGAACTCAAGCTATATTCGTTACCGAGCGCCAAACAAAAACCAATGCAAGGAGTGTCATCTGAAGAATGACGAAGTAGAGCCAATAGGACCAAAACCTAGAAACATTAATAAGCAGCTTATTTATCTTGATGGGATAAGAAGAAATCAGATAAACCATTGGGCTGCCATAGGGATTTTACAAAAAAGCGATTATACAAATGATTTAATGATCGATGCGTTTGATGAGAATTATGATCTCAGTCTCAGGGCAAGATCGTATTTAGATATCAATTGTGGTCATTGTCATTCTCCCGAAGGTTCGGCAAGCTCGTCAGGCCTCTATTTGTCGATTGATGATAAGAATTATGGCGTTTATAAAAAGCCGGTCGCTGCTGGAAGAGGCAGTGGGGGACTTAGCTATTCAATTGTTCCAGGACACCCTGAAGAATCGATACTTTTGTATCGCATGCTTTCGAATGAGCCAGATGTCATGATGCCAGAATCAGGAAGAACGCTTATGCATGCCGAAGCAATCAGCCTTATGAGAGAATGGATCAGTGAGATGAAATGACCCATAGTAAGAAAAAAATTAAAACCAGAAAACAGTCGCCCAGTCATGCCATTTCAAAAATCCATGAAACCAAGAAAACATACAAACGAACAGATCAAAAAAAAGAAATCAAAGAGATAATTAAGCAAGGCACATGAGATTTTTTTTACCAATATTTATCATTGCATCAATATGCATTTTTTCGATTGATGCGTCAGAGACTGAGGGGACACGATTGGTATTATTGGGAACAGGAACACCCAATGCTGAACCCAATAGGTCCGGTCCATCATTGGCCATTATTGTTCAGGAAAAATCATATATTGTTGATTTCGGACCTGGAATTGTCAGACAAGCCAATAAATTATATTCCATCGATAATGAAGGTTTCGCACCTCTTAAACCCAGTAATCTGGAAGTAGCCTTTCTGACTCATCTCCATTCGGATCACACAACTGGATATCCAGATTTAATCTTTACGCCTTGGGTTCTTGAACGTGAGACTCCACTAAAAGTATTTGGCCCTAGAGGCATTAAATCCATGACAGATAACATTTTATCGGCATATGGTTCTGATATTCGATATCGGATAGACGGGTCAGAACCAGCAAATGAAACTGGATGGAACGTAGACGTTGATGAGATTGATGAAGGCATGATATACAAAGACGATTTAGTCGAGGTCATTGCATTTAAGGTTAACCATGGTTCTTGGGACGATGCATTCGGTTATAAATTCATTACTGCCGATAAAACCATCGTTATTTCAGGTGATACCGCACCTAGTGAGAAATTAGTTGAGATTGCAAAAGGCTGCGACATTTTGGTTCACGAAGTTTATTCACAATCCGGATTTGATCGGAGATCAGATGTTTGGAAGAGCTATCACTCAAAGCATCATACCTCAACGATTGAGCTTGCTGAGATTGCAAATATTACAAAACCAAAATTACTTCTATTGACCCATATCCTTTTCTGGGGTTCAACCGAGTTAGACATCATAGACGAGATTGAATCGACGTATTCAGGAAAGGTTACAGTCGGTGAGGATTTGTCGGTTTACTAAAATGAGTCAAATATTAAAAACATCACTGATCATTGGTTTTGGGGGTTTTCTGGGCACGTTATTTAGGTATGCGGTTACATCCTTAATTGATAAGTCATCCACGGTATCGTTCCCGCTTGGGACAGTCATTGTAAACTTAATTGGATGCTTTATGATCGGATTGGTGTCAGGCTATTTCTCCCAAAAAGTTGGCGATCAGACACAACTTTTCTTTTTTCTCACCATAGGATGTTTGGGGGGGTTCACAACATTCTCTGCAGTTGCTTTGGAATCACAAGTTTTTATTCAAAACGGAGAATTCATCAAGATGCTTGCCTATGTTGGTCTCCAAACCTTATTGGGCATTCTTCTTTGTCTGATTGGTTACAACCTTCTTAAACACTGAAATGAATGATGAAAAGAAAACTGCCCTAATCACTGGTGCATCCGCAGGAATTGGCAAATCATTTGCCGAAGTCTTTTACAAAAATGGTTTCAATCTGGTTCTTACTGCAAGGAGAACAGAGAGATTAGAGGCTTTAAAAGAAGCGCTTCTTGAATTGTCTCCGGATCAAAAAATAGATGTTATCTCTGCAGACCTCAGTGATGTTGATGCACCCAAACAAATTTTTAATTTCTGTCGCGAACGCAATATTCATATTGATGCACTCGTAAATAATGCGGGGTATGGCAATCCAGAATCATTTGAAGAGATTTCGTGGAGCACTCATGCTGCCTTTCTACAGGTCATGGTTGCTGCGGTTACCGAGTTGATACATTTATTTTTGCCTGCGATGACTGAAAACCAATATGGGAGGATCATCAATGTCGCATCCTTGGCACCGTATATACCTCCAGCGGACAGAGGAGGTCTTTACAGTCCTGTAAAAATTTATCAAATCAAACTTTCCCAAGGAATTCATTTTGAATACATGGATCAAGGCATCTTTTGTACAGCAGTCTGCCCAGGCCTAACTCGGAGCGAGTTTCATATTGCTGCAAATATGCCAGACGTTGCAAATACGCCCAATTTTTTATGGATGACTTCTGAAACAGTCGCCGAACAAGGCTACAAAGCAGTAATGAGTGGGAAGAGTTTGATAATTAATGGTTGGTTGAACAGGTTTTTTGCATTAATCTCAAAAAGTATTCCTATGAGAGTAACCAAGAGAATTGGTAAATACTTGACTGATAAAAGACTTAATTGAGACTAAACATGAAAACTAAAAAAATAGCATTGATTGTTCCGATATTAATCACTTTCCATGCATTCTCCATCTTGGCTCAAGAGATCGACGACGAGCCCGATCCTTTCGATATGCCGATCACTGATTCCCCGATTCAATCTGATGAGATACCCATGGATCTCGAAGAGGATTACCGCGAAGACACTCTGGGAGATGAGAGAATGAATCAGAACGCAAAGGAAACAAGAATCTATATCCAAGGGAAGGCCACGGTCGTTGATGGCGACACCATTACTATCAATAACACCAAGATTCGATTCAGTGGTATCGATGCTCCAGAGTCCTACTTCTATGGGTTGACTCAGTACTGCGAAAAACCCAATGGAAAGATATGGGCATGCGGGAAAAAGGCAACGGCAGCACTTAAAAAGTTGATTGGCAAACATGAAGTTCAATGCACAGATGAAGGATTGGACAAATATGGCAGAACACTGAGCATCTGTTATGCGAACGATATTGATCTACAATCGGAAATGGTTCGAACAGGAATGGCACTGGCCTATATTCGATATTCATCTCGTTATGAGAATGAGATGATAGAGGCTATGACCAATAGAGCTGGTATATGGAGCGGTGATTTTTTAGATCCTGAAGAGTGGAGAAGACAAAACAGAAAACGAGACTAGTGCCCACAAAAAATTATCTAATCAGGCAGATGATCATTTAAGAAATTAAGCATATTTAAACCCATCACTGAACGAATATCGTCCTCAGAAAGTCCCGTCAATAATAGTTCATGAGTCAACGCAGAGAGTTCTGAGGTATCAAAGGCAGGCATGACCGCACCGTCAAAGTCAGAGCCAAGAGAGACATGCTTTGATCCAACAAGATCCACCCCATATTTTATTGCTTCAGCAACATCTTTGGGTGAATTTCCACAAACTGCACCATGCCAATACCCAATTGCTATGAGCCCACCTTTTGAGGCAATTTCTTTCATCAGCGCATCACTGATATTCCTTGAGGACTGGCAATGACCATAAAGGCCTGTATGGCTGACCACTAGGGGTTGGTTTACAATACTTAATACGTCCTTAACAACCTTTTCTGATGAGTGTGAGACATCAATCATGATCCCAAGTCTCATCATTTCGTTCACCGCTTGAGCTCCAAAGTTTGATAATCCTGCTCCGCTTAAACCATGAAGCGATCCTCCGAGTTTATTGTCAAAGAAATGATGAAGACTCATCATTCTAAAACCCTCACTGTATAACCGCTCTATATTTCTAATTTCTCCTTCCAGGGCATGCGATCCCTCTGTACCGATTAATCCACCAACCAGTTTAGGATTGCTTTTTTTTCTATTCAGATAATCTGCCAAATCTGTTTTGGAGAGGATTAATATAAAATTATCTGCATCATCATTTGCAATGCTCCGAACCTTATTTGCTTGATGGATGACTCGTTCTGTCAGGTTGTTCCAAGTTTTTAATGGCCATCTTTGGATAATCGCTAATGCAGTGATGCTGTCATTCGATTCATCGCTATTAGCCTCATAATTCAAGCCACTTGGCGACTTAGAGACTGTGGTGAACATTTGTAAAGAGACATTGCCGCTTTGCAATCTAGGAATATCTACATGACCATATTGATGGCGATCACTTAGGTTTCTATCCCATAAAGTACTGTCTGCATGCCAGTCACCTATGAAGAGATTAGCATGTAAATTTTTTGCATCTTCGGAAATAACATAAGGAGCATGATCGGAGACTCGATTTATTCTCTCATCAACCATTTTCGGGCCTGCGCCAAAAAATAATAATGCCGCAAGGGCAATCAGACCTAAAAATACTTTCATTCTGCTACTTTATAAAAACTGCTTTAATTTAGCCACTCATTACTCTAGGCCAGCGATCATGAATACTGTGCTCGAGTTCAGGCTCAATCGTTACCACATACAGTCTTTGTTCTTGCTTCTCGACTGCAATTAGACCCTGCATCCATTGCCCTTTGACCAAATCAAACCAGTGACTTTTTCCTTCATGATCTTTTTCCATAAAGCTTTGCACAGGTATCTTCACAGGTTTTGGGAACCATCTATCCCATATTCCGGCATGTATAGAATCTAGCCTTGCCCATCCTCCAAGTGGAAGTTTTCCTGTTTGACCTTTACGCCTTCCCCAGAGCATCAGTTTTGTATCGCTTTCTTTCGTGATGACGGGAAGCCTTGCCTTTGGGTTTGGAAAATACACTCTCATGTGTTCACCATTATGCGTATATGAAGCACCACCGCACATGTCTTATATCGTTTGCCTATGACCAGTTGGTTTCCAAGCCGGTGCAATCACATCAGGCATCCTCGATCTATTCATTAGATTACTGGGCGCAATCGTAAGATTGCCATATTTTTCATTGATTAAATCTATGGTTTGATTCTTGATTGCAGTATTCGTATTTCCACTTTGCTCCAAGAAATCAATTTGTTGATTTGATTTCTGCGGATTGAGAGCGGTGACTTGTATCTGATGAATGCCTTCCCCATGCCATTTATGTTTCATCATTTCTTCTCCGAGTTGCATGATTCTTATTCCATCATCAATAGAGTAGGCCAATCTTAATTTTGAACCGATCCAGCCATGTTTAGATTTTAATCCAATAAAGAATGCTGAAGATTTAAAGTCATGTTTTCTAAGTCGGGCACCCACTTTCTCGCTCATGTGTTGTAAATACATGAGGATGATCTTCTTATCTCGAGTATCCGGAGGCATAACTTTTCCATGACCTATTGATTTTGGTGGAGCGATAATGGTTTGTATTTGTTCCGGATCTCTTCCTTGAGCCATCAACCAGATTCTTCGGCCCGGGTGTCCAAAATGTTTACCGGGAACACTGATTGGGATGTCTTTCATGTCACCACATTTGTATACTCCATGCGAATTAAGGAATCTTTTAATGCCTTTTCCAATACCGCACAATTGATCCACTGGAACATCCTTTAATCTAAACTCAGCATCGAGAGGAGGGATGATCGTGATGCCGTAAGGTTTATCTTGCTTAGCCGCATATTTTGCAGTTGTTTTATCTCCACTTAAACCGACTGAACAAGATATGCCTGATACATCGCACACTAGATCTTGGATTTTTTTTGCTATTTGTTCGGGTGAATGAATGATTTTTCTGCAATGGGTTAGATCCAAGAATGCCTCATCAACAGAGAAGACCTCTATGTCAGGAGTGATGACTTTGAGCGCAGACATGATACGGGTAGAAATTTGCGCATATCTCTTGGGCCTAGATGGTCTTTGAATAATATCTGGGCATAATTTTCTGGCCTCTTTTAGTCTCATACCAGTCTTGATGCCCCAGGAACGGGCTTCATACGAGCATGTGATGATGCATGTCCCTTGCAGACCATTTGTAACACCAACGGGTCTCCCATACAACTCTGGAAAATCCATTTGCTCAATGGATGCAAAAAAAGAGTTCATATCAACCAGAGCAATAATTCTTGGCCAAGAGTCTTTACTGATAGCTTCTAAGCTGACCAACAACAACTCCTTGTATCTGTATGCGCTCAGCTTCATACGCAATTGCTTCCATCGATTTATTTTCTGGGATTAAAAGTATCATTCCCTTGGGGAGTTTTTTGAAGCGTTTCAACGTTGCTTCAATGCCATCGATAAGAGCAACAACAATGTCACCGTTGTTTGCGGTATTTTGATGTTTAATGATGACCGTGTCTCCATCAAGTATGCCAGCATCCATCATTGACTCACCGGTTACTTGCAAGGCAAATCTATCGGGATTCATAATGAAGTCTGCAAGATTGATTTCATGTCTATCCTCAATTGCTTCAATGGGCTGCCCAGCTGCGATACGTCCCAATAGTGGAATGATTGGAGCAATGGATTGATTTTCATAGGCTTCAAGATTGAGGCATATGCCTCTTTTTCGATTGGATACTATGCTGAGTAATTTCTTGGATTCCAGAGACTTTAGGTATCTGTGTATAACACCTCTGGATTTAATGCCAATTCCGTCTGCAATTTCTGTAAGAGTGGGTGAGCATCCCTTCTCGATACAGTATTTCTGAATAAATTTTAAGGTTTTGGTTTCGCTTGGAGTCAGCATCTCTTTTCTCATCAATTTTTATTAATGAAATAATAGAGAACAAAAGGAGAACATTCAATAAAATATTGTTAATTTTTTGAAAATTTTTATTGGCCCTTGTTTATCGATGGTTGCCTACCTAAATGATATAAAGTTTAATAGTGTCTTATGCAACATCAAATATACTCTGCAATAAAATATGTCACCCATTGATTTAATCATAAGAGCTTTAGGGATCCTTTTTGGGCTCGGCATATTCGTTCTTTCAATCATTTTAGGTGGTTTTGTATTGATGACTATTGTTGGATTTCTAATATTGGCGATCATCGGTTTTTATTTGCGAGGTTTCTTTATGAAAAAGGAGAAGAATAAGAATCCAGATGAGACAATAATTGATGCAGAATATACGATTCTAGATGACAGAGAACACGATGATTGATCGAATTGATGAGTATAAGTCCCGAAGAAAGAAACGAAAGTTGAGACGCATCGTATTCGCTTTATTATTTACAGGCTTCGCAGTATTACTTTCTTGGTTCTTTGGATCTCAGGTGACAACAACTGTGATTATTGCCACGCACGCAGAACTTGAGACCGACTTGAGCTCAAACTCAGGCCTTAGCAATGAGGGCATGGAAAGGGCGAATTATTTGGCATCAACTTTATCATCAGTGGATGTAATCGATGGTGTTGATGCTATATATGCCACATCTTATCGGGCGACACAGGAAACAGCTGAGCCAATATCCCGCCTCTTAGACCTGCCTATAAATATTGTTGATCAAGACATTGCTGAGACTTTTATTGAATCGATCACGGATGATCATTCGGGCCAAATAGTTCTCATTGTTTCTCATCCTGAGAATTTATCCAGACTGGTTGTTGAGTTACAAGGAAGTAAAAATATTAATACAGACTCTTTAAGCAGAAATGATCAGCTCTTTATCATAACTGTTCCATGGTTCGGTAAAGTCAAAACTCTGCAGCTGACTTACGGGACTTAAAAATATATTAAAGATTCCAATATTTGATTAGAATGATCGCCATGGATAGAAAGAACTCATATAATTTGCAAGATTTAATGGACTGTGCCAAAGAAAAGCTTTTTGGGCCAGGCAATGCAAGGCTTCCATTACCACCGATGTTGATGATTGACCGGATTACTCATATCAGCGATTCCGGTGGTGATTATGACAAAGGGGAAATCATTGCAGAATTGGATATTAAGAAGGATGCATGGTTCTTTGACTGCCATTTTTTTAAAGACCCAGTCATGCCAGGATCACTAGGCGTTGATGCTATGTGGCAGCTCATAGGCTTCTTTCTAGGCTGGTCTGGCGGAGAAGGAAAAGGCAGGGCATTGGGTGGCGGTAAGATTAAATTTTCAGGTCAGGTGACACAAAAAACAAAGCTTATTACCTATCATCTTCATATCAAGAGAGTGATTCGTTCTAAACTCATGTTGGGTATAGCAGATGCGACTCTTAAAGCCGATGACAAGGTAATCTACACAGGACAAGACCTCCGGGTCGGTCTATTCACTGATTTATCAGAGATATAATTATGAGAAGAGTCGTTGTCACCGGAATCGGAATTGTCAGTTCAATCGGGAATAATAAAAATGAAGTATTGGATTCCTTAAAAGCAGGAGCTTCAGGAATCAATTATCGAGAAGACTTTGAAGAGGCTGGCTTGAAGAGCAAGGTTGCAGGGTCGATAAAACTGGATTTGTCAGAGCTTATTGATAGAAAGTTAAAACGGTTTATGAGTGACGGCATTGGTTTTAATTACCTTGCCATGCAAGAGGCTGTAGAAGACAGCGGATTAAACGAAGAGCAAGTCAGTGATTTTAGAACGGGGTTGATTATGGGCAACGGTGGCGGGTCCCCAGAAACCGTTGTTTTTGGCGCAGATTCATTGAGAGAGAAAGGCAAGGTCAGCCCGTTTCTCGTGACACGCTCTATGGCTAGTGGCAATTCTGGCGTCTTAGGAACTGCATTTAAGATCAAGGGCATTAATTATTCAATTAGTTCAGCTTGTGCCACAAGTGCTCACTGTATCGGTAATGCAGCCGAATTGATTCAGTTTGATAAGCAAGACGTTGTTTTTGCTGGTGGTGGCGATGAGGTTCATTGGGTGCTTGCTTCATTCTTTGATGGAATGAAAGCGCTCTCTGCATCACATAATGACAATCCCCACCTTGCATCAAGACCTTTTGATTCAGACAGAGACGGTTTTGTTATTTCTGGAGGCGGAGGAGTCATAGTTCTCGAAGAATACGAGCATGCTCTTGCTAGAGGCGCAACTATTTATGGAGAGCTTACAGGATATGGCGCAACTTCCGATGGTTTCGATATGGTGCAACCATCAGGCGATGGTGCAATAAGATGTATGAAGCAAGCCATGAAGAATAACAACCGGATTGATTATCTAAATGCACACGGTACAAGTACACCTGTTGGTGATATGAAAGAACTTGAAGCTGTTCGAGAAGTATTCGGGCAAGACACTCCTAGGATTACCTCTACAAAATCCCTAACTGGTCATTCTTTAGGGGTTGCAGGCGTTCATGAGGCGATATATACGATTCTTATGATGTGTCATGATTTTATATCTCCATCCATAAACATAGAAAATCTTGATGAGAAGGCAGAAGGCTTAAATATAGTCACCTCCCTGATTGAAGATGCAGGACTTGAAACTGTCATGTCAAATAGTTTTGGGTTTGGAGGTACAAATGCCTCACTGGTCTTCAAGAAGTAGTTAATCTTTGTTACGCCAGATATGAAGCGCTAAATAGGACTGAAAAGGGTCAACCAAATCAACTAATTCTTGAGGTGTAATTTCTGAATCTTCACAAATTTCGTCGATCCCCTTCTTGAGCATGAGATCACCGTTAGACCATACATTAGTTTTTCCAAGATAAAATATTGCAATCATCTCAGCCGACCAATCACCAAATCCCCAAAGGCTTTTGATTGACTTTTTATAATCATCATAAGGTAAGACTTCTAGTTTCTGTAATGAGATTGAACCATCATTGACGGCATCCTTTGCACCTAATATTGATTTTATTTTATTTTGAGAAAGGCCGTCGTTTCTTAATGATGATTTATTCTTTTCATCAAAATAATCAATCAGTTTGAGACCTTCCTCTTCAGATGAAATTTTGACTTTCCCCCATATGCTTTTTGCTGCCTTATATGAGAGTTGCTGCTCAACGACTGTTTTAGCTAAACATTCAAATATGTGAATCGTTTTATCTGCATTGATACTTATCATTCCATTATTTGAAACAATTTGACTCAGTATCGGGCAGTAATCGTCTCCTATTCTTAATAAGTGATTGTGCGCTTTCTTCCTCATATCTTATATGCTCACTATTGAGAACAAGTTTCTGTTTTAGATCAATATCAGTTCGAAAGTATATATCATCATATATTTGAATTAAGTCAATAATCATGTGCTTGTTATAATTACCTCTGTAATAATTGATTCAGGCCCCGATAGCTCAGCAGGATAGAGCGTCGGATTCCTAATCCGAAGGTCAGAGGTTCGAATCCTCTTCGGGGCACCATTAGAGGTATTATCTTGTTTACAGTTGAAGGTATAAATGATTTAAAAACACTTTCCGATGTTATCGGTGGTGAACTCTTTTCTAATAATGAGTCCTTCACAGGAATCACTGTTGATTCAAGAGAAGAAGTGAATGGAACAGTTTACCTGGCACTAAAAGGCGAGAATTTTGATGGCGATATTTTCTGCCAGGATGCAATAGATAATGGCTCAATCGCAGTAATCACGGAGAATCCAGAGACGCTTGGTAGATTTATCTTAGTCAAAGATACATATGACGCACTTCTTAAAATTGCAAGCCATCATCACAAGCAAATCAACCCAATAACAATTGCCATTACTGGAAGTAATGGAAAAACAACTGTTAAAGAAATGATGGGAAAGATCTTAGATAGTGACAAAACAATCATTACAAAAAGAAATGAAAATAATCAATTTGGTATTCCTTACACAATTCTTAGATGTTCATCATCCACTGAAAATCTTGTTCTAGAATGTGGCGCTAGACATGATGGAGACTTTAAGAAAATCGCTGAATATTTTGCATTTGACCAACTTATTATTACTAATATTAATAATAGCCATGTAGGAATATTTGGAAGCATTGAGAATATTATCCAAACAAAATTAGAGCTGATCAAAGCCGTTAAAAAATCAGGGAGTGTAATAGAGGCAGCATTTAAAAATCTCAGTAAGAGTCATAAGCTGGCGACCGAATCAAACGAGATAAAGCTATATGATTCGAATGATTTAAATCTCAATACAGTATGGTTTTATAATTGCGAAAAAGATTCTGATCAGAATAATAAATACCTGATCTCATTGAATTCAGAGGACACAGATAGACAAATTAAGTTTGAAGCATCAATTGAGCACAACTGTATAAATGCAGTCTTAACGTCATTGGCTTTGTCGCAATTTGAATATGATATTAATGATTCTATGAAGAACTTGTCTGAATTTGAAAATCCATTAAAGAATAGGTTTCACATCCATGAAATAAGTAATTATCTAGTGATTGATGACACTTATAATGCAAATCCAGCATCTATGCAATCAGCAATGAAAACGATAAATGATTGGAAAGATGAGAGGGGCAGGATAGTTATACTTGGCGATATGTATGATCTTGGGGATCATGCAAGCCAAGAGCATAAGAAAGTGATTAATTATGCATTAAGGATGAATAAGTTAAGAAAATTAATCTTGGTTGGTGATACGTTCACAAATGAGATAAAAGAATTTAGCGACAAGGAAAGAGAGAAGATTATACTCATTCAGAATAGAGTAGATGATTTTCCTCTACCAGAGCTCACTAGAGATAGTTCCATTAAATCCAGGGGGGTTATTCACAGATATTTCAAGTCTGACGGAGGCATTATCTTGATAAAAGGCTCTAGAGCAATGAAGATGGAGCGATTTGTAGAATCTACAATTAAATATCTTCAATAATATCAATGACTTATAATCACTCATGGTCAATAATAGAGTAGGGGATTAGATATTTCATAAAATTCAACGTTATTTTCTATAACTGTCTGATTGTTAAGGAGTTATAACCAATAACCACCAATTTAAATGCATCCAAATTTTTAGTTTTATTGATAATCGTCATGTGTTTGTCTCAGAAATTCATACATTTTTATCGCTTTTTTAATGAATATAGTCAAATTTCTAAAATCGCAGACTAAAATCTTCAATGCTAAAATAAACCACAAAATATGCAACAAAAATGGGTATTATATAACTAATAGTAATATAGTGAAAAGATATATAAAACAATGACATATATAAATAATATAATAAAACACATTAAAAATGCATATTTTTTAAGTGGTTCATAAAGTGATTTTATTGGAATGTATAATTTTATAATTGTGATTGATTTAATAGGCATTTATACTCATTTTTTGTTCAAATTACTTTAAAAGGTCAATTGGGTTAAAAATTATGTCTGAAGAGTACAAAAATAAGGGATATGCATCTGAAACTATCGAATTTGGTAAAAATCCAGCTATCTTAGTGGTTGATCTTCAATTAGCATTCACTGACCCATCTTTTCCCAATGGTAATATGCCAATGGTTGATAAAGCCACAAATAGAACAGCTGAGCTTCTTGAAGTTGCTAGAAATAATAATATCCCCGTTGCTTCTTGTTATACGGCTTATGATAGCCTTGAAGATATGCCACTTTGGAAAGTGAAAGCAGTAAGGGATGAATTTTATCATGGCCATCCTTGCACAGAAATGGATTCAAGGGTGCATAAGCCTGAGTATGATTTCAACTTTTGTAAAAATGCACCCTCCATGTTTTTTCTTACACCATTAACAACCTTCTTACATAAGAAAGGCGTTGATACTGTTATTGTTACAGGGTGTGTTACCAGCGGCTGCATCAGGGCAACTGTAATTGATGCTTTCTCCCATGGTTATAGAGTATTTGTTCCAGAAGATTGTGTTGGCGATGTAGAAGAAAGACCTCATAATGATAACCTTCGTGACATCTCAAGAAGATATGGAGAAGTTGTCTCAGCTGAAGAATGTATTGGCTACATCAATAATCTGTAACTGCTTAAAGAATATTTCAAATTAATGTTTAACTTTTGGATAGTTAAATCTACTGTGAAATTTTTGACTCAAGCCAGGCATTAAACTCTGTAGGTTTCTCAAGCATTATAAAGTGCCCAACTTGATCGATTAATTCAATTTCAAGATTCTTATATGCTTCAAAATTTACGTCCAATTTTGTCTCCATGAAACTTTTTCCATTCAAGGCAATGATTGGCACACTCAGTTCATCAAGGCTCTTAACGTAGTTCATTGTCAGTAATGCATCAAGAGTTCCTTGTGAGACTTTTTTAGGGGTTTCTATAGCATCGTTTCTGATCCATTTCTCTAGATCGTGATTCGATTCTTCAATAAAAAAATCATCAACAATGTCTTGTGTCATTGAATCATAGAAGAGCCTAAACATAGTGTTTACAGCAATTCTACCGAATGTACTTATACCTTCTTGACTCAAATCCTGAAATGTATCCACGCCAATTATAAGACGAGTTTTCGAACCCAATTTATTTGCAGCTTTTACAACCACTGGCCCACCCATCGAGTGACCTATTAGGATCACCTCATCAAGTTCAAGGTGCTCAATAACAGATTGGACGTCATCTCCAAAAGCATCCATGGTGTATTCTTTTCTATTGAGACCTGACTTTCCATGACCCGCAAGATCAACAGCTATGACTGTATGGTCTTTAGAAAAATATTCCAACTGTGGCCACCAATATTCACTGCTGCAGCTATAGCCGTGAACAAATACCAAAGCTTTCTTTTTTGAGCCCTTTATATAGTAATTGATCTTTACTTCATCATCACTAATAACGCTCTCTTCTCTGAATCCAATTTCAGTGATAGAGCTATTCAGTTTGGCAATAGGGTCATCTAAGAATCTTTCTGCATATATCGTGCCTGTGAAGAATAGTGCTGAAATTATTATGAGTTTTTTTTCAAAATGGTTTTTCATCTTAATCAATACGATACCAAAGTTTTCTTCTATCATTTTAGTTAAGATACTCGAGTTGTTATACTTTTTATTAGATGCATTTCACGAGGTAAAAAATGGCAGGTCACAGTAAGTGGGCTAATATTCAGCATAGAAAAGGCAGACAGGATAAGAAGAGAGGAAAACTCTTCACAAAACTCATTAGAGAGATAACAGTTGCCGCAAGAATAGGTGGTGCTGATGTTTCATCAAACCCAAGACTTAGGGCGGCAATTGATAGTGCAAAATCTCAAAGCATGCCGAAGGACAACATCGAAAGAGCTATTGCCAAGGGTGTAGGAGATGAAGAGGGCAATGCATTAGAAGAAGTTTTATATGAAGGATACGGACCTGGTGGCGTTGCAATACTCATTGAGTGCATGACTGACAATAGAAATAGAACGGTTGCTGAAGTGAGACATGCTCTGACGAAGTATGGAGGTAACCTTGGTACAGAAGGCTCAGTTGCCTATCTATTCGAGCAAATAGGATATATATCAATCAACAATTCTAATGATCCAGACAGCTTAATGGAACTTGCCATAGAGTCTGGAGCAGAGGATATTGAAGTAAACGATGATGGATCTATAGAGATAGAAACCAATCCACAGAATCTCATTGATGTAAAGGAATCCATTGTTGATGCAGGCATAGATGTGAATATCAACGAGCTGGTAATGAAGGCATCAACCGAGGTATCAGTTGAAAGGAAGCATGCTGAAAGCATGATGAAATTATTAGATACTCTTGATGATTTAGATGATGTTCAAAAGGTTCACTCAAATATAGAATTTTCAGATGAAATTCTTTCATCTATCAGTGATTGAGTGACAATATCTCTATGAGAATAATCGGTATAGATCCAGGTTCGATCAAAACAGGATATGGAGTTATTGACTCCAATGGATCAAAAACATCCTACGTGGCTTCCGGGGTTATTGACGCAAAGAAAGATGACTTCAACAAAAGGCTCAAGGTCATTTTTGAATCACTTGCAGAAATTCTTAGAGAATATAATCCTGACCAAATGGCAATTGAAAGTGTCTTCGTGCATAAGAATGCAAGCAGCGCATTAAAATTGGGTCATGCAAGGGCTGCCGCGATTTGCGCCAGTTTTGAATCAGATATTAATATCTTCGAGTATTCTCCAAGAGAGGTTAAACTATCCACAGTAGGAACGGGAAAGGCAGAAAAAGAACAAGTCATGGAAATGGTTAAATTGATACTATCGATTAAGCAAATGACATTAAAGTTGGATGAGTCAGATGCTCTCGCAGTGGCAATGTGTCATGCACACTCACAGACCATAAAAGCCAAGATTGAAGCGGCGACCAAATGATTGGATCTCTAATAGGTCTGATTAAAGAAAAGACCCCATCCGCAATCCTCCTTGAAGTCAACGGAATCGGTTATGAGATTTCTGTGCCTCTATCGACCAGCTTTCAATTACCCAAGGTTGGAGAATCAGCCTACTTATTGACTCACCTAGTGGTTCGTGAGGATCAGCATTCCCTTTATGGTTTTGCCACCGAGGAAGAAAGAAAACTTTTTAGGGCACTGATTAAAATCAGCGGAGTTGGAGCAAAATTAGCCATCACAATTCTGTCAGGGACCAATGTATCTGGATTTATTCAATCGGTTGTAAACGAGGATATTGATGCACTCGTTCATCTGCCCGGCATAGGCAAAAAAACAGCAGAAAGGCTCATAGTTGAAATGAAAGATAAGATCTCCGAGATCTCAGATGATGAAAGCAATCTTTCTCAAGCCAATGAAAATAGTGCCGTTGGAGAAGCAATTAATGCACTTGTTAATCTGGGTTATAAAACGAAAGACGCAAAAAGCATTCTTGACAAGATTGAGAGTGAAGACCTCTCTGTGGAGGAGCTCATCCGTCAGGCATTAAAATCCCTCAATAAGTAATTTCTATGGCAGATGAAGAAAAAATCATAACAGCCGAAGTACAAGAAGGTGAGCAGTCTGTAGAGCAAGTGCTCAGACCTCAGATTTTAGACGAATATATAGGTCAAGAATCCGTCAAGGATCAAATGAACATATTCATTGAAGCAGCAAAGAAAAGAAATGAGGCCATGGACCATGTCTTGATCTTCGGCCCTCCAGGACTTGGTAAGACCACACTTGCACATGTCATTGCCAATGAGCTAGGTGTGAGCTTAAAACATACATCGGGACCCGCCATAGAGAAAACTGGGGACTTGGCAGCAATCTTGACCAATCTTGAAGAGAGAGACGTTCTGTTTGTAGACGAGATACATCGTCTAAGTTCTGTAGTAGAAGAAATCTTATATCCAGCTCTCGAAGATTATCAACTCGATCTTGTGATTGGGGAAGGGCCATCTGCGAGGTCTATAAAACTGGATTTATCTAGATTCACAATGATTGGAGCCACTACCAGAGCTGGTTTACTGACATCTCCATTGAGGGATCGATTTGGGATTTCTCAAAGATTGGATTTTTACAATGTTGATGAGATCACCCAAATTGTTAATCGATCAGCAGGAATATTGGGTGTTGAAATCGACCGGAAAGGTGCTGAGCAGATTGCATCGCGATCGAGAGGCACACCAAGAATAGCCAATCGCCTTCTCAGAAGGGCAAGAGACTACTGCGAAGTAAAAAGCGATGGACGAATAAATTCTCAATTAGTGAATGATGCAATGAATCTGATGGAAGTAGACATCAATGGTTTTGATTATCTGGATAGAAAATTTCTGACAGCCATCATTGAGAAATTTGGTGGTGGTCCCGTTGGAATTGATGCCATTGCATCAGCTATTGGAGAAGAAAGAGGCACGGTTGAAGACCTTATAGAGCCATTTCTCATTCAAGGTGGTTTTTTGGTCAGAACACCCAGAGGACGAATGGCATCTGGAAAAACTTATGAACACTTTGGAATTAAACCGCCTAAAGAAATCATTCAACAGGAAGATTTACTCTAGGAATATGAAGCCTTATTTTTGCTAGTATAAATAGTATGACAGAGCCAATCATAATCAGCCCAGATACAAAGTATATTTCGATTGAGGGTCCAGTCGGTTCAGGAAAAACCAGTTTGGCAAAAAAAATGGCGGATCATCTTGATGGAAAGCTGATTTTGGAACAGCCAGAAACCAATCCCTTTCTCGAGAGTTTTTACAAGGATCCAAGATCAAATGCATTGCCAACTGAGCTTTCATTCTTGTTTCAGAGGTCTAAGTTGCTTGAAAATATTAACCAAGAGGACTTATTTTCAAGCATCAGTATTACTGATTTTATTTTTGATAAAGACAATATATTTACCGAAATCAATCTGACTCATGAAGAGATAGATTTATTCAAAAAAGTAAAAGATTCATTAAAGGTTACTCATCCTTCCCCAGATTTGGTTGTTTACCTTCAAGCACCTGTGGAGGTCCTGTTATCAAGAATTAGAATGCGTTCTCCATCGATTGACCTTCTCATAGACGCTTCCTATCTTGAAAAGATTGCAGATTCATATGCAAAGTTTTTCTATTATTATGAAGAGTCTCCTATTTTAGTGGTGAATGCCGAGAATATAGATCCCATTAATAATAATGATCACTTTGAAATGTTGTTTTCAGAATTAAAAAATGTGAAACACGGAAAACATTTTTTCAATAACACAGTAGCTGCATTCTC
The DNA here is from genome assembly GCA_002717445.1 of Gammaproteobacteria bacterium. Lineage (GTDB taxonomy): Bacteria > Pseudomonadota > Gammaproteobacteria > Steroidobacterales > UBA11654 > CACPJA01. Next base: position 16,431 of record PBDY01000015.1, on the reverse strand, counting down.
TTAATCTGACAACTGTTGCTCCAATGCCCAATCAATGTGTTCATCAACCATAGAGCTGGCATCTCCTTTTCGTGATTTAAGAAGATCAACCGTTGACGTTTCTTTTTTTGAGTTTCCCAATGCAACCGCTATATTCCTTAACCAACCATGATATCCGGTTCTCCGAATTGCTGAACCTTTGGTTTTTTCATCCCATTCTTCTTTGGTCCATTTAAACAGTGATTTTAATGATGCATCTTCAAAAGCTTCTCTTGGTTTAAAATCATCAATCACTGGTTTTTTTGCAAATTTATTCCATGGGCAAAAGATTTGACAATCGTCGCATCCAAAAATTCTGTTTCCGATCGATTTTCTCATTTCTTTTGGTATCGACTCTTTGCTTTCTATGGTTAGGTAAGAGACGCATTTTCTTGCATCAAGCTCATACGGTGCAACGATTGCAGATGTTGGGCAAACATCGATACATTCTTTGCAACTTCCACAGTGATTTGTGGCAGGGTGATCTATCTCAAGTTCAATATCTGTAATGATCTCTGCAATAAAAAACCATGAACCATGATTCTTATTAATGAGATTTGTGTTCTTGCCTATCCACCCCAATCCTGCATTTCTTGCCAATGCTCTTTCCAATACAGGCGCTGAATCAACAAAATAATTCTTTTCTATGATGTTCGAGTGCTCACTGATGCGGCTGATTATTTCCTTTAGTTTTGATCTTATTGTCTTGTGGTAATCCCGTCCAAGGGCATAATTCGCAATGTAGGCATTCGTATTATCATCTATCCTTTTTTCGCTCATTTCTTTGTCAAAAAAATGATAGGTCATCCTGAATGAAATTACTCTTAGAGCTCCAGGTATGAGCTCATAAGGTCTGGCTCTTTTTTTGCCGTACTTTTCCATATATTTCATGGATCCATGATGATTATTTTTGAGCCATTGAATCAGTTTTTCCTCATCTTTTTCTATTTCGACCCCCGAGACACCCATCTGGTCAAAACCCAGTTCCTGTGACCATCTATGGATATCTTTCTTTAATTTTTTGAGGTCAGACATTTTTTATGAGGCATTATTTTCATTCAGGACAAGTATAATAATACGCATGAAACTTGCCGAGAAATATGTATTTAGCTCAAAGACTGTTGCAGATATTGATAAAGATGCGATTGATCAGAATGAGTCTGAATATGGATTCATTTTAATGGAGAGGGCTGCGAGATACTCGTTTCAAATCTTAATGAATGAAACTCCAAACTCATTGACAGTATTTTGTGGATCCGGAAACAATGCTGGTGATGGTTATTTATTGGCTAAATTGGCGATAAAGTCTGGGCTGAATACAACAGTTCTTAGCGTTGAACCGAAAGATAAACTCAGGGGCGATGCAAAAAAAGCCATGGATGCATTTGAAGATGCGGGAGGTGAGATTGAAAACTGGTCAACCAGCATTGAGTTAACCAGTGACTGGATAGTGGATGCAATTTTTGGCATTGGTTTAAACAGGGACATAGAATCCCCTCATCTAGAAGCAATCGAATCAATCAATCAATCTGAATCGAGAGTTCTATCAATTGATATCCCTTCAGGCCTCTGCGGGAATACCGGACAAATATTTGGTAGCGCTGTATCAGCAAATATCACCACCACTTATGTGGGAAAAAAATCAGGGCTCTATCTTAGCAGTGGACCCAATTGTGTCGGAACCATTTGTTTTTCTGATTTGGATATTGATGAATCTTTTTACGTTAAGCATGACCCTCTAATCGAAATTACTTCTGAACAAGAAGTCAGCGATCTTTTATCGAATAGACAGCAAGCAAGTCACAAGGGTGATCACGGCCATATATTATTCATAGGTGGAAACAATGGAATGGAAGGCGCCATCAGGATTTCATCTGAAGCTTCACTGAGATCTGGTTCAGGGCTTGTCAGTGTTGTATCCACATCAAAAAGCTGTGAAATTATTAATCAATTCAGACCAGAGGTGATGTGTCACGATGTTTCAAACCAAAAAGACATTTCTTCTTTAATGGATAAGGCGGATATTATCGGAATTGGTCCTGGATTGGGTACGGATGATTGGGCAGTTAATCTATTTAATCTAGCCTTGGAATCTGATAAACATTTAGTAATGGATGCCGATGCGTTAAATATTCTCTCCTCCGGTCCTAGAAAAAGAGATAACTGGACACTCACTCCTCATCCAGGTGAAGCAGCTAGGCTATTAGGTTCATCAGTGAGTGATATCCAAAAAGATAGACTCGGTGCCATTTCTCAGCTTGCAGAAAAATACTCAGCCAATGTCTTACTTAAAGGGAAGTTTTCACTAATCCATCATTCTATCAATGACCGACCATACATGATCACAGTTGGAAATCCAGGTATGGCAACTGCAGGAATGGGTGATTTGTTAACCGGCGTCATATGTTCACTCTTAGGTCAATTTGGAACCGAGGATGCAGCAATGATCACTTCCATTGGGGCTCATGTGCATTCTAAGGCAGGTGATTTAGCATCCCATGAAGGAGAAAGAGGGATGATAGCTTCTGATTTATTAACCCACATAAGGCAATTGGTTAACCCATGATCATTCAGGCAGAGTCTCAAATGATGAAAATCGCTGAGGATCTCGGCATTTTCGTGCTCAATGAGATAAAGGAAAACTATGTGATCTTTCTAGAAGGAGATCTTGGGACTGGCAAGACAACTTTTGCAAAAGGTTTTATGAAGGGAATGAATTTTAAAGAAGTTATCAACAGTCCAACTTTCAGCTTAATTGAAAGGATTGAACTGGAAAAACACTATGTTTTTCATGTGGATCTGTATCGCATCAATCATAAGACAGAATTATATGAACTTGATCTCCATGAAGAGCCCTGCTTGGATAAGCCTTCGATACATTTAATTGAGTGGCCACAAAAAGGTGACGGAGTTATCCTCACACCCGATCTGAAAATTACAATACAAGGATTGGATCATCCAAACCAAAGAGAGATATTTTTTGAAGATTTTTCCCACAAATTGGGAAATAATCTATTCACAATATAAACTTTCTTATTCATGCAAATGTCACTTTCAATAAAGAAACCGATTACATTTTTTGTTACCGCAATACTGTGTTCACTGTTTGCCGACGTGGCTCACTCAAAATCAATCCTAAAAGACGTGAGAATCAATCAATCTGATGATGAAACTAGATTGGTTATAGATCTGACTGAGAAAGTTAAATATAAGCTCTTTACTCTCAATCGGCCAGATCGTATTGTCATCGATCTTTATCAGACGGATTTAGCAAAAGGGCTTAAAACTAAAATCAAAAAGTCCGGGTTAGTAAATGAGATTAGGATTGCAAGGAATAACGCTACAAGGGTTAGAATGGTGATAGAAACCAGTGAGATTCTTTTCTATCAATTGAGCGCAATTCCAAAGAATAAAAACCCAAATCATCGTTTAGTTATAGACTTAAAAAAAGCCTTTGAGGGCAGTAAAAAGCTTGCTGCATCTTCTGTAAATAGAAAGAAGTTTATCGTCGCGATCGATCCTGGTCATGGCGGTAAAGACCCTGGGGCTCAGGGCAGTCAAGTTATAGAAAAAAACCTAGTTCTGAAGATCTCTAAAAAATTAAAGAAATTAATCGATAATGAGAAAACAATGAGCGCTTTCTTAATCAGAGACAATGATTCATTTCCCTGCCCCGGCAATAGAAGCAATTGCCGTCAACAAGAGTCTTTGTCTGAGAGACTTAATAGGGCAAAGAAGGGCGGTGCTGACCTATTGATATCAATCCATGCCGATGCTTTTTCAGACAGCTCTGTCAGAGGCGCAACTTTATACGCACTCTCGGATTCAAGAAAGATTAGGAGAGGCAGTGACTACAAAGTGATGTATCGACCAAAAACCAATAACAATATAAGATTTAAATCGACTTCTACGAACAAATCACTGAGTCGAATTAGCAGTGGTGATTTAGATACACAAGACCAGAGCATTGAGATCGGAAAACATATTCTTAAGGAAATGAAGAAAGATGTGAGAATTCGCAAAAAAACACCTCGTGAAGCCGAGTTTGCAGTGTTGAAATCCACTTCAGTTGCCTCGGTGCTGATTGAGACCAGTTATCTTTCAAATAAGGACGATGAAAAATTTTTGATCAACCCAAGAAACCAGGACAAAATTGCTGAAGCAATAGTAAGGGGTTTGAAAAGCTATAGTGCAAGCACAAGAAAGGAGCTAGGAAAGAGATGAAAATAGACATTATTTTAGAGCCAGACCTTACGCCAGAAGAAATTTGTGATCTAGGACTTTTAGCTGAAAGTTATGGTGTACATTCGGTCTGGACATCAAACTACTTTTCTCACTGGGACCCATTCATAAGCCTGACCCATCTCGCAAAAGAAAGCAGTGAAATTAAGTTAGGGATACTGGCTGTCAGCCCTTTTGAGATGCATCCACTTAAAATAGCAAATTCCCTTCTAACACTGAATGAGATCAGCGGAGGAAGAGCGCAAGTTGCTGTAGGGGCCGGTGAAGGAAACCTCACCGCAATGAATCTGGATACCCCAAAGAAGATTGTTCTTGCCGTGAGAGAAGCATTGGAGATTATTATAAAGGCTTGTTGCGATGATCTTAAGGAAGGATATGACGGAGAAATATTTAGCGTTTCATTGCCCTGTGATTACGGATGGGCAAAACAAACCAAACCCATTGTTTATGGTACAGCTTATAGGCACATGATGATGAGGATGGAAGGCAGGGTGGCCGATGGAGTATACATTGGGGCAACACCACCTGAGGTTCTTGATGAGGCGATTGAAAATATTCACATAGGAAAAGGGAAAAGATTGGATGATAACGATCAAATATTAATCAATTCTTTTTGGGCATGGCATATTAAAAACAATAAAGAAGAGGCATACAGAGAATCAAGAAGGGAGCTCGCGTGGAGGGCGAGAAAACTGGATAAATCTTTATTGGAGCATTATTTCTCAAATGAGGAATGTGAAGAGATAACAGCTAATTTCGAGTCATTTGTTGATGCATATTTCGACCGCTCAGGAAACGTTAAAGATATTGATATAGAGATAGCTAATAAACTATGCAGAGTCTTTACATCAACAGGTGATCTCTCAGATCTTGAATCAGAAATCACCAGATTCAAGCAATTTGAAAAAATGGGTCAGACTCACTTATCACTTCGTCTGCACGATGATCCTAAGGATGCGCTCAATATCATTGGCAAAGACGTAATGCCGCACTTTAAGTAAATATATTTTGGCATCTAGTAAAGCAATCGTCATAAGAGGTCCAACTGCGTCCGGGAAAACAGACCTTTCTTTAAAATTATCTGAGAAACTTCCCCTTGAAGTCATCAGTGTTGATTCTGTTATGGTCTATAAAGGCCTTGATATTGGATCGGCAAAACCATCTAAAGAGATCCTGAAGCAGTATCCTCATCATTTAATAGATATTTGTGACCCAAGAGATAAATATTCAGTTGGTAAGTTTGTTGATGATGCTCAAGAAAAAATAAAAGACATCCAATCAAAAAACCGAATTCCTATTCTGGTCGGTGGAACCATGATGTATTACAAAGTGCTCCAAGATGGATTGAGTGAATTACCCAGTGCCAACGATGAAGTCAGAAACCAAATCGAGCAGAAAGCAAGAGAAATTGGTTGGTCGAAGTTGCATAGCGAACTTGAAGAAATTGACCCCGAAGCAGCACAAAAGATAAAACCCAATGACAAGCAGAGAATACAACGCGCCATGGAGGTCTATATGATTTCAGGTGTCCCGATTTCTGAGTTAAGAAGAGAGAGTAAAAATAATAATGAATTTAAATTTTTAAACATCACTTTAATGCCTAATGATAGAGAAGAGTTGTATCGGAATATTAATTCACGTTTTGATTCAATGATCAAAGAAGGTTTATTGGATGAAATCACGTCATTGCTCGATGAAAGACTAGTTTCTAAAGATAGTCATTCAATGCAGTCCATTGGATACAGGGAAATGCTTGACTACATCGGTGGAGAAGTTTCGTTGGATGATGCTATAGATGCAGCAAAAATGTCCAGTCGACGATACGCAAAAAGGCAAATTACATGGTTGAGATCAATGGATGATCCATATAAGCTTGATCCATCGGACAACAATAACCTCAAATCTATACAAGACATCATAAATAGTCATTTTGAAGCAAAAAATTGATTAATCATAAGCTCCCAGAAATCAGAACCCACTTGGTTGTTGTCACTGGACCCGACAGTCCTATTTCAAATAACAATGAGGAATTCATTTCATTAGTGCTTTCCGCGGGTTCTGTTATTTCAGGAATCACCTATATTAATGTGAGAAGCTTTAATAGGAATACTCTGATTGGGAAAGGAAAGATCGATGAACTGAAAACAAAAATATCTGAGGAAGAATTTGACTTGATTGTATTTAGTCACGACTTGATTGCTTCGCAAGAACGAAACCTTGAAAAACTCCTTAAGTGTCCTGTCATTGATAGAACTCGATTGATACTGGATATTTTTGCCAAGAGGGCACAGAGTTCCGCAGGTAAATTGCAAGTCGAATTGGCCCAATTGAATCATTTGTCGACTCGTCTGGTCAGGGGTTGGACTCACTTAGAAAGACAAAAAGGGGGTATCGGCCTGAGAGGCCCAGGAGAGAAACAACTTGAAACTGATCGACGATTGCTTGGGGTTAGGATTAAATCGATTAAAGCTAGACTCAAAAAGATTGAAGTTCAAAGAGCGGTTAATCGGAAATCAAGAATTCAATCAGCAAAAACAGTTGCACTTGTTGGCTACACTAACGCTGGAAAGTCAACGCTATTTAATGCTCTTACGTCATCAGAAACCTATGCTGCTGACAAGATGTTTGCAACATTGGATCCTTTATATAGACCTCTAAAATTCTCAAATAAGAAAGAAATCATTGTGAGCGATACCGTTGGTTTTATCAGAGACTTGCCAGACACTTTGGTGCAGGCATTTTTGTCAACTTTGGAGGAGTTACGTTCCGCAGATTTAATTCTGCACGTATTAGATGTGAGTGATCGTAATATATATGAAAACAAACATTCTGTTGAGGAGGTATTGAAACGAATTGATGCCGATACTGTTCCAGTGATAAACGTCTGCAATAAGATTGATCTCATCCGCAGTAAATCAGAGATTTTCTCCATTAATGATGCCGTTCAAGTTTCTGCTCAAAAAGGTCTTGGACTCGATGCATTGAACGAGAAAGTTATTTCCAAGCTAGAGCCATTAAAGATTCTTAGAAGAATCAAGTTAGATCTTCGTCAATCCAGAGTCCGTTCAGAGATTTATCAGTTATCCAATGTCATTGAAGAAATTGTAAATGATGACAATCAGATTGAAATATTGTGCGAAATGGATGATGTAAGTTTTGAGAGGCTCAAAAAAAATGAAAAAATTGAAGCCATACAGAGTAAAATAGCGAATCATTGAATAAAATTGGAGTTAAATAAACAATGACAAATAATGGTAAATCCCCTTGGGATCCAAAAGATCAACCACCAGATCTCGATCAGATTGTTGAAGAGTGGCAAAAAAGGTTTAATACTCTTTTTGGTGGATCATCTAGTGGAAGTTCAAAAAAGAAAGGACCACCCTCAACCTTATTAATCGTATTAGGCTTATTTTTATGGGTTCTTACGGGCTTATATCAGATCGATGATTCTGAAAGAGGTGTGGTTTTAAGATTTGGTGAATACAGTCAGACGACTACACCTGGTCTTCGCTGGCACGTTCCATGGCCAATCGAATCCGTCGAAACAGTCAATGTGAACGTGGTCAATCGATTCAAGCAGCAAACCACAATGCTGACTTCAGACGAAAATATCATCGTTGTTGATCTTGTTGTTCAATATCGAAAAACAAATCCAGTTGATTATCTTTTTAATGTTAGAGATCCAGAGGAGACTCTAAGCGAAGTCAGTGAAAGTGCAATCAGAGAGGTTGCAGGAAAGACAAAACTTGATTTTATTTTGACTGAAGGACGCTCTGAAATTTCGCTCCAAACACAATCAGTCATTCAAGATACTCTAGATGAATACGGAACAGGAATCACAGTCATTCAAGTTGCGTTGCAAGATGCCAATTTTCCAACCCAAGTTGAAGCTGCCGTTCAAGATGCAATCAAGGCGAGAGAAGATAAAGAAAGGTATGGTTTCGAAGCTGAAGCATATGCCAATGATATCGTTCCAAAAGCCAGAGGCGATGCTGCAAAAATGATTCAGGAAGCTGAAGCATACAAAGCAAAGGTTGTTGCTGATTCTGAAGGGGAGGCTAAACGATTCAGTAAATTATTGGTTGAGTATCAAAAAGCACCCGAAGTCACAAGAGAGAGGCTCTATATAGAAGCAATTGAAAGCGTCTATGGAAACTCATCTAAAGTCCTTATGGATTCTGACGGCAGTGGAAATCTAATGTATCTACCGATAGACAAGCTTTTACAACAAAACCAGGCTCAGAAAAATGAGTCCAATGATAATACTGCCACGCAAACGACTCGTGATAACCCAACCATCAGTACTCAAGATCCTAGAATGAGGAGGGTCAGATAATGAAAAATGTATTTATATTTATACTTGTAGCTGTATTTGTAATTCTTTCAAACAGTATATTCACTGTTGATGAAAGAGAGCACGCACTTAAATTCAGATTTGGAGAGATCATTAAATCTGACTATGAGCCAGGCATTCACTTTAAATTCCCATTTGTGAATAACGTGAGTAAATATCCCAAGAGGATTCTCACAATCAATAACCCTCAAGAACTCTTTTTAACCGCTGAAAAGAAAAACTTATATGTCGACTTCTTTATTAAATGGAAAATTGATAATACGACTGAATATTATCGATCGACCGGAGGCGATGAGCTTGTAGCCGCTCAACGACTTCTCGAAAATGTCAAAGATGGGATACGTTCAGAATTTGCAAAAAGAACAGTCATCGAGGTTGTCTCAAAAGAGAGAAGAGAGATAATGTCAGGAATGTTGACGGATGCAGCAACGAATGCGAGAAATTTGGGAATTGACCTTGTTGATGTGAGGGTAAAGAGAATCGAGCTTTCAGACGATGTCAGTGAGTCTGTCTACAATAGGATGAGACAAGAAAGAGCTAGAATCGCGTCAGAGCTAAGAGCTGAAGGAAGCGAGGAGGCCACGATCATCAGAGCTGAAGCTGACAGATCAAGAACCGAGATTCTTGCAAATGCAAATCGTGATTCACAAATCATTAAGGGTGATGGCGATGCAGAAGCAGCCAATTTGTACGCAACCGCATACAATGAGGATCGTGAATTCTATTCGTTCTATAGAAGTATTCAAGCCTACAAAAATTCAATTGGAACCTCCAATGATATCCTTGTTCTTGATGCAGAAGGTGATTTCTTTAAGTATCTGAATAACCAATCCCCAGAATAATTAACAGAATTAACGATGGGGGTTAATGAGATAGTCTTTGCTGTATCAGTGTTTTTAATACTGGAAGGCATGCTGCCATTTATTTCGCCAAAGCTTTATAAGTTTCTTCTTATGCAAATGCTTAATTCAGATGAGAATTCTATAAGGATTACAGGGCTCATCTTGATTATAATAGGTGTCATCTTAATGAATTTTATCTAGGAGTATTCAGTGGTAAAGTCTTTGGTCGTAATCGGCGCTCAATGGGGGGATGAAGGAAAGGGAAAGATCATAGATATTCTCACCGATAAAGCAGATGCAGTCGTCAGATTCCAAGGTGGACATAATGCCGGACATACCCTTGTTATTGATGGCGATAAGACCGTACTTCATTTAATCCCTTCGGGCATCTTTAATGATGCCAAGTGTCTTATCGGAAACGGAGTCGTTCTACATTTGCCGACACTGATCCAGGAGATTGAATACCTCGAGTCAAAGGGTATTGATATTTACAGTAAATTAATGATTAGCTCACAGTGTCCACTAATACTTCCAAGCCATATACACATTGATGAAGCGAGAGAAGAATCATTGGGAAAAAAAGCTATAGGGACCACTGGAAGAGGAATTGGTCCGGCATACGAAGATAAAGTTGCCAGAAGGGCGGTTCATGTGATGGACTTATTTGAAGAGGATTTATTTAGATCAAAATTGAGTTCACTAATCACTCATCACAATTTTATTCTTGAGGAGCTTTATAAGTGCGAAGGAATAGATCATGAAAACACCTTACAAGAATCGATCGAACATTTTAGTAAAATTAAAAACCTTGTTGTCGATGGTTCAAAGGAATTAAATAAATTTAAGTCACAAAATTCCAATATTCTTTTTGAAGGGGCTCAGGGATCGATGCTAGATATCGACCAAGGCACATATCCATACGTTACGTCATCGAGCACTCTCTCAGGTGCTGCTTCATTGGGATCCGGTATTGGTCCTTTGGCTATTGAAGGGGTTCTTGGAATCACAAAAGCTTATGCTACTCGAGTGGGATCAGGACCATTCCCCACAGAAATTAAAGACGATTACGGCAAGCACATGGCAAAAGTTGGCGTTGAGTTTGGCGCAACAACAGGCAGACCCCGTAGGTGTGGTTGGCTGGACCTTGTAGCATTGCGTAAAGCAGTTAACATCAACTCCATCTCTCACTTATGCATAACCAAAATTGATGTTCTCGATGGTCTCGATAAGATTCTTGTTGCAGAGGAATATGAAATTGATGACAAGAAATATGACACCCTGCCTGCCATGAGCCAAAATCGATTTGAAAAAATAGTCCCAATATACAAAGAGTATAAGGGTTGGTCAGGACATACATTTGGACTGAAGTCATTCGATGAATTACCGACCGAAGCACAGACCTTGATCAAAGGTATAGAGAAGTCAACCGGCGTATCAGTGGCTCTGATATCAACAGGCCCCGATAGAAATGACATGATCGTCATTGATGAACTATTTTCATGAGCAAAGAGGTCACGATATATGGATTTAATTCTGTCGAAACATCCGTATCAAAAAACCCAAACAGTATCATCGATCTATATGTTGATAAATCCTCTTCAAATAAACGGATTGAAAAATTATTAACCCGTAAAGTCGCTTCAAGATTGAATATTATAAGAGTTGATAAATCATTTTTATCTGAGCTTCTTTCAACTGAAAAGCACCAAGGCATTGCTGCAAAAATCACAATCAATGAATTTTTTGACCTTAAATCAAGCATTCAGTTTCTTTCCCAAAATGAAGGATCACTGGTATTGATACTTGATGATCTTGACGATCCAAGAAACATTGGTGCATGCCTTCGTACTGCAAATGCTGCAGATGTCGATATGGTTGTTTTGTCAAAGAATAGAGTCAACATGGATAGCCCCGTGATAGGAAAGGTATCATCAGGTGCACTCCAAAAAACAAACATTGCTGTTGTTTCAAATATCTCGCAATTTATAAGCAGAATCAAAGAGATAGGTTTCTGGGTATATGGAACATCTGAGAATGCAGAAGTTTCTTATTGGCAACCCAATTATAATGACTCTACAGCCATTATTGTTGGATCTGAAGGGGCAGGACTGAGGGATTTAACAAAGTCACAATGTGATCAGTTATTATCTATCCCAATGTCTGGTGTTGTTTCAAGCTTAAATGTTTCAGTTGCATGCGGATTAATGCTTTATGAGGTGCTTAGGCAGAGGAGTGCTAATTAGTTTGAATTATTTGGATATTTTCTGTACGATCCGCTGACAATGTAAATAACCTTGCTGCACCAATAATAAATTTGGGTAGCTTTTAACCAAAAGGGAAAATATGAGACATTATGAATTAGTGTTGCTGGTCCATCCAGATCAGAGCGAACAAGTACCGGAAATGATTAATCGGTATCAAGAAACCGTTAAGAAGTCTGACGGAATCATCCATAGAACAGAAGACATTGGCAGGATGCCACTTGCTTACACAATCGAGAATATGCACAAAGCACACTATGTTCTTTTGAACATCGAAGCAAACGAAGGTGTGATCAGTGAATTGGAATCATTATTCAAGTTCAACGACTCAATCATGAGACATCTTATAGTCAAAATAAAGAAAACTGAAACAGGAGATTCAAAGCTCTTTGAATTAAACAATAAAAAAGATGATTCGAGAAAAGCAAAAGTACGACCATCGGATGAAAAGAAAGAAGTAAAAGACGGCCCAACTTCAGAGAAAGCTGACAAAAAAGTAGAAGAGCAAGCCGATGATGAAATTAAAAAAGAAGCTCAAGAAGAGGTTGCTGAGACTCAAGAAGAGGTTGCTGAGACTGAACAGGAAAATGAGAATGCCAATGAAGAAAATTTAGAGGAAGGGACCGATGAAAAGAAAGAAGGGTAAAAAAGAGTTTAGAAGAAAAAAAGGTATAAACAGAAACAAAAATAAATACTGCAAGTTTACGGCCGAAGGTGTTGATCAAATCGATTACAAAGACATCGATGTTTTAAAGAAATACATTACTGAGACTGGAAAAATTATACCTAGCAGAATCACTGGAACTAAGGCCAATTATCAGAAACAGCTTGCTGTAGCAATCAAGAGAGCAAGATTTTTGGCTTTGATACCATATACCGATCAACATAGAAGATAAGAAAATAGTCATGGAAGTTATACTTAAAGAAGATATAAAGAATCTGGGAGAAATTGGAGAAGTCGTCTCTGTGAAACCAGGTTATGGAAGGAACTTTCTCGTTCCTCAAGGCAAAGCAGTATTTGCTACTGCTGAAAACCTTAAGCAACTTGAATTACAAAAAGAAGAGCTCAGAAAGAAACAAGACGAGGAGATTTCTGTACTTCGAGAAAAAGCTCAAGCTTTTGAGGGGTTGAAGTTGACCATCGAAGCAAACGTTACAGAAGAAGGAACGCTTTACGGATCTATAGGGACAATCGATATTGCAAATGCCGCAATCGAGAAAGGCGTAGAGCTCGAAAGAAGTTCTATCAATATGCCTGATGGCCCCATTAAAATGATTGGATCACATGAAGTGGAATTATTATTCCATCCCGAGATTCAGGTCATTATTAGCGTCGAAGTCATAGGTGGCGAAGTGGCCATTAAAAATACTTTGGATTCTGAAGAGGAAGAAGATAATATCAATGAAGAGAATATTGATACTGAAAATACCGAAGAATCCGAATAAATGGCAAAATCTGCAGCAGAGACCCAAAGATCAAATAAATCATTAGGACAGATATCGTTACCACCTCATTCCACTGAGGCGGAAGCAGCACTTATTGGGGGATTGATATTGGATCCCAATGGCGAGGCATACGATAAAATTGCTGATCTAATCTCCGATCGTGATTTCTATTATCCAGAAAATAAGGCCGTATTCTCAGCAATACAAAAGCTGAGAGAAAATTCAAAAGTTACAGATGTCTTGACGGTTTCTGACTATCTAGATTCCAATGGCGGCGGCACTCCTGATTCTCCAATAGATTATTTGTCTGAAATCATTGAAAACACGGCTGGGAGTTCTAATGTTACTGAGTATGCAAAAATAATACGAGAAAAGGCACTGCTCAGGGAGCTGATACAAATCAGTAATGACATATCTCAAAATGCTTATAAACCGGAAGGAAGGTCACCAACTGAGTTGGTTGATATTGCCGAGTCGTATATTTTTGAAATTGCTGAACGCGGTTCCAAGAAGGGATCATTTGCTCACATGAGTGACCTTGTGAAAGAAACGTATGATGAGCTTGATAAGAGAGCACAAGGCGGAGGTGGATTAACCGGAGTTTCTTCAGGCTTTCGGGAACTCGATAATCTCACAGCAGGATTACAAAAAGGCGAACTCATTATCATTGCTGGTAGGCCCTCAATGGGTAAAACAGCATTTGCATTAAATATTGCAGAACACGCAGCGCTTGCCGATGAAAATCCCGTTGCAGTGTTTAGTATGGAAATGTCAGCAAGCTCTCTTGCTCAACGAATGATTTCATCGCTGGGAAGAGTCAATTCTCATTCCATGAGGACAGGTAAGCTCGAAGAAAGGGACTGGAATAGAATCGATGGTGCAATTCAGCAAATGAAGAATGCTCCAATATATATTGATGATACACCATCCCTCTCTCCCATTGAGTTGAGAGCAAGAGCTCGAAGAATTCAAAGAGAAAAAGGATTGTCACTGATTTTGATCGATTACCTTCAGCTCATGCAAGTCCATGGAAATAAGGAGAATAGGGCAACTGAAATTTCAGAAATATCTAGAAATCTAAAAGCTCTGGCCAGAGAATTAGATGTTCCGATCATTGCTCTTTCGCAATTGAATCGGAGTGTTGAACAACGGACCGATAAAGTCCCACAAATGTCAGACCTCAGAGAGTCAGGCGCAATTGAGCAAGACGCAGATCTCATCGCATTCATATATCGTGAAGAGGTCTATGATCCAGAAACAGATAAGAAAGGCATTGCTCAGATCAATGTAGCTAAACAAAGGAACGGTGCAATAGGTAAATTCAATCTGACCTGGATAGGGCGGTATACCAAGTTCGAGAACTGGGTTCCTGAATACGAGCAATTCTAAGAAACAACCTTTAATTCATAATCATCATCTGTTTTCTTAATTTTGACTTTCTCAACAGCATTCTCTTTTGTCGATAAAATTTCGATGATATAGCCCCCTAATCTAAAATCTGTCCCTTCTTCGGGAATGTATCCAAGATTTTCTAGCACGGCACCATTGATCGTTTTCGCTTCATCAATAGGGATGTCCCAGTTCATCATCTTATTCAGTACGCGAATGTTTGAAGAAGCACTAACGACATAGTAATCCTTTATTTTCTTAGGCTTCATCTCTTTGTTAATTTTCTGAGTTTCCTCAAGGTAATCTCCTACGATTTCCTCAAAAATATCTTCTATCGTTATGAGTCCTTGAATATTTCCATACTCATCCACAGCAAATGCAGTTTTTTGTTTCTTTGATTTGAATTCAACTAGCTGCTGGCTCAATGAAGTCGTTTCAGGAATAAAGTAAGGCTTTCTCATGTGTTGCTTAATCAAATCATTGTTAAATGAATCAAGGTC
Source organism: Gammaproteobacteria bacterium (assembly GCA_002717445.1). GTDB lineage: Bacteria > Pseudomonadota > Gammaproteobacteria > Steroidobacterales > UBA11654 > CACPJA01. The sequence goes on along the minus strand of PBDY01000015.1, from coordinate 1,379 downwards.
AACATTCTTTAAGAATTCATTTAAGTAAAGGACGCCTTTTAGGTTATCGAGAACATCTTCATAAACCGGTAAAGATGAGTGAAAATTCTTTTGAATGATCTTTATACATTCCTCTTTTGGTTCATTTAGATCAATTCCGACAACTTCGTTATGAGGAAGCATAATGTCTTCAACAGTCATGCTTCCTAGATCCAGAACACCCATCATGATGTTTTGTCTATCGAAGGCAGTTTTTGTCAGTCCATCAGTGATTATAGTTCTGAGTTCATCAACCGATATTTTTTCCTCTTGCTCGTTTGGTCCTGAGCCAAGTAATTTAAGAACCATATTGGTAAAGAAGTTAATGATCGCTAAAAATGGCTGAGTAAACTTAACGAGCGGATGATAGATTCGACTTGCAGGAAGAGCGATTTTCTCCGGAAATATTGCTGCTACAGTCTTAGGTATGGATTCACAAAATAATAAGACAACCGCTGTTAGTAATATTGTTCCAATAACAACACCAGTTGGCCCACCAATTTCCATAGAAACAACACCCACCAAGGATGCGGCAATAAAGTTAACCAGATTTGTTCCAAGAAGTATAAAAGCAATGAGCTTGTCAGGCTTCTTAAGAAGTTTTTCAGCTAGTTTGGCACTCTTATTCCCTTTTTTTGCAAGGTGTCTGACACGGTATTTATTCACTCTCATGAGTGCAGTTTCCGTTCCAGAAAAGAATGCTGATAGTAAGATTAGTATGGCTAGAATTACGAAAAGGTATTCTAGCGGTATGTCATCGCTCAATTACAGCGACTCCTTTATAGTTAACATATCTCTATTTTCGTCTCTGAAGGTTATCGTGTCAAGAAAACTATCTAGACCTGATATGTAAATTACCGTACAATTCCGCGCCATAACTTAAATATATTGATGAGTAACAACAATGGTCAAAATTAGATTATCAAGAGGCGGGTCAAAGAAACGCCCTTTCTACCACATCGTAGCTACTGATAGCAGAAATCCACGTGATGGTAAATATATAGAAAGACTGGGTTATTTTAATCCAAGAGCAAAAGGCAATGAGGAAGATATCAATATCAACTCTGAAAGATTAGATTATTGGAAATCAGTTGGTGCTCAAATCAGCGATAGAGTTTTACACCTAATAAAACTTGCTGAACTATCAAGGGAAGAGAGAGATTCAAAAAAACTAAATAAGCTTCAAAAGAAACAAGCTAAAAGGGAAGCTGAAAAAGCTGCTAAATTAGCTGCTGAAGCCCCAGCAGAGGAAGAAGCTCCAGCAGAGGAAGAAGCTCCAGCAGAGGAAGAAGCTCCAGCAGAGGAAGAAGCCCCAGCAGAGGAAGAAGCCCCAGCAGAGGAAGAAGCCCCAGCAGAGGAAG
>PBDY01000031.1 GCA_002717445.1 Gammaproteobacteria bacterium | reverse complement strand
ATTTGGATCATTAAAAATCAAAATTCTAGATACATCATTTTGCACTATAGTTGGAATCTTTATAGTGTGACCCATCCCATCATTTGGATCATTTGGATTATCTTCTGGTTGTATATCTATAGCGGCAATTATCTCTGCTTGACCTAAAGCCATTCCTGTTGCTTTATTTCCTGTTACGACAACTGTTGTCTCGTCATTTGATGTAAAATCATGATCTAAGAATAAATTGGTATACTTCAGACTTTTAATGCTTAAAGTCGTAGAACCATCACGGTCCAAAAATAAGTTTTCTATTGTTGTACCCTCATTAAAAACAGCAAAGTCTTTTTTATGTTCTAAATAAGATAAATCCTCTAAGGGATTAATAATTTTAACTTCTAAGGTTGATTCAATATTTGTGTCTGCAATAGATGCTGTTAAAATATAATCACCGATTTCAGCATCTTTTGGGATAATTTCGTAATTTGAATTTTTTCTTAAAGGGTTACTTGGCAAGCCCCCTAGACTCCAATTAACTCCAAAACCGTCAGCCAAAGGATAAAGAATTGCACCACCTTCGTATTTTACTTGGAGACGAAATGTACGATCACCACCATCATAACCTTTAGGAAGTTTTATAGTACTAGGTATAAAATAAAGCCTTTCTATCTTTGGGAGTTTTCTTATGATTTTGATGCTATTTGTAAAACCCTCATAGGACACTGTTATTGAGGCTGATTCTTCCTTGTTACTAAACAGAGATCTAACCCAACCGGTCTTTGCCTCTAAAGAAATTTTTTGGGAGCTATCTCCAACTTTTTGCCAAGTAATATTACTTGTGATGTGATCGCTTCCATGGATTTTTTGGCCCTCGAATAAATAAACACCAACTGCTGTTAACTGAAGCTTCTCACCATAATAAAAAACTTTTGAAGGGCTTTGCTCAATGGCAACACCGACAAGTTGTTTGCTTTCTAATGAAGCAGGTTTTGAACTAGCTTTGGAAGCTTCATCCCTCGTTTGAGGTGATGATACTTTGTCACAACTAAACAAAAACCAAGCCAAAAAAAGAATTGGAATCTTAATTTTCATATTTAATCCTTCCAATATCTCAAATCAGTTAACCTATCGGAGTATATTTAGAGAACTTTAGAAAAACTTGCTAAAAATACAAAAACCACGAACAGTACTGATATTGTTGAACTATATTTTACCCAAAAGACTATCCAAACCATTAAATGTGCTTCAAAATATGAAAATTGAAAATAGGAAAAATAACCAGCATTTCTTAATGCTTCTAAACAACGGGTCTATATATGACTTTCTGTCAACCCGAGCCTTTTTTAATCACTTAGGACCAGCCATCAGCATAGAATCATTTCATTCCTAGTTTCATTTCTCCTCCAGTCTCACTTTCTCGAAAAAATCCAAACATAGAAATTCTCAAGTTCTTTCGAATTTCACACCACAAAGAGTTGTCTAGAACAAGATGGAGCCATCGGGGGGGCTGCGGACTAAGACCTAAGTGAGCTAGGATCTTTTGGATTACATCTACCTGGATGATCGGTGAGGTAACTCGCATTTCTCTACCACATTCCCTATATTTGCTGATATCCATTCAAATACTTTGCTTAACAGTTTTGCCCAAGAGCTTTTGTTAGGCTTTCTGTGAAGCTCTTTTGTTTCGGTGGTTTTTCATTCTCTTTTTTGCTCTGGGCGCTAAACTTACCAGCCTGTTTGAGAAAATTATTATTTGAACTATGCTATTTTTCTAGTCTGCCAAAGAAATTATGAAAGTATTGTCAGATGATTCGTCCTTATAGATCGCTTTAATACAAATAATTTCCATAAAAAATCTCATGTGATCATGGTTTAATTAGAAAAAAAAATCAATTAAATCGGCCCTTATTACGAAGGTTCTAGCTACTTTTCCTCCTTCATGATAGGTAATCCTCTGACCCTTGCTTTGCAAGGGGTGATCCCAGATAGCCTTTGACCTGCAGATCACAGTTACTTGTATTCTTCAACAGTCCCAACAAACAATTTCCGAACGAAATGGATACTAATATGAAGACTTTCCATCGAGATATTAAGACCAAACGTCTGAACTTAACGAAGTTTTTTCAAGAGGATGTATCGAGGGTGACTAGCCTTGTAAACCACAGAGAAATAGCTTCAACGACTGCTAACATTCCTCATCCCTACAAAGAAGAAATGGCTGTTGAGTGGATTGGTCAACAGGAGCAAACACTCAAACAAGGTAAGAATGTTGTTTGGGCTATTCGTTTAGAAGAAAGCTCAGAGTTAGTGGGGGCTATGGGATTAGAGCTCAATGAACGACATCATCATGGGGAACTCGGTTTTTGGATCGGAAGAAACTATTGGAATCAAGGCATCTGTACTGAAGCAGCTCAGGCAGTTGTGAGTTTTGGTTTTAAAGAAATTGGTTTAAATAAAATCTATGCATATCATATTTGTCGAAATCCGGGCTCGGGTCGGGTGATGAAGAAAATTGGAATGATTCGTGAAGGTCGATTAAACCAGCACTTTTTCAAATGGGATAAATATGAAGACGCTGAATTGTACGGTCTGCTAGCGAAGGACTGTACCGGTTTTTAGGACACCGGTGGAAGTTCGATCGCGGGGGTACAGTTTAGAAAAAGAGCTGTTTTTTTCAATGTGACCAATAATGGTTTCTTGTCGTTGGGGGTGTTTTATCCCATAGAATTGCAGCATTTTTTCTGTTCTTTGGTGATCTCCTTCGGGGGGTAGACTAATATCTTCAAGGCGCATGTGGGGGCCGATAAAGTGTTTAAATTTTCTAGGATAGAGTTCTGTAAAGATAATCGTTTTTGGTTTCGTCAACCGACCCCTTATTTGAAAGTCAGAGAGTTATATCTAATAAAGCTCTACCATCTTAAGCATCATTGTAAGTTTAGCGCATGGCTTCTAAGGAGTGTATTTGAAAAAACCATGGATGGTCTGTAATTTACAGGTATTTTGACCAATAATAGGCCATTGACATCTTCCTTCTACCCATTGAGTATTTTTATAATCATCTGGGTTTTCGTTTAAGTTTCCATATACATCTTTTGTTCTAAACTGTGAGCAATTTTTTTCACTTTTAGCAGGTGCATAACACATTCCTTGCTCCCATTCATCACAACGATCCTGAGAGTTTCCTTCAGGGCTTAAACATCGTCCAGTGGGTTTGAAAATAACAGGAACATCGGCAGTACCTTTGAAATACAAGGAGTCTTTAAATGAGAAAACCTCTTGTGGATTCAGGTTTGCAGTATTAGAGATTTCTCTAGTTTTCAAATCTCGAAGTAGTTTGGTCCCTTCAGGGCTTGAGTCAGTAACCCATAACTCACGACCGTAATTTGGATGATAAGCACTAAAATAAAGTTTTTCGTTTAAATAGGTTAGTTGAGACGGTAGGCTACCCATAGGAATAACACCATTTCCTTGACTTCCAGAAGATTTTTCAAATTCCTCTTGGCAAGTTGTCGCTAGAAAAATATTTACTCCATTAATTTCCGTAAGCTGACTCTCTTCCTTGGGCTTATAACAACTTGAGTTCGTGTCATCAACAATATTTTTAACCAGAGTTGTCGTCACGCCATTTGTTATCCAGAGTTCAGCGCCTTTTTTATTTTCATTACCATCTTCTAAAACAAAGTACAGATTAGTACCAGCAGCCGTTAAGTGATAAGGTTGTTTTTCACATAGAATTTTTTCTCGATCTTGGGATAATCCATCAATTAAATCTGATTTTTGTCCCCAGTTGGTTGCTTGATTTGTATCCTCATTTATATGTCCTGTCGATCCCCATTGGCTATAGTCTGTGTCGTGAAATTTATTGATTGTTAAATTTAGAGTACTTATCGTGTTTGTAAGAATAGTTTGCTTTCTCTTACAAGTCGCTTTTCCAAGATTTGAATCATAGGCCCAATAATGATTTTCATTACTAGAGCTACTCTTAACCAGTGACTTTGGGGTACTATCATAAGAAGTTGGATCGATCACATAAAGCCAATGACCAGGGTCTTGTGAGTCCGAATTACGAGCCGTAAAATATATTTTAGAGCCAACAACTGTTAAAGACTCAGGGTAAGATGAAGCTGTAGCATTTTCATCAGAGCATTGACTTATAGTTCGTAGTACCCCATCCCTTTCTATTTCCCCCTTGCAATGTTCTGATCTCCAAATATGGTAAGTACATTTGGCTGCACTAGTAATACTAGTGTCTTCGTTGGAGCAAATAGGTGGCTCAGCATTCCAAAGCCACTGAGCATTAATATTGATACAACTAGTTTTTTTTGTATCTATTTCACTTTGTGAATCTCCTACTTGTACAAAAAGTGTTTCATCATTATTAGAGCAGGAACTCAAAGACCAACTTACAGAGGCAGTATTTATATCATAAGTTGTCATTTGAGAAGTAGAACAAAGGCTCCCAACACATAAAGAGTGAATTTCCATCCCTTTTACAGGGTGCATACCCGTAAAAAATAAATACTGATCATTGACAGCAGTAAGTTGGGATATTCCAATGACATCCCCTGTATCAACAGTCTCGGTGGAACCACTTATTGTATGAAAAGATTCTAAAGATTCTTGATTTACATAATAGATTTTTTGACCAATTGAGACAGAATCATCACGACTTTGGTACTGCAAGGTTTTTAAAACTAAATTATTTTCATCAAGGGAATTAATTTGGGTAGTCGTAAGATTCATAGATTGAAAAATTGACCCTGACTTAAAATAAATATTGCCGCTGTCAATTCCTACTAGCTGATCTACTTGGATCTCTCCTAAGTCGTAGATCTGCGGGTTCTCTAAGCTTCCTCCTGTTTTATATATTTTTCCAGAGATTAAACTGTAGAAATGATCTTGGTCTGTTATTTCTTTTGTAAGAGTGATTCTTTCGATTACTCTTAAGTTAAGATCATCGTCTTCTATAACTATTTTTGAAAGAGTCTCTTGTTGATTTGTACTTCCTGAAGGCATAGATAAGGCTTCATGAAGAGTGTACGGCTTTGAAAGGTTGAGAATAAAAGACTCATTACCTTCAAACTCGAAATCATTTCTAATTGTGATAGGCAAAGTTCCCGATTGCTCTCCTTGTTTTATTAATAAAGTGGATTTTTCAAGAGGCAAGTAGTCATAAGGTTCTTCTGCTTGAGATTCAGGGTTATTCGGATCCTTTTGCAAAGAAACAAGAATAACAACATCCTCATGATATTTCTGACTTATTGTAACCGTCACGTTTCTTGTCTCGTTTGATGGATCATTAAGATCAAGCTCCTTTAGGACCTTAGGAGATACGTCACTAATAGACAGGGTATCATTGTCTTCAATGGTAAGAGTTTTTTCAATAGTTGTGACACCTTCAGGAAATGTAAATCCTTGAGGGTTACTTAAGATTAGTTTAATGGTTTCTAAAGGCTCAGCTAGTGTGTCGTCATAAGTGGTTACAGTAACCACCTTAGATATTTCTCCCTGTGCAAAATTAATTTTCCCTTGATCTATAGTTTCAAATTCGGTGTCAGGAGTTGCTGGATAGGCTCCACTGTCTTCTTGTATTGAAAAATCAAGGCTTACGGGAACTGTATAAGATTCTACGAGTGAAATTGTTATATTTCCATCAGTGCCTTCAGGAATTTTAGTTCCCTCAAAAGTTACAGGTGAGTTAACTTCAGAAAGAGCAGACAGTCCCTCTATTTGAGAACTTTCTAGATCACCATCGAAAGAGATAGAGGAGTTTCCGCAGCTAATGAAGAATAAGCATGCTCCCAAAAACAAGAACTCGTAGAAAGTTATATTTTTTCTTTTCTTAGTCATTTTATAACCTCCAGGTATTTGCCAAGATCAACAAAGTGATTAGCAATGGATCCTAGTCGGTTATCATTTGATTTTCCCCAGCACTTTATTTTATTATCATCGTAGCGATCAGAGTTTGATGTGTCATCGTCTTGATCGGGATCCAGAAGAGCGCAAGCATGATCTTTGCCTACTGAAATTTTTCTTACATTAGTTAAATATTCGGTGGACTCTATGGTTCCATTTTGATTATTATCGTGTAAGACAAAAACAGGATTTTTCCTATCATCATTATGTGTTTGCCCCAGTCGCCCTAAACTTCCCTTTCCCCAGCAAGAGACTTGCCCTTTTTTACTATCACTATCACTATGACCATGTAAAGCACAAATAAAATCAGAACCAAGAGACGCTTGTGAAATATCAAAAAGAGAATCTTGTGAACCAGTTCTAAGGTCATAGATTTCCAGGGCTTCGCTTCTGTTTGTGGGTTCTGTAGCATAGTCACCCCAGTAAATGTCTTCACCCCAACACTTCATAATAATATCTTTACCTGCATTATAGAGAGTGGCACAACTTCTATTTTCTCCAGAACTAATGTGTATTGCCTCGCTAATAAGTGAAGCGCCAATTTTTCCCGCACGAGAGTTGCTAACGTCAATAGAGCGACTTAATTGTCCCTCATCTCTTCTCCCCCAACACCAAACGCCTTCATCGTCTTGTGAAGATGCATTACCAGGGTCTGATGGAGGACTAACTAAAGCACAACTATGATGGTTTCCTGATGAAATTTCTACAATGTTATCGAGAGTAACGATTACATTGCCTTGAGAAGTAGGAATGGTTTTTCCGATGACTTCAACGGGCGTAGATGAATTGTTTGTCAGGTTATTTCCTAGCTGTCCTTGGGCACCTTGTCCCCAGCAACGAGCAGTACCATCAGTAAGGAGTGCACAGGTGTGGTTTTGGCCAGTTTTAATGGACTTAACTCCTGTAAGAGGAGATGAATCTGTAGAGCTAGTAACAACAATTACCGGTGTTTCTTGATCACTTGTTTCACCATTACCGAGCTCTCCATGACTTCCCTCTCCCCAACAACGAACTGTATCATCAGACTCATCATCAGTATTTTCTGTTGTAATCACGCAGTAAGTTTCATGATAAGCTGATATTTCCTTAATCTCCAAGGACCCATTTTGGTCGCCTAAGTAACTACCTCCTGATAGGACTATATCGATAACGGAATCTTCATTGGATTTTTCAACCAGTGAATGTCCCCAACATTTCACATCTTTGGTATTTAATAAAACGCATGTTTTACTACTTCCTAAGGCAATGTCTGTGGGTTTATAATCTTTTACTTTGATTCTTCTTTGAGTTTCAGGAGTTGATATTTCTGACTCAAAACTATAGAGGCCCACAGTAATTTCTTGGTTCTTAGTCCAGTTCGTATTTGTGTCCAGTGAGAGACTAAACCGTCCAATACTTTCTGTTTTTGGAATTATACTGAATTTCCGACTACCACTTTGACAGTAATGAAAGCTGCCATCAGAGGTTTCTTGTCTAGGATCATCCCCCCAGAACCCTTGTGGTGAAGTGGCCCAGCTTCCTCCATCCATATAGCAGTCGAAAAAATCAGCTAGGTCTTCTTTGGCAACTTCTCGAGTTTCTCCTCCCGGTAAAGTACAAATTCCAGAAAATGAGGTTTGACTTCTTTTGCTTTCAAACCAAGGACAATCATTGATCTTCACATTATTGTATTTGGTGAGTTCTGTGTTTTGAATTTCAAATGAGGGGATCAAATTAATTTGATCTTTATATGATTTATCAAGAATGGTCTTTACCCGAACCTTCCCAAGGAAATTTGTAAGCTCCATGGTGATTTGGGGAAGGGCTTCATCATCTTGAATGATGGCTTCTAAGGCGATCTGTGTCGCATTTGCATTTCCTATAATATTTATTCCCGAAGGTGGGGTTATGGTGATAGATAGGCTACCATCACCGTCAGTTCGGTCATTGTCTATAAGGACTAGATCTATAGAACTTTCTAATTGGCCTATGGGAAGCTGGATTGAGCTAGGCAAGTCTTTGAATCTCTCTTTTGTACTTTGATTGGCAGATGATGCGATCGTCACATCTTGACTTTGGTCACTTTTCACGGTTGATACTAATTTGATTTTCACACGGTTTAACCCTTCCGAAATTATGTATTTTCCCTGTTCATCTTGGTTTAAGGGTGTGCTATCAATCTTCTCAAATAAGGCGCTTAAAGTGGGAGCTGACTCATTATCTCGAATAGTAAGAAGATTGTTCGAGGAGTTTTCTCCTAAAATAGGTAGGTACCGTCCATTGTTGCTAACAATATAAGTGGACTTATTTAGGCAAGAGTCTCCTTCAAGAGCTGCTTCAGGTGTATTCTCGTCAATTTTTAACGACAGGATAAAACGGATCTCTTCAGGGCCCCCGTCGTAAAGATCATCATCTATAATTTTAAAAAAAGTGCTAGAGTCAAAGGCTGTATCTCCTTGCCAAAGTACCCAAGGTGATAAATTCTCGAGGTCAATCCCCTTGCTGGCGGATGCTTCGGTAAAAGTCTCTACAAGATCTAGTCTAAGATTTATTTTATCACTGTCAGCTATGGTTAAAGGTGAGATATTAAATTTGCACACTGAGGTTGAGCTTTCTTGACAATTTAACCCTTCAGCTCCAGGGGCAGGAGTTATCACTATGTTTTGCACAAGATCTTGAGAAACCTGGCACTCTGGGTTCCCTTGGTTGTAGCCAAAGCCAATTTTTTGAGATAAGGGCGTGTTACTTGAAATGCCAACGGTGATATTGTTTCTGGCTTGAGTCAGAGCGTTCTCTGTAGCTGTTACTTGTATGATTTGATTTAGCTCAGAAGCAGTTTTTCCTGATGTCTCTGAAACTAGGTCCGTGACATTGTCCTCATCAGATAAATCAGCGCAGCCCTTCTCACCATCACCTTCGAGCCCTTCTAGTATTGTGGATATTTTGTTAAGTTTTTCAGCTTCGCTGGATAGGGAGCCACCCTCTGTGGTTGTAAATGCTGTCATCAAAATAAGGGAGAGCATCATATTGATTTTTAGTTGTTCAATAGCTTGAGGATCACCGTCTTTAGCCAACTCCCAGATGTCTCGTGTTAGGGCCTCTTCGACATCAGTGGTGCCATAGCACAGCTTTTCAAGAATATTTTGCTTTTGAACAGGATCATCGGTGCCTGCTAAAGTAGTACTGATAGCGGTGACAATCGTTTTTTTGGATCGATCCTCTGGTAGATCAGCAACAAGTCTAAGCCCACCCACTCCTCGGCCACTAATTTGATCTCGTCCTCCCAAAGATACTACTTTGCAAGGCGGAGAGGATTCAGAAAGAGAGAGGATTCTTCCGCTTATTCCAGAAATATCTAGATCAAAGGTTCCATCTTCTTTACTCCTGGTTTGAACCTCTCCTTCGTCATACTTTAGGTTTCCATTACAGTCTAAAAAAACAAGGGCTCCAAAAACTGGTCCATCAATAATACGACCATCGGCAAAAAGTATTTCATCTCCCATACTTACATCTTCTGAGCTAGATAAAATATTATCCATCCCCTCCGTAGACGAACTAGACTGTCCGCAGTGGCATAAAATAAGAAGAAGTATATTCAATAGAGCCTGTGTGAGTTTATTTTTCAAGTAGTAAGCCTCCTCATATTTATCACTTAGGGCAACCCTGGTGGCCTAATAGTACTATCGGCTCATACCTCGATAAACTTTAGCTCTTTTCGTTATTTTTTTGGGGTCATAGAACAAATGGAGGCTTTTTTGAAAAAGAGTCCTCTGTATTTAGCCTCTATTTATTTGAAGTAATTACTTAATAAAAACCATGATTTATAAAAGAAAATCAATGTCTTACGATTGTAATGCATTGGTTCTATTTTATATTAAAACTTGAGCTCTTTTTTACAGGGAGAGATGGCATAAGATGAAATTTTTAGTTATACTAGACGGTTATACAAAAGAAAAAATTGCCCTGGATAAAAAAAGACAAAAAAAATCAAACCCAAGTGGGCTTCGCTCTATGACTTAGGTTTTTACTTTCCCCAAAGCTATTTAAAGATCTTTAAGACTCTATACTAAAGGCTCCTAGAAATGTACTGAGCTGACAGTAACAATAAAACTTGTAAAAGAGTTCTAGGGAGAAAAGAAGAAAATGACCATGTATCCCCATGTAACTAGCCTAAAAGCTTAGAGACACAAACAAGACACAGATTTTTAAACTCAGTGTATTAAGCAGTACTTAATCACCTAGGATTTTCACTTTAGGGTAAGGTAAATTTTATGAACAAATACAAACACATACCCCTAAGCACTCAAGCCCCTAAGGGGCGCACTTAGTAGGCGGCATGGGCTGCATAATATCATTTAATATCACTGTTTCCCATGACTTAACTCACGTCTTCGGGGGCGCTCCTCGAATCTCTTCCCCGAATGATTGGGGAGTCCCAAAATTAGGGTTTCTTATTTTTAGCTTTTAAGAGACTACAGACCCCAGACCTCTTGGAACCAATAGCCTTGAGGCAGCTCTCCAGACTCTAACAGATCCACCATCTCTCTTACGACTTTTGGGAACATGATGTTCTCCAATTTCATCATTGCCTCAAGGTTTAGAAGAGAAAGACACTCTGGTTGAACTAGCTTTTTGAGGGTTTCCTCATCATAGATTTTTTCTTTGTTATAGATTTTTTCTTTGTTTTGGTCATAAAGATTTAGGTCAATTCTCTTACAAAGAATTAAGGCGTTTAGTGTCTCCCTAGAGGGGTTGTGGGCAGCTAAGCTTAGGGGAGTTACTTTGTCACATCTAAAATTCTCATAGTGCTCATTCACGTTTGCTCCCTGAGCAAGAAGAAATGTAACGCCTGCTCCATACCCACGTTCTGCAGCCACGTGAAGGGGGGTTTCACCATGATAGTTTATTGCTGAAATATCAAGTCCTGGATCATGCTGGAGAAAAAACTCCATGGCTTTAACACTACAGTAGTGGGCAGCAAAATGGAGGACTGTGTCCTTGTCGTTAGTCTCACACCTTATATCAGCCCCTTCTTTCAAGAGAAGCTTTGCTGCGGGAAGGCACTTAATCGCACACAGAAGCGCACATGGGGTGCTCCCCGATGATTGCTCCAAGTCAGCTCCAGCATCAATGAGAGCTTTCATGGCAGTTAGCTGTCCAAAAGTTGTTGCATATTGGAGACAAGTGCCCTCCACTAAAGATGTTCTTAGCCTATTTGGCCTCTTCCATTTCCATGGCTTCAGATTTTCGTGGATCTTTGCCCCAGCATCAATCAAAACTTTCGTTTCGAAGTACCTAGGAGCTCGATCGCTAACAATTCGGTCAAACAACATTTTAGTTAGTTGGTCCTCGGTTTTTCCTTCGACCTCTTTCATTAATCTAAAAAGAATTAGTTCGTCTGAAGTACGACCTGTAACTTCCATAGTGTGGAAGTTTTGTAGCAATCTTATTCGCTTTTTTGTAGGTTCTTCAGAAGCAAGAGCTCCAAAGCTTGTAAAAGCTAAGAATAAAGTAAGTTTTTGTATAAGTTTTTTCATGTTCATCTTTTTGGTAATAATGGACCTAAGGGTATGTCTTCTGGCTCCCACATAAAGAAAACAAGTCTCATTTTTGTTTTCCCTCAAGCAAATTCATAAGAGATTGGGAGCTTATTTCCCGTTTGATCCAATGTTCATCAAAGTATTTAGAGATATATTTACTTGTTGGGGTATTGAATACTTCTAACAAGATCCATAAAATTATGCTTTTTCGAATTTCAATTTGTCTCACAAATCAGCTCCTAGCTGATTGTCTGATTAAGAAACACTCCCAAAGTCAAAACCGATAAAAACACCATCAATTTCAACTAGTAATGGTTCTGCATCTAAAAAATCCTAAGGGTTGTCAAATATTTTCAGGCTACTGCCATCAAATAAAATTTTCCATAGGGTTGTGGGTCTTAAGCATATTTGTCTTAAATAGAATCACTCTGTGCTAGGATTAAAGTTAAAATATATATTTTAGATAGAATATTCTAAGCTGGAAAATCTAACACTGATACCTAGTGAAGTCAACAGGTAGAAACATAACACCTAGCTTACTTTGTATAGGACCACCTTTAAAGTTATGTTTTAGTTTCTAGTACTTACCACCTTTCGAACAGGGCTTTTACAATGAGCCCAAGCTTTCCTGGACAATTACTGTTGACTATTTTTTGTTAGTTTATATAGTGGTAATTAACTATGCTGCTAATATTTAAAGGGAACGGAATATATTCATTGAATATGAAAGCCTCTATAAAGGCTATCTGCCTAGGATCATTACTTTTAAACCAGATGGTGCACTCCTCCCATGGGGAAACAAAAGACTTCACAAGAGAAGTGCCTCCTACCCATTACTACGAAAATGACCCAACAGATTCGAGCCTTGTAAACAAACGCTTAGAACATATCTGGGATGAACTATGTTACTTCTACCCAGATCTTTCGGTATTTCCTGTAGGAACAATCAGACGGTTTCTATCTCACTTTCTGGGAGCTTTAAAAGAAAAGGACCCACAAGCAAAGATGAGTATTTATGGCTCCTTTAATATGCTTGAAGTACCTATTGGCTATGACCCTGAAAACCCTAACAGCCTACCTTGTCGAAATATCAATCTATTGCTTGAAACAGGCCTGTCTACTTATGATGTTTTTCTCTCTTTAAAAGAAACCTGGGAAAAGCTCGGTGGTCGTTTAGATAATCATTTTCTTTTGAAAGATAAAAATCTATTTGGTCCTGGTTTAGAAATTAAGCTCCAAGAGCCCTATACCCATTACTATTTAAGTCGACATCTGCCTGATTTCAGAACCCAAGTGATAGAGAACTCCGAAGGTTCTATTGAATTAAAATGGCTTAAATACCAAGGTGAGTGCTGCGTAGAAATAAATGATCATACCTCTAACTACCAGTTGTTACCCGCTTTTTTCATAGAGGATTTTAACTGGGAGCTGGAACAGCTTAGTGGTAAAGAGGAAACAAGCCTTAGAATCTATGATCAGATAAATCCTAGCCGCTGTGATCTTCGAGATCTTTTATCCATATTTAAATATCTAGCCCGGGGATATCTACCCCACTGGTCTCTCTACTGTGAAGGATCCTTTGAAAAACTACTAAACCCCATACAAATAAAAACCCTTGAGATTTTTCTTATGGGGGGCTACGACCACCTATTTCTTGGAAAAAATGAAGCAAAAGAGTACAAAACCATCTTTATTGACTCTTACCGACGTCTACTAGAGCTTGCTAAAACAAACCCCTTTAGCATAAACCATCAAAGAATTTGCGAAGAAGTCACAAAAGACCTCTCCTTTGTCCCTGCTCAATACTTTGTGGGTTTAACCCTAACCCCTCAGTGGTACCTAGTTCTACGACAAGCCTTTCCTTCCCCCCAAAAACCATTTTTAGAAACAGATGTTTGTGAAGAATTAGACGTTTCTTTAGTAAGCCCTACTACAAAAAAGCAAGATGAAGAGCTTCAAAAAGCAGAAGCCCTGCCAGAAGAGCTTCCCGAGGAACTGTCTCCTACGGCTAAGACTCAACTCTTTTGGGCTTGTTTTAAAGGAGATCTAGAAATCATCAAACAACTAACTTCATCGAAGATAAGTCTAAAATTACAAAACAAAACAGGTGTCACCCCCCTCTATGTTGCTTCTGTACAGGGTCATTTTTCCTGTGTTGATTATATATTAAGTCAAGGGATATCCCCTGATTTAAAAAATAAAGACGGTAAAAGCCCTTTGTGGGGAGTTCTTAATGAATTAAGACAAAACCGCAAACAAAAAAACCATGAAAAAGATCAAGACCTCTACCAGACTATGGCCGTTCTTTTATCAAAGAAAGCCTCCAGTAAAGAAAAAAATAGCGCCAAAATAACCCATAAAATACATAGTTTTATAGTCAGTGAGCCCCCTAAAAGAATAAAGCAGGTCCTACTTATCTTTGCTAATCAAAGGGTCCCCGTAAAACCTTTTCTTCTAGGTATTTTAAGAAGACAAAAGCTTCCCGAACCGAGTCAAAATATCATAGGCAAACCTTACCAAACTCCCTATAAAAAAAGATGTGCGTTTTTTCAACCTCTCTACCCCCGTCAGAAAAAATAGTTCTGTAATTCCCTAGTATTACAAAATAAATCATACTTTTTCCTAAAGTTTTTATAAAGTAGGACGTTTATAAGATACTAAGCTTTTTTTCTCTAAAAAAACAAGAGATTGAAAGAGCATATAGGGACCAAGATTTAGGTGGGTGAGAGATGGACAATGAATTAGAAATGTACAAAATATTTATAGACGATGCCTCAGACTATATTGCCATTATTGACGCACCTAGCACTAAGATACTTTATATCAATACAGCCCTTAAGAAAGTTTTTGGTCTAAACAAAGATGCCACTACTAAAGATTACAATCATCTAAATGTATTTGAAACCCATAAAAGTGTAATCGATAAAAGTAAAATAGATCAATTGTTTCAAACCATCAAAGCTAATAATCAAGAAAAATTACAACTAACCTTTGATTTTCCAAAAAAATCTTTTTTTGGAGAAGTCTCCGTAACAGCAAAAAAAAGTAATGGTAACCTACTTCTTTTTTGCATCATTCGCGACTTGTCAGAAATAAAAAAACTAAACGATGAACTCACTCAAAAAAATAGTCAACTTGAAGCCGTTTCCAAACATGCCCAAGTGGGACTTTTTGAGCAGAGCCCTGAAGGTGAGGTCTATAACGATAACGATTACGCCAAAACCCTCTTTAACTCCGCTGATGACCATGGCCGAGGTAAAGAAAATAACTGGCAAAACTATATTGTTCCTGAAGACTTAGAAAAAATCATAAAGTTAAGAGAGTATTCCTTAACTCAAAAAAAAGGGGTCAGTTTTGATTTTCAAGGGCTAAGGCCAGACAAAACCACATTTTGGGGTAATATGGAAACCACCCCTCACTACGATGAGAAAGGAAATTTCTTGGGTTTTGTAGGTTCTGTGATTAATTTAACTAGAGAAAAGAAAAGAGAAAAAGAGCTAGAAACAGCTCTGAGACGCTTTGAAACCATTTCTAGAGAGGCAAAAATTGGTATCTGGGAATTTGACGTAGAAACCCAACAAATCTATTGGTCTAAAGAAGTCTATGAGCTCTTTGATAGAAAGGATCAAGCCCCACCTGCCTATGAGGAATTTCTTGCATTAATTCATGACAAGCATTCTAAAGCTCTTGATAAAGCCGTGAAACTTGCCATCTCAGAACAAAAAACCTATGCCATTGAATTTCAACTTAAAAACTTTAACAAGTGGTTACTTAGTAAAGGGATTCCTGAAGTTAAAGACGGTAAAACCATCAAAATAAAAGGTACTGCTTTAGACATTACTGATTTTAAGAAAAAAGAAGCTGATTTAACTTTATCCATTAAGCGCGCTGAACAACTCCGAGAAGAGCTAGAAAAAACCACTCGGGCAGCTCTGATTGGTGAAGCAGCAACAGGCATTGCCCATGAGCTAAACCAGCCACTTGCTTCTATATCATCATCTGCAGATCTTTTGATTCGCAAAATTCGTGCTCATTTTACCGAGATTCCTGAAGGGGTAGAAAAAAACCTAAGACGCTTGGAAGAAGATACCGTAAGTGCTGGTAACTTGATTCACTCCATAAAAAACCTCTACGCCAAGAAGAAAACTGATCAAGCCCTCATTAATCTGGAGGCTCAAATGAGAGAACTCCAGCTAATAAGTAGTAGTAGTAGTAGTAGTAGTAGTAGTAGTAGTAGTAGTAGTAGTAGCAGCATTTCTTATGCCATCTCTAAAGAACTTAAAAAGAAAGACTTTTATTTTAGCCCTACTTATTTAACCCTGATTTTTAACAACCTAGTGGACAACTCAAAAGACGCTTCCCATGGTGACTTTAATAATCTAGAGATACATTTTAAATGGTCCTTAAAAGATATGTTTATTTGCCTAGACTATACCGATAATGGCCCAGGTATCTCCCCTGAGGTAAAAGACAAAGTCTTTCAACACTTTTTTTCTACTAAAAAATCAGGTACTGGTATTGGCCTAAGTCTTATCTATACTCTTTTAGAGTTTTATCACGGCAGTATTAAAATTATAGACTCGAAAAAAGGAGCTCATTTTCAAATTCTCTTTCCCCTTGAAACAAAACAGTTTTGAAAACAAGTAAGAAAATAAAGGAGAGCTTATGTCAGTTCAGAAAAATATATTTATTATAGAAGATAATAACAACACCCGTGAAAACCTAGAAGACCTTTTTAGTATATTAAATCACCCCGTCCAGTCTTTTGAGTCCTCGGAAGATTTTCTAAAGAAATACCAAGGAGAGTCAGGAGTACTGGTCCTTGATGTAAGACTTCCCGGCCAAAGCGGCATTCAGCTTTTTAAAAACCTGCAGTCAAATGCCCGAGATAAAAAAGCCCTTCAAACAATCTTTTTAAGTGCCCATGGAGACATTGAAATGGCTGTCGACTGCATGAAACTAGGTGCTTGTGATTTTGTTACAAAACCCTTTAAAAACCAAACCCTTATAGACGTGGTGCACTCGACCCTAAAGAAAGACCCTTCCATAGGCAGAGATCTCTCTGCATCTATCGATGAAAAGTTTCCTGATCTAAGTCCCCGAGAAAAAGAGATTTTAGAGGAACTAAGAGGGGGCCTAACCAGTAAGGAGATTGCCAATAAGTTGTCCATTAGTATCCACACAGTGGAAGTTCATAGGGCAAACCTAATTCGGAAAACAGATTCTAAATCCATTGCCCAACTGCTTGCAAAACTAAACCAGTAAATTATTTAACAAACAAAAATACTTAAATATACCCAACAAATTCCAAGGAGTTTTTCCCATTGAAAAAAAATTATAATCGTTTCATAGGTAACAGATATTATTTAAGTGCCCTATTCGTAACTATTCTATTATCTTTTCAGCTAACCTATAGCTTATTAGCATCAGACAAAGCACCTATTTTTGAAGAAGAATCTATCACCCTTCCATTTAAGCTCAAAGGAACACCTTGTAGAATTAGTAGTATTTTCGACTTGCAACCAAGTAAAAATCCTTATTCTTTTCTTGTTTCTCTTATTGATAGCGATACCGGTGAAGTTCTAAAATCCTGTCGGTATCTAAACCCTGAAAAGAGAGTATCCCTAAAGGGAAAGATGTTGTCTTTTGACTTTCATAATCATGCAAAAATAGAGGCCGTTTGTCAGTTACAAGTAAAGATAGAAAAAAATCATCTTGATAAAATAGACACAAAAGAGGTTACTGTTCTTACAGTCGGTCATTCTTCTTCCTTCTTGTTTACTCAAAAAGATGGCACT
>PBDY01000014.1 GCA_002717445.1 Gammaproteobacteria bacterium | reverse complement strand
CAACAACCAAACATCTGGGCGGAAACTGACAATAGGAGCCCCTTTAAAGGTTTTTTTCCTTCATAGCTCTCGCCCCCAAAAGGCCGGTTGGCAGCAGTACTGTGTCAGAAGATGCGCACGGGTTGGGGGGTGATGTCCAAAGTGTCGTTTTTGCAATCTGACGGCTGGGGGGATCGAAAACCATCAAAATACAATAATTATTTGAACAAATCAACAAAATCCATCCAAAGCGGAGCGAAGCGCCGAGCGAAGCGCCGAGCGATGCGCCGAGCGAAGCACTGGAGCGAAGCGTTGAGCGAAGCGTAGTTGAGAGTAGTAAGTTGCACAATAGCCTTAGTGACAGTTTTTCGGGAAAGAAACCTTCATAGCTCTTGCCCCGGTCGGCCGGCCTGTGTAATGATCATGGATTCTTTTTTATGTTGCTTTGCATTCAGAACCTCGTGCTTGATTTTCTCTTTCTGCAAAAGCTTTGAAATGTATTCCGAATTTTCAATGGATGCCGTACCAAGCAAAACAGGCTGGCCTATGTCTTGCTTCTCCTTGATATCTTTAATGATGTTCTGAAATTTACCATCTTGATTGAGATAGACAAGGTCAGGCATATCTTCTCTAATCATTGGTTCATGGGTGGGTATGACAACAACTTCTAAGCCGTATATTTGCTGGAACTCAAATGCTTCGGTATCAGCTGTTCCGGTCATCCCAGATAATTTATTATACAACCTAAAGTAATTCTGAAATGTAATTGAGGCAATGGTCTGATTTTCTTCCTTGATTCTCAGGTTTTCCTTTGCTTCAACTGCTTGATGCAATCCGTCTGACCATCTTCTACCCGCCATTGTCCGGCCCGTAAACTCATCGACAATGACTACGTCGCCGTCTTTGACAATATAATCAACATCTTTTTGAAATAACCTATGTGCTCTGATGGCCGCGTTGATGTGGTGCATTAAGCGTATATTTTGAGGGTCATATAAACTCTCACCTGGTTGCAGTAAATTCATCTCATTTAGAATCTTCTCAACATTTGTATGTCCCAATTCTGTCAGATAGATCTGCTTTGTTTTTTCATCAACCGTGAAGTCTTTGGTGTCATCTTCATCAACCGCTGCATATAATTTGGGCACGATTGAGTTAATGCTTTGATAAAGCTCTGTGCTGTCTTCTGCTCTGCCAGATATGATGAGCGGTGTTCTGGCCTCATCAATTAAAATCGAATCCACCTCATCAACGATCGCAAACCCTAAAGATCCCTGAGATTGATTCTCCTTTTCAAAGGCCAGATTGTCTCTTAAATAATCAAAGCCAAATTCGTTATTTGTGCCATACGTGATATCGAAAGCATACGATTCTTTTCTTTCTCTCGGATTATGCTCTGACTTAATGCAACCAACGGTCAACCCTAGAAACTCATAGATGGGTTTCATCCATTCAGCATCTCTTTCTGCCAGATATTCATTGACTGTGACAATGTGCACAGGCTCTCCTGAAATGGCATTTAGATATGCTGGTAGTGTTGAAACCAGAGTCTTGCCCTCTCCGGTTTTCATCTCTGCAATTTTCCCTTGATGAAGAGTGATCCCACCAATCATTTGTGCATCGTAGTGCCTCAATCCCAATGTCCTAACGGATGCTTCTCTTACAACTGCAAATGCCTCTGGAAGTATTCGCTCAAGATCCTTGTGTTCAGCATATTGTGTCCTCAACTCATCAGTCTTAGCCAAAATTGCTGTATCTGAAAGCTCCTTTAGCTGATCCTCAAAGAGATTGATCTGATCGACAATCTTTGAGTAATCAGACAGCAGTCTGTCGTTTCGACTGCCAAAAAATTTTTTGAATAATTTTTTCAATTAAAAGCTCTTTTAAATTTTCCATGAGCAAATTGATGTCCATGGAATTATTAGGCTGATATTATACTGGTAAGAAAAATAATTTTGCCCAATAGTTCACTTCACACAATTTAATCATGAAACACATATCAGATGTCATCACTAAAGATTTAGGGCTGAATAGGGAAAATTCAAGCTTACTTGATCAAAAAACAAAAATACTCAAGCATCTTAAGGATTGCCTAAAAGATAAACCATATAAAATTGAGAATGCCTATTTAAAGGAAAATACACTCTATATTGAGAACAAAAGTGCAGAAGAAACAGAATCTTTGAGGTATGACGAAAGAGAGATTCTGAGAATATTAGATAAGATAAATATTCGTCCTGAAAAAATCAAATTCAGAACAGTAATTGAAAATTAAACCTTCCCCAGTGCAGCGGTCCAATAAGAGATCGGAATTTCTTTAATGTCCTTTTCTTCCACTTCTTCCCAAGCTGAAGAGTCAGCATAGAGTTTTCTAATCAATTTATTATTGAGGTCATGGCCAGACTTATATCCATAGTATTCGCCCACCAAAATGTGTCCCATTAGATATAAATCACCGACTGCATCCAATATCTTGTGTCTGACAAACTCGTCCTCAAATCTAAGCCCATCTTTATTAATAATTGTATAGTCATCGAGCACAATGGCATTGTCTAAACTTCCGCCCAGGGCTAAATTATTTGCTCTTAATGATTCAATATCTTTCAAAAAACCAAACGTTCTTGCTCTTGAGATGTTTTCAAGAAAGCTCATTGTGGAAAAATCAAAACTGAAATGGGTCAATTCGTTCTGAATCATTGGATGCTCAAATTCAATATCAAAAGTCAGACGATAACCATCGAATGGCCTAAATTCTGCAAACTTTCCATCTTCCTCTACTCTTATATTTTTTTTGATTCTAAGGAATTTTTTTGGAGCCGACTGCTCTTGTATGCCTGCTGACTCTATGAGTAGAATAAATGACGCTGCACTTCCATCCATAATCGGAATCTCAGGACCGTGAAGGTCGATGAATACATTGTCTATGCCAAGTCCGGCCAATGCAGAAAGTAAATGCTCAACAGTCATGATCGAAGTGTCATTTTGAGATACGGTTGTCCCAAGATTTGTATCTGTTACATGCTCTGCAACCGCATGGACTTCCTTGATCGGATCAGTATCCATTCTTCTGAATCTAATCCCAGAATTCTCAGAAGCAGGCCTGAGAGTCATTTGCACTTTTTTCCCGCTGTGCAATCCAACGCCTGATGTTTCTATGGAATCTGCTATTGTTCTTTGGTGTAGCATCTGTCTTTTTTATCTATAAATCAATAATATAGGCTGATAAAGACTACCATAAAGGAGATTTGCATCCCAAGCATCTTTTTTTATAGATTTGATGAAAACCAATTTTGTATTTTCCTAAAAATTGGTGCAGAAGATTTTTGCTTAACTAAATCATCTGGCTTGAATTTATATTTTTCGAGTGCATACAGTAAAAGCCCTGCGCCAGTGGCATTTTCAGGACCATTAATAGACTCAAATGCTCCGCTCATTGGTTTGGGATAACCCAATCTTACATCACAGCTGAAAACGGCCTCAGCCAATTCAACTGCGCCTTCCAATTTAGAGGCACCTCCAGTCAAAATTACACCTGCCCTCAAGCTTTCTAGATTGATCTTTCCAATTTCAC
This sequence comes from Gammaproteobacteria bacterium, assembly GCA_002717445.1. Lineage (GTDB taxonomy): Bacteria > Pseudomonadota > Gammaproteobacteria > Steroidobacterales > UBA11654 > CACPJA01. Next base: position 52,346 of record PBDY01000014.1, on the reverse strand, counting down.
TCTTTACAACCTCAAATATTTCCTCATACCTTTGCTCAACAACTGAAGCCAGTATTTTCTTATCCGTTTTCCTTGTTTCTCGATCGCCAACACTTGGGACATCGATGAGTTCATCTGAGCCATTTAGTTTTGAAAGCGTTGAGGCATGATCAACCTTAATGATTTCTGCCTCATCGACTGGCGTTTTTAATTCATGCGCTATATCCCTTGTGACATGATCACCGCCCACTGGAATGACCTTAGTGGTTATGATCTGACCATCCTTAAAGATTGCAATATCCGTTGTTCCACCACCAATATCAATCAAGCAAGCGCCCAGTTCTTTCTCGTCTTGTGATAGGACAGACATGCTGGATGCAAGAGGCTCAAGAACAACTTCCTGAATATCAAGTTCACAATGATCAAGTGATTTCACAATGTTTTCTTCTGCTGTTCTCGATATGGTTACGATGTGAACATCTGCTTCAAGTCTTATTCCTGACATACCTATAGGCTCGGAGATTCCATCTTGACCATCAATAACAAAATCCTTTGGAAGCACGTGCAGTATTCTCTCCTCTGAGGGTATTTTCATAGCAATGGATGCATCGACTGCTCCATCGATGTCTTCTTGAGACACTTCGCCTTCATTAATCCGAACAAAGCCGTGGCCGTCATAGCTTCTGACATGACTGCCTGCTATGCCGGCAAATACGGTATTGATATCACATTCCGCAATTCTTTCTGCTTGCTTAATTGCTTTCCCAATGGAGTCCACGGTGGACTCAATATTGACCACAACACCTTTTTTCAATCCTCGAGATGGCTCTGTCCCCACTCCAATGATTTTTAACTCATCATCGCCATTGATTTCTGCAATCAATGCTACGATCTTGGATGTCCCAATATCTAGTGATGCGATGATCTCGCTTGAGCTACTTCTTGCCATCTGAATATTTAGTTTCTTCTCTTAACTGAAAAACCCTCTGTATACCTTAGGTCAATATATTCAATTACCGCCAAATTATCTAATAGAGATTGATCCCAGATCATTAAAAATCGATCAAATCGTTCACTAATATTCTCCTTTCCAAACCTTACAGTGAGATCAGGTCTAATTGTTATGCTCCATGACCCTTTAAAATCAAGCGTCATTTTCTCGATCAAGATTCCTCTTGCGGCTAGTTCTTCTGAGAATAATAAATACTTTTCAAAAACCATCGCTTGCTGACCATTGGGTCCATAGAATTCAACCAAACCAACTGGCATTGATTGTTTATCTAAAATAAAAAGATCGCCTTTTGAATTGATAATGGAATCTTTATTCCACCAACCAATAATGTCCTCTTCCTCAATAAAGATATTAACCTCATTTGGCCATCGCCTTTCAAGGCTCGCGCTTTTTACCCAATTGATTCCTTCTATTTCTTTTTTAATCTGGCTGAGATCAATTAGCAAAAAACCTTGATTATAGATTTTTAATGATATGGCCTCCAAGTCATCTGAGGAAACTCTCTTCATTGTATTTAAATATTGAACCTCGGTGATACTTTGATTAAGAAAAGAGGATGAAAAGAAAAGAATGGATGATAGAGCAATCAATAAGACTAATTTCTTAATGATCCCTCTTGGTTTTCTTTCTGGATGGGAATTTCTTCTAGAAGAAAAGCCGCGTCTTCTTCTGTTCTTCTTCGATCTTTTTTTTGAAAAAAATGCCAAAACTCAATCCGATGATTTTAATATCTCAAAACATAATGATTCAAAATCAATTCCTGCTTGTTTCGCCGACATCGGTACCAAACTATGCGTTGTCATTCCAGGAACTGTATTGATTTCAAGAATTACGGGGCAATTTCCCTCATCAAGAAAAAAATCAAGCCTGCCCCATCCTTTTACATTGAATAGCTTGAATGCCTTTTCGCATTGATGATTGATTTCCATTTCTATTTCTTGGTCTAACTCACAGGGACATATATATTCCGTTTCATCACTCAAGTACTTTGCTTCATAGTCATAAAATTCATGATTTTTTGCTTTAATTTTGACGATTGGCAGAGCTTTGCCATTCAAATAAGTTGAGGTATATTCATCGCCTTGCATGAACTCTTCTGCAATTATCCAATCATTGTTTTTCTCTATTTCAGAAAAATGGGTCAGGTATTGATCTTTGTTCTCAATGATAAAAATGCCGATGCTTGACCCTTCTGAACATTGCTTCAAGACAAAGGGTTCACTCAATTCATTTATAATATTTTCATACTGAGTGCTTGAATCAGCCACCATGAATTTGGGTGTTTTAAATCCATTTGATTGCAATATTGACTTCGTGAAGTACTTATTCATTGTAATTGAACAAGTAATGGGGTCACTGCCTGTATGTTTTATATTCAGCATTCTGAGAATTGATTGTATCTTCCCATCTTCTCCATCAGAGCCATGAAGAGCTATCCATGCATGACTGACTTTCTCAGTTTTTAAAGCTTCAACGAAAGGCTCAATTGTATCGATTAGAATTGCTTTGACTCCTTTGGACTGTAAAGATTCAAATACAGCCTTACCGGTTATAAGTGAAATTTCCCTCTCAGAGGAACTTCCGCCATAAAGCACTGCCACTTTTGAAAAAGGTTTTATTTTATCGCTCATCATGCTCACCGATAATCCTGACCTCAGTTTCCAAGTCTACTCCAAAGCGCTCCTTAACAGTATCCTGTATATGTTTGATCAGTTTTTCAATATTACTAGCAGTTGCTTCTTTGTCATTGATGATAAAATTTGCATGCTTTTCAGATACGAAACAACCACCAACTCTATAACCTTTCAAGTCTGATCTTTCTATTAGATCACCTGCATGATGTCCTTTTGGATTTTTAAACACCGAACCGCATGTACTCTCATTAAGGGGTTGGCGTTCTATTCGAGAATCTCTCAAACCCCTCAGTTCTTCTATTGTTGTTACTTCTCGACCCGGAAAAGTCATCTCGCATGACAAGAACCAAAGCGGGAAGGGAAATTTAACTGATCGATAGGAGTAAGAAAATTCTTCAGGATCCAACTGATGAATGTCACCTTTCCGATCAATGACTTCGACACTTTTAATAAATTCCCACGTTTCATGGCCAAAACAACCTGCATTCATAGTGAGCGCTCCTCCAATTGATCCAGGTATTCCAGAAAAGAATGCAGCTGGTCCCAAGCTATTTTTTGTTGCAAACATCGCTAATTCAAAACATGAAACACCGACCTCTACTCTGCAAATCGATTCTTCGATCAACTCTATTTGTTTGAAAAACTTCTTTGTTGATATGACAGAACCTCTGATGCCTCCATCCCTGACCAAAACATTCGTTCCATTTCCTAGCCATGTGATGATGCCATCATTTGATTTTAGGAATTGTGAAAGTTCACTTCGACTGCTCGGTGTAAAAAAAATATCGGCTGGCCCGCCGACCTTCCAGGACGTATGCCTTGCTAGAGGCTCATTCTGGGTACAATTTTCTTGAAGCTGAGTCATTTGCTTTTTTAATAACTCCCGCCACCTCTTAAGTCCTGATGCATGGTCATTAGTTTATGCTTCTTGATCACCTCGTAGGTAAACTCAACAATATTATCGGTCGCATGAATAAAATGATCATCAAATGCTGATTCAGACATTTTGATTAAGGTTTTTCTGTCTTTGCTGAGAGCATTGATCTCGGCCGCTAAGAGTTCGGAAGTGAGATTTTCATCATTGATGATGACTGCTCCACCTTTTCCTTCCAAAAAACGGGCGTTATAAAATTGATGATTATCCATAGCATGCGGATAAGGAATAAGGATTGATGGAAGCCCTATGGCGCTTAGTTCAGAAACCGTCATTGCGCCAGCTCTTCCAATAAATAAATCTGCCCACGCGTATTCGGATTCTATATTTGGATTGAATTTAGTAACCTTTGCCTCCAAATCAAGCCTTCTGTATGCGTCTCTAACATTCTCATAATCATGTTCTCCAGTGTCATGCCTGATTTGAATTTTTATGTTCTGATTAGCTATTGCTAAGGCTTCAGGAGCGCTTTGGTTTATTGATCTTGCACCTTGACTGCCCCCCATTATAAAAATCTTTAATGCGTTTGAATTATCCTTCCCATAAGAATCTTTTCTAAGATTCAAGATCTCTCTTCTGATCGGATTTCCCAAAAATTTCAAGTCATCTGAAAAATGCATAAATAGCCTATCAATCCAACTGAATGAACCTGGCAATCCTTGTATTGCAGCACTTGCTTTGAGGAAAAGAAGAAATCTATTGACTCTTCCCGCTACTGAATTCTGTTCATGAATGATCACACATGAATCCTTATTGCCTGCACGACAAACTTCTGATGAAGCATATCCTCCCATTCCCAGAATCAAGTCAGGTTTATTCTTCCTTACGAAATTTTTAACATCCTTATCAACTCTAAAGCTTAGAAAAAGTTTTTTGAATGTGGAATAGCCCTTGAGTTTTGATTGGAAATATTTAACTTCAAAATTCTCAGATGAAAAGATTTTCTTCTCTATCTCATTCCCGGTTCCAACAATGATGACACGATTCCCATCCTGTTTATACTTACGAGCTAGAGCAATTGCAGGATAAATATGACCGCCAGTGCCTCCTGTAGCAATAAGAATTGTGCATTTTTTATCCATTTGATCTTAGATTTTTCTTTTGCCTTGGATTCTCATATCCAATTTTTAAAACAATGGCCAGTGTCACCAATGTCATGGAAATACTGCTGCTTCCATAACTGATAAGCGGCAAAGTCAATCCTTTGGTTGGTAGCATGCCCATATTGACTCCCAGATTGATAATGACTTGCATTGCCAACCACAAACCAATCGCCATACATAAGTAACTCTGAAAAACTCTTTTTGCATTCAGCGCCGTGAATCCAATTATAAACACTCGATAAATTAAAAGACCGTATAACAACAAGAGCATCATCGTGCCCACCAATCCGAGCTCTTCAGCAATGATTGCGAATATAAAATCAGTATGTGCTTCTGGTAAATAAAAAAGTTTCTGCAAACTTTCACCAAGCCCTAAACCAAATAACCCACCAGAGCCTATTGCGATCAAAGAATTTGTGAGTTGATAACCTGCTCCTAATGGATCATTCCATGGTTCAAGAAAATATGTCAGCCTGGCCATCCTATATGGAGCAATATATATGAGCACTGCAAATGCAGAAATGAGAATCATGACCAATAAAGTGAAGTATCTCATCTTAAATCCTGCTAAGAAAAAGAGTCCAGCGGTCACGGACAATATGATCACGGTTGAGCCAAAGTCTGGCTGAATCAATAATAGAAGACAAGCCGGGACAATGAAAATCATGGGTTTAATAAAACTCATAAAATTGTCTTTTACATTCTCTTGTTGCCTATAGCAATATCCCGCCATATACATCATGAGCAATAATCTTGCTGGATCAATGACCTGAATATTGGGAAGGCCTGGGATGGCCAACCACCTAGTTGAACCATTGACAGTCAGGCCCATTCCTGGAATAAATACAGACGCCAGAAGAATCAACGATATCAGTGGTAAGAATATTCCTAGTTTTTCCCAAAATTGGGTGGGTATAACAAAGATAAAAAGACCTCCAATCAAACCAAGTCCTATTGAAAAAAGTTGCTTATTTACATAGCCAAAAGGACTTCCAAAATGCTTCATTGAAATTGGCATAGATGCTGAGGCTAACATTACGATGCCTCCAATTATTAAAAACGCGCAGGCTATAAGAAAAAGCCGATCAAATGCTTCGTTTGATTCTCCTGTAGCCGTGCTCATAATTACCTTATCTTAAGACTTGCTAAACCAATCAAAACTAGAAAAACTGTGATGATCCAGAACCGCACAATCACTTTGGGTTCTGCCCATCCTTTTAGTTCAAAATGATGATGAATTGGAGCCATGCCGAAAATTCTTTTGCCTCTAAGTTTGAATGAACCCACCTGCAGAATCACTGATAATGTTTCCATGATAAAAACACCACCCATGATTGCCAATACTAATTCTTGCTTCACAATAACAGCAATCATTCCAAGAGTTCCTCCCAGCGAAACAGCACCCACATCGCCCATAAAAATCTGCGCAGGATAAGTGTTAAACCACAAAAACCCCAGGCCGGCACCCGAGATGGCACAGCAAAAAACAAATACCTCGCCTGCATCTAGGAGAAATGGCAAATCCAAATATTCAGCAAAATTTAAATTGCCAGTCACATAAGCAAAAATACCAAGGGCAATTGCGATCATTGATACAGGCATGATTGCTAGCCCATCTAGGCCATCTGTCAGATTGACCGCATTGCTTGATCCAACGATGACAAAGATTGCAAATGGAAAAAATGCCCATCCTAAATCAAGACGAATATTATTAGTGAAAGGTATCAGCACCTCTGAACTGAGTGGACCGCTTCCCTGACCTAAAAGATAGTAAGTCGCGGATGCTGCAACAATGAATTGTAAAATAAACTTTGTTTTTGCAGACATGCCTTTCTTGCTTTTTTTGAGCTTTTTAAAATCATCAATAAATCCTATAAACCCAAAAGAAATGATCGAAGCAACTAGGACTAAATTATATACATTGCTTAGGTCTGACCAGATAAGAACACTGACCAAAATCGAAAGAATGATCATTAATCCTCCCATGGTAGGGGTTCCACCTTTTGAAGAATGTGTTGATGGGCCGTCCGTTCTAATGGTTTCACCAATATCATTTCCTTGTAGGATTTCAATGATCTTAGGTCCAAATAAGAAAGAAATAGCAAGGGCTGTTAATGCAGCAAGAATGCCCCTCGTTGTGATATACGTAAAGGCATTAAGTGGTGAGAACCACTCAATCAAATATTCTGAAAAATACAAAAACATGGCCTACTCCCTGAAGACTGGCTTAAAACCATCGTTCGTTAGATTAACACTAAACACAGTAAAATTATTTATCATCGGGAGCTATTCCTAAGAGTCTGAGAGTGTGCGAGCCTATTTCAGAAAAGACTGGGCCTGCAACCTGCCCACCATAATATTCTTTTCCTCCGGGCTCATTAACAATCACTGCGATTGATAGTCTAGGCTCTGTCAATGGTGCCAAACCAACAAAAAGAGCATTGTGTCGATCCGATGCATAGTTTGCGGCAGCAATTTGTGCTGTTCCAGTCTTACCGCCAATTCGATAACCATTGATCTTTGCACGAGGCGCGCCCCTTACAGCAACTTTCTCAAGCATTGACATAATGTCCTTGGATGTTTCTTCTGAAAGAACACGAACGCCATCTATTGTTTCAGGCTCAATCTTTTTCAAAGTTATGGGTAATTTGATTCCACCATTTGCAATTGCAGCATAGGCGCCTGCGAGTTGTATGAGACTGACATCGACATTATAGCCATATGAAAGAGATGCAATCATACCGTCTCTCCAGCGAGAGCATTGATAATCCAGGGTTCCGGATGCCTCTCCTGGAAAACCTGTAGATGTGACTTGGCCAAATCCAAGGCTATTGAAAAAAGAATACAAACTGCATGGCTCAATCTCTAAGGCAATCTTTGATATTCCAGCATTGCTTGATTTGATGAGAACCTCTTCCATGGATAGCACGCCATGATTCCTCGGATCTTGTATAGTTCTTGCGCCAATCTTGTAAGCAGATGTATCTATAGTGTCTTCAGGCTGGAAGGTTTGGTACTTCAAAGCTGCTGCCATCGTCAGAGTCTTGAAAGTTGACCCAGGCTCAAACTTATCTGTGATTGCCTTATTCTTATAAATTTTCGGAACTCGATTCACGGATAGAGAAAGATCTCCAGCAGGCTGATTTGAAATTGCAAGTATCTCTCCAGTCGTCACATCCATTACAACCACGGAGCCACCCTTTGCATTATTTTTCTCAATTGCTGACTTCAGTGCTTGATGAGCAAAATGCTGGATTTTGATATCTATGCTTGAATAGAAATCCTCACCGATCACAGCATCATTGATGATTTCTATATCAGCAATGCTATTTTGATGCACATCTGTCAGTGTCTTCTTCAGGCCACTTTTTCCTGACAGACCCTTGTTTAAGGCATACTCTAAACCTTCTTGCCCCTTTCCCTCGCTGTCAGTAAAACCTAATAAATGAGCTGATGTTTCTCCATTTGGATAAAATCTCTTATAGAAAGTCTCTAGCCAAATATAATTTCCGAAACTGTCTTGACGAACAATTTCGACCTCAGATTTCCTTAATTCTCGTTTAAGCACATAATATCTCTTGGCGCTTCTCTTTTTTATTTCTGTATCAATCTCACTCACTGGCTTTGAAATAATCTTAGATAGGGAGTTGAGAAGTTCTATGTAGTTTTCCTTTGCAAGCATTGTCTTTGGATCAACTATCAATCTATACACCGGAATACTGACAGCTAGCGGAATACCGTTTCGGTCATAAATGCTTCCACGGTTTGCTGGAATATTTTTGTATTTAATATGTTTCTTGTCACCCTCTGTGTTTAAAAAATCAGATTCGAGATATTGCAAATAAAAAGAACGAGCAAATAAACCTAAAAGCATGATTGATATCAAGGCCAATAAGAAAATAAATCTTGATCTAATTAATCCTTTTTCAGTTGATTTCATCTTTCTTGAGTAAGTTTATTTTTCTAGAGTCAGGAAGATTCATTTTGGCCTTTTCTTGAGCAACTGATCCAATCTGTTGGCCTGATGTGAATTCAGAATAATTAAGCTGAAGCTCTCTCCATTCCATTTCAAGTCTTTCAGTTTCAGAGGCAATGACCTGATATTCCTGAAATAAATTTCTTTTATTAAAGTGTAATTGCACCTCATATAAGCCAGAAAGACAGACCATGATGTACCAGAGAAAAAGCCATTTATATTTTATGCCACCGGGTTTCATTTTATTTTCTCAATCACTCTAAGTGTGGCACTCCTTGACCGTGGGTTATCATTCACTTCGTTGTCGCTTGGTTTTAACGCCTTGCTTACTAACTTAAAAGATGAATCATCGGGTAGGTTTGGGAGCTTAGATAATTTTGGATCTCTTCTTGATTTATCTCTGAAGAATCGCTTGACCATTCTGTCTTCCAATGAATGAAAACTAATGATGCAAGCCCTTCCGCCAATCTTTAGGTGTTTTGCAATAAATTCTAAAAGAATCTCCAGCTCTAACAGCTCATTATTGATAAAGATCCTTATTGCTTGAAAAGTTTTTGTTGCCGGATGTTTCTTGTCATTGAACTTTCGTGGAATTTCTTCAAGAATAATTTCTGCCAGTTCTTTTGTTGATTTAATTTCAGAATTGATTCTTGCTTCTACAATTATCTTTGCGATTTTCTTCGCTTTTTTTTCTTCACCATACTTCCAGATAACATTTGATATCTCTTTTTCTGAAGCATTATTCAACCATTGTGAAGCATCTTGGCCAATACTTTGATTCATTCTCATATCGAGAGGACCATTTTGTTTAAAGCTAAAACCTCTCGATGCATTATCAAGCTGATAAGAAGAAACCCCTATGTCAGCAAGAATCCCATCGAACTCTAATTCTCTAAATAATTCAGTTAGTTCGCTGAAACAAGCCTGGTGGATACTGATTTTTTCCTCTGCTTTAAATTTTGAGTTTAAATATTTGATAGCTTCTGGATCTCGATCCGTTGCAATGAGCGAGCCACAACCAATTTTTCCCAAAATAGCAGCAGAGTGACCGCCAAAGCCTCCGGTAGCATCCAAATAATCGCCATCTGCGTTTTGAATAAGATGCTGAATGACTTCCTCAGTCAATACCGGGATATGAAATGATTCATCGACCATGGTGCTTGCCAGAATCAGAAATCTAAATCAGGATCTTGTCTTCTCAAAAAGCGAGGTATATCCAGCAACTCTTCATCATGATCACCCGATGGTTTTGCTTTTTCAAAGCTTTCGAACATGTCTTGAGTTGCTTGTTGTCGCAATCCATTTCTTGCTGTGATTGGACGGTCTAGGTCATCAAAGGATTTTTCTCGGCTTTGCTCTGTGCTTGTCTCTGAGCTTTCCGTATTTAAACCTGTGGCAACCAGTGTCACCCTAATGCTGTCATTATCTAAATCACTCGACAATGCTGTACCAACAATCACTTTTGATTTCTCAGCTGCATAGCCTTGAACGATATCTCCAATTTGATTAAATTCTGAAATCTCAAGATCAGTTCCCACTGTGACATTGAGCAATATTCCAGAAGCTCCTTCCAAGTTGATGTCTTCTAACAAAGGGCTTTTGATAGCTTTCTCAACGGCAAGCCTTGCTCTATCGGGTCCTGATGCGACCGCTGACCCCATGATGCTTCGTCCTTTCTTGCCCATCACTGCCCTTACATCTGCAAAATCGAGATTGATGACACCAGGAACCGTGATTAACTCCACAATTCCTTGAACAGAATTTAATAAAACATCATTGGCTGCATCAAATGCATTAAAAACCGTAATTTTTTTACCCAATGATTGCAATCGATCGTTGGGAATAACAATCAAAGAATCGACTTGTTGCTCAAGATCCCTAAGTCCTTGTTGTGCGAGAGAAGATCTTTCATCGCCTTCCCATTTAAATGGTTTGGTGACGACACCAACGGTTAAGATATCCATCTCTTTTGCAATTTTAGCAATGATTGGGCTGGCTCCAGTACCAGTTCCTCCACCAAATCCTGCCGTTATGAATAGCATATCCGTATCTGAAAGAAGTGCTTTTATAGAATCAACTGCCTCTTCGGCAGAAGCCTTTCCAATCTCTGGATTCATTCCCGCACCCAATCCTTTTGAAGTCTCAACTCCAAGCTGGATCTTTTCTTCAGCAGGTGAGGACGAAAGGTCTTGAGTATCAGTATTTGCACAAACAAAATTTACACCCTGAATGCCCTGCTTGATCATATGATTGACTGCATTTCCGCCGCCGCCGCCAACACCAATAACCTTTATGTTGGCTCTTTGGCTGTCTGTATCCATTAATTCAAATGCAAATTCACCCATATGAGGTCACCTAAATCGATATTTCTCTAAGCTGTTCAGTTAATGTGAGATCATTTTTCTTGAGCCATGAATCCCTTGATTTAGTCCATGAATCATAGTTCCATATTTCAAAACGTTGCCCTTGACCTATAAGCATGGCTGACTTATTAATGCCAGAAAATTCCCTCAGTTCTAATGGCACCAAAATTCGATTATGGCTATCGACTGCTAATTCGCTGGCATGCCCAACCATTAGGCGTTGTAGGATTCTGCTAGACTTATCCAGCGAAGGCAACGCCATGATTGTTTTCTCAATCTTGAGCCAAATCTTTTTTGGATATAAGAGCAAACATTGATCAATATCTATTGTGCATATGAGCTTATTTGAGTCGTATTTTGCAAGTTCTGATCGATACCTTGTAGGAATGGATATCCGTCCCTTAGTATCTAAACTAATTTTATTTAATCCTCTAAACATCATGTTTATCAGTAAGATCAAGCGTTTTATCCCACTTTTTACCACTAATAGATAACTATAGTTTATATACAAATGATGTCAATAGATAAAAGGGATAATTAAAGGGTTTTGGAGTTGGCCTATAAGCCGGGTTCTGTCTTTGTACAATCATTCATCTGGGATGCTTGTCACCAAGCACCTCAAGCGACCTACCCAAGAGTGATTACGGGATATCATTACTCTTCTATTTGGTCTTGCTCCCGATGGGGTTTGCAATGCCCTCAATTGTTACCAATGAGGCGGTGCGCTCTTACCGCACCTTTTCACCCTTACTTTAAATAGTTAAAGCGGTATATTTTCTGATGCACTTTCCATAGGCTCGCGCCCTCCAGGTGTTACCTGGCATCGTTCCCGTTGGAGCCCGGACTTTCCTCTGAAATTCAGCGATTGCCTGGCCAACTCCAAGCTGGATTATTCATCATGATGCTTAAAAATACAAGCTTATTGGTTCTTAATCTTGAGCGCTCGATCATAAATCCTGGACTTACTGAGATTGGATACCTTGGCAGCGATCTCCACAGCTTTTTTAAGCGATAGGTCCTCCATCAGCATTCTCAAAATTGCATCAATCTCTTCTTCTGCAACTTCTCCTTCAGAAGAACCTTGGATAACGATGGTGAATTCTCCTTTTATCTTCTCTTTATTGTTTTTTATAAAGTTGAAAATATCCAATAATGTATCGCCAATGAAAGACTCATGCATCTTCGTGATCTCCTTGCAAAGCACAGCAGGTCTGCTGCCACCAAAAACATTGATCATGTCTTCGATTGAAGATTGAATGCGATGAACCGATTCATAAAAGATAAGAGTCTCTTTATTATGATTTAATGCATTGAGCTCAGTGATCCTTTTAGAGCTGCTTCTGGGTAAAAAACCATGAAAAGAAAACCGATCAGAAGGCAAGCCTGATGATGTGATTGCAGCTATAAGAGCACAACACCCTGGGACCGGTTCCACCTTAATGTTATTTTCTCTTGCAGTCTTAATGAATTTATATCCAGGATCACTAATCAATGGTGTTCCAGCATCTGAAACAAGCGCAATATTTTTACCTGACTTTAATCCTGAAATAATCTTTGGAGTCTTCTTGTCCTCATTGATCTGATTAAATGATTCCAAGGGTGCTTTTTTTAGCACTGAATGATGCTTTAAGAGCTTAGTTGTGACTCTTGTATCTTCAGTCAGAATAATATCAACATTGTTTAGAATATCGATCGCTCGAATTGTAATGTCATTGATATTGCCTATTGGTGTGGAAACAAGATAAAGAGTGCCTGTCATATGAGTTTCATTCATGAAGGCTATAGGTGCATTTCTTCTTCATCCTCGCTCAAGCTATTTTGGAATGTTTCACGCGAAAACACTCGCTCCATATAATTTGTAATGGCCTTATGTTCCTTGCCAAGTGAAATACCAAAGTAACCTAATCTCCAAAGTATTGGAGCCAATACACAGTCTATTACTGTCAACTCATCATTGAGAAAATAATTATTCATCGAAAATAAATCCAATGATGCATTCAACATTGATTTGAGTTTTTTCCTGAGGCTGTTTTCATTCTTCGTACCGAGTGCACCGTCAAGCTCAATTGCGTTCGAGACGATGTCAGTTTCCAGTGAAACCAGCACAAGTCTTACCTTTGCTCTGTCAACAGGATTAACGGGCATAAGTGGTGGATGAGGATATCTTTCGTCAAGATATTCAATGATTACGCCAGAGTCATATATAACGAGTTCTCTGTCAGTGAGAGTTGGGATTGAAGCATATGGATTGAGCGCAATCAGATCTTCAGGAACTTTTTTGCCATCTACATTTTGAATATCAGTTGTGATTCCTTTTTCTCTGAGTACAAACCTAACTTGATGGGATCTTATGCAGGTATTCCCTGAGAACAAACCCATCATTGATCTTCTATTAGAAACGTTGGTCATTTAACCTCCCTCCAAATATCTTTATAAAGAGCATAACTTAATACTAAAAAAATAAGTAAAAACCCAATAACCCAAACGCCCATTGATTTTCGCTTCTCAATAATGGGTTCTCCGGCATAAACCAAAAAGCCCACAGTGTCATTGAGAAATTGACTGTACTGTTCATCTGAAAATCTTTCTTGAATATCCCATAAAACATTAGGCATGCTTGAAGCGTCTTGGACATGATTGTTTACCCCAGTGGGTGAACTACTGTCCTCATAAAAAGAATTTAAAAATCCATAAACATACTCTGAGCTTTTTCGCCTTGTAACAAGCGTAAGGTCTGGTGGGGCCTTTCCAAACCAACGATCACCGTCTTCTTTTAGCATATTATTCTTCACTAAATTTTGAGGAGCGCTTTCAGTAAAGATGAGGTTCTTCATAAGTTGGTCTTCAGTGATGCCTAGATCGTCAGCAATTTGGTTATACCTCATGTACTGGAGGGTATGGCAGCCTGAGCAGTAATTGAAAAAATTTCTTGCGCCTCTTTGTAATGACTTCGCATCGGATGTCTTTACATCCATGCCTTCTATGTATTCATCAAGATTCATAGAGCCGGCAGCATTTACCATCCCAGGGATGAATACGAATGCAAGACAAATTAGAAGCAACTTCTTCATGATTCTTTCTTTTCGTAAACCACTCTTTCAGGAACGGTTTTTGTTTTTTCAAGCTTGGTATAAAAAGGCATCAGCAAGAAAAATGCAAAATAAGTAATGGTAAAAAATCTGGCTAAAGCGACATAAATTCCAGTTGCTGGCTGAAGACCCAGATAACCAAGAGCAACAAATGATATGGAAAATAGAGCAAGAGCAAACTTGTATTGCCAGCCTCTGTATCGAATCGATTTAACCTCACACTTATCGAGCCATGGCAAGAATACAAATAAAAGGACTGCCAATACTAGGAATAATGCACCCAATGCAGCATTTGGAACAGCCCTTAAGATTGCATAATATGGCGTGAAATACCAAGAAGGTACAATGTGCTCTGGAGTCTTAAGTGGATCAGCAGGCTCAAAGTTGTCTACTTCAAGAAAGTATCCACCCATCTCTGGCGCAAAAAATACGGCTGCAAAATAAAAAATCAAGAAGACCGTAATCCCAACTAAATCTTTACTGGTGTGAAATGGATGAAAAGCAACGCCATCAATAGGTTTGTCGTTTTCATCTAAGTGTTCCTTGATTTCAACACCGTCTGGATTATTCGATCCAACATGATGAAGTGCGAGTATATGAGCGGCCACTAAACCAATAATCGAAAGGGGTAAAAATATAACATGAAATGCAAAAAAACGATTCAGTGTAATATCAGAAATAAAGTAATCACCCCTGATCCATTCTGTTAAAGACTCTCCAATGAATGGGATGTATCCAAATAAATTCACGATCACTTGTCCTGCCCAATAAGACATATTTCCCCATGGCAATAAATAGCCAAAGAATGCTTCTGCCATTAGGCAAAAGTAAAGCAGCATTCCGAGGACCCATATAAGTTCTCGTGGCTTTTTGTATGATCCATAGAGCATGGCTCTGAACATGTGAAGGTAGATTACAATAAAAAAGAATGAGGCGCCGGTTGAGTGCATATATCGAATAAGCCAACCGTTTTCGACAGAGCGCATGATATATTCCACTGAGTTGAACGCATCTTCAGTCGATGGCTTGTAATTCATGGTAAGAAAAAATCCTGTCAACAACATGATCACCAAAACAACCATGGATAAAACTCCAAATAGGTACCATATATTGAAGTTCTTGGAAGCATAATACTCAGTTGCATGATCCTTGATTAGAGAAGACAGAGGGAATCTGTCATCTATCCATCTTAAGATTGGATTTGTAAATATGCTTTCTGTATTTTTTGCCATTTGATTAGCTATTCTCGCCCACTAATAAAGTGGTTCCATCAACAAACTGGTGGGCCGGCACCCTAAGGTTTGAAGGAGCTGGAACACCGGCATACACCCTTCCTGATAAATCAAACTTAGATCCATGACATGGGCAATAAAAACCGCCCTTCCAGTCTGGCCCCATGTCTGCGGGTGCAATAGCAAATTTCTCAATTGGGGCGCATCCCAAGTGGGTGCAGACGCCTTCGACTACAAAATATTCAGGATTCTTAGACCGAAATTGATTCTTAGCAAAATCTGGCTGGATAGATAGGTCTGACTCTGGATCCCTTAAGTTTGAATTCTCATTATCCAATTCATTGATCATTTGCTCAGTTCTTCGTAAAACCCATATAGGCTTGCCTCTGTAGATTACTTTGATGATAGAGCCAGGTTCGAGTTTTGATAAATTTACTTTGATAGAAGCACCGAGTGCTTTTGCTTTCTTACTGGGCTGAAGGGATGAGACAAATGCGCCGACTGCAAAAATTCCACCAACTGCACTGGTAACACTCGTAGCGATTGATAAGAACTTTCTTCTGTTAATGTTTTTTTCCATATGGATTTTATTCACCGATTCACCCTAAAAATCATGTGCGATTATACACGAATATACAAAAATCATTAGTCAATTCTTTGAACTTTTGCACCAATATTGGAAAGCTTTTCTTCAAGATTCTCATAACCTCGATCTAAATGATAAATTCTATCAATAATCGTTTCTCCATCCGCAATAAGACCCGCAAGAATCAATGCTGCAGAAGCTCTTAAATCTGTAGCCATTACTGGGGCAGAGTTTAATCTTGAAACCCCTCTTACTTCAGCGGTATTGCCAGCAATCCTAATATTGGCACCCATCCTCTTAAGCTCAAGTACATGCATAAATCGATTCTCGAAAATGGTCTCAGTGACCTTAGAGTCACCCTCGGCAATGGCATTTAATACCATCAATTGCGCTTGTATATCAGTGGGTATAGCTGGGTATGGCTGGGTTTCAAAATCAATGGGAAGAATTTCATTTGAACCGTCCACAAACAAACTATCCTCAAAAATCTCAAGCCTTGCTCCACTCTGCCTGATCAACTCAATCGGTTGTCGCATATGTAAAGGATTGATGTTCTGAATGGTGAGCTCACCTCGAGTTATGATTCCAGCAATAATCATCGTGATTGCTTCGATTCGATCCGGAATAATTTTGATTTCAGCGCCACCAAGATTCTCCACACCTTCCACAGTGATGCATTCTTTCCCGAGGCCTTTAATTTTTGCTCCCATAGAATTTAGAAGTTCGCCAAGATGGGTAATCTCAGGCTCACAAGCTGCATTATGGATCTTTGTTTCACCCTCTGCTAGGGTCGCGGCCATCAGAATATTCGCGGTACCGGTCACACTCTTTATTGGAAAATGATACATCGAACCTTTTAAACGTTCTGCAGAGGCCAATATATAACCGTCTTTGATCTCTATGTTTGCTCCAAGTTTTTCCAATCCCTGTATGTGAAGATCAACTGGTCGCGCACCAATCGCACATCCGCCGGGCAATGAAACTTTTGCCTCACCATACTTTGCAAGCAATGGTCCTAAGACCATGATCGATGCCCTCATCGTTTTGACCAAGTCGTATGATGCAAACTTTGACTCGATTTGAGCGCCATTCAATTTCAATGAGTCATCATGGTTTTTGTTTATCCTCATTCCCATGGATTCGAGCAAGGTCATCATGGTTCTGACATCGGCTAGCTCAGGAACATTATGGAGAGTAATATCATGATCCGATAAAATGGATGCAGTCATCATTGGTAATGCTGCATTCTTTGCGCCTGATATTTTTACAGCCCCCTTTAGAGGATACCCACCATTAATTACTAACTTTTTCAACGGTATTTTTGAACTAGGACTCTGGCGTCCTAGCGTCTATGCTGAGTGCATGGATTTCTTGTCGCATATTGCCCCCCAGAGAAGCATAAATGATCTTATGCCGATCAATTAATGAAAGATTCACAAACGATGAAGAGATCACAATCGCAGTGAAATGGACATTATCATCACTAGAAACAGAAACATCAGCATCAGGAATTGCAGACTGTATTAATTGAGTTATTTGTTCAGGATTCATTTTATTTATTATATTCTTAATTCGTTGAGATTATACATAGAGAAACTCATTATGCTTTTTGTTTTAAATGTTCATGACAAATTTTGATTACATAGGTGTTGCAAAGAAGGTTCTGGAAATAGAATCTAAGGCTCTTGCTAAGCAAATTGATCATATTGATGAAGCATTTATCGAAGCATGTGAATTATGCCTTGAATGTACTGGCAAATTAATCGTTATGGGTCTAGGTAAGTCTGGGCATATTGCGGATAAGATCGCAGCAACGCTTTCAAGCACGGGTACGCCCTCCTACTTTATTCACCCCAGTGAAGCAATCCATGGCGATCTTGGGATGATCGATGAGAAAGACATCGTATTGATATTCTCTTATTCTGGAGAAACAGAAGAAATAGTCTCTTTGATTCCATACCTCAAGAAAAAAGAAATCAAGATATTGGCTTTCACTGGTAATGCTGACTCTAAACTATCTCAAGAGTCAGACGTTCATATACATGTTCCTGTAGAAGAAGAGGCTTGTCCTATGAATCTTGCTCCAACAGCCAGCACTACAACTGCATTGGCAGTTGGAGATGCCTTTGCCGTAGCGCTTCTTGAGCGCAAAGGATTCACCAAGGAAGATTTTGCAAAATCTCATCCAGGAGGCTCTCTTGGTAAGCAATTACTGCTGACCATCAATGACATCATGCACACTGAGGATGAAATACCGGTTGTCTATTCAAATGACACGCTTGCAAGGGGTCTGATTGAAATGTCGCAGAAAGCATTGGGAATGACCACAGTGGTTGATCAAAACAATCAACTGGTGGGTATTTTTACTGATGGGGATCTCAGAAGAACGCTTGAATCAAACATAGATATTCAAGCAACAGAAATGTCTGAAGTCATGACCGCAAATCCATTTGTGCTCTCGGCTGATACTCTTGCCTACAATGCTGTAAGTCTCATTCAAGAAAAAAAGATCACTTCAATTATCGTCGCTAAAGAAAATAAAGTAATAGGAGCCCTGAATATCCATGATCTATTTAGAGCCGGCTTAATGTAGAAAAAGGCTTGTGTTTAAATTTTTCTTTAAATTGACCCTCCTGCTTTTTTTAACAACTGGGAGCTACCTTGCGTACCTATCTACCAATCAACTTGAAATTGAGACATCACTTGATTCCAGCGAAAAGATTTACAGCCTAAAAAATGCAGAATTTTTTGGATCAGACCCAGATGGAAAGCTAACCTATAAGGTTTTCTCTAAAAAAGCTAAAACTGAAAGTGGGAATAGCCAGATCATATTGGAACAAGTTGAACTCAAGTATTATTCGGATGAGCTAAATGACTGGAAGATTTCGTCAGAAAAAGGTGAAATGTATGACGACGCTAATCTTCTAGTTTTATCGGGCAATGTCGTGATTAAGAATAGCTCTACTCTTAGACCATCACTCATAGAAACAGAATATATAGAAATAAACCCCAATAAAATGACAATAGCTACGAATAAAGAGGTAACAATTACTCTAAATAATAATACCATTGAGGCTGTTGGTTTTAATGCAACGCTTGAGAAGAATCAAATTAAATTTAGAACAAGAAATGCACCAATTTCGGTGGACTAATGAAACATGAGCATATTGATAGCAGAATCACTTGAAAAGAAATATCGTTCCAGAAAGGTAGTCAACAATCTGAGCTTCAATATTAAAAGTGGAGAGATCATTGGATTGCTTGGACCAAACGGAGCGGGAAAAACAACAGCTTTTTATATGACTGTTGGACTAGTCTCATGCAGTAGCGGAAAAATCACATTGGATGATCTAGACATCACCAATTATCCGATACACAAAAGAGCAAGGATTGGAATAGGCTATCTGCCTCAAGAGGCCTCGGTTTTTAGGAAGCTTACAGTTCAAGAAAATATTCTTGCTGTGCTTGAAATGAGAGGCAACCTATCAGAAACAAAAAGATCTGAGATTCTTGAAAAGCTTATCGATCAACTCAATCTCAATGAAATAAGAAATACAATTGGGATGAGTCTCTCAGGCGGAGAAAGGAGAAGGGTTGAGATTGCAAGAACGCTCTCAATTGAGCCTAAATTTATACTGCTTGATGAGCCATTCGCAGGCGTTGATCCAATTTCTGTTCTGGATATACAAAGGATTATAAAATCACTTGCATCCGAGGGCATCGGAATACTTATCACGGATCACAATGTTAGAGAGACTTTGGGTATTTGTGATCGAGGCTATATTGTCAGTGAAGGTACATCCATTGCTTATGGAACGCCAGACCAGATCCTTGAAAACAAACAAGTGAAAAAGGTTTACCTTGGAGAAAGCTTCAGGATGTAAATAGATTTTTCTCTTTCATTTTGGCAAATTGATTACATTGGGGAAATAAAATTTCAAATACTGAAAAGAATCTAACACAGTTGCTGCATGATCTTGAAAGGGAAAGATCAATAGGAATTCGAAGCAAGCTCTCCTCACTCAGCCCATATGAAATTGCTCGATTATTAGAGTCCATGGAGCCAAGAAAGAGAGAAATCCTCTGGCGTATGGTTGATCAAGAGGACGGAGGCGAGGTTCTTAAAGAACTTGTTGAGGATGTCCGTCAGAACTTCATTGATCAGATGGATACAAACCAGATTATTGCTGCAACACAAGACCTTGAGTTAGATGACTTGGCGGATATTCTTAACGATTTACCCGATCAGATTACCGACGAAGTTATCCGTGCACTCGATAGACAGGATCAAATCAGACTTGAATCAGTCATGTCATATGATGAAGATACTGCAGGAGGTCTAACCAATCCAAATATTCTTTCAATCAGAAGGGGTCTGAATATAAAAGGCCTTATTCGATACTTAAGATCTCTAGAGAAATTGCCAGAGAACACAAACTTTATTTATGTCATCAATCGAAGGAATGAATATATTGGCTCAGTGAAATTGGTTGATCTCTTTACCGAAGACACAGATGCAACAATTGAGCAAATCATGGATAGCGAGATCAGCCCAATCAGTGCCTCCTCTCCTGCTGATCAAGTTATATCTACCTTCCAAAACCTTGACTTGATTTCACTTCCTGTCGTGAATAAAGAAAACAAATTGCTGGGCGAAATAACAGTTGATGATGTCGTTGATGCTATCCAAGATCAGGCCAATAGTGAGATCTTCAATATGGCAGGGCTTGATGATGAAGATGATATTTTTGCACCGATTCTTGTCAGTTCAAGAAGAAGGGCCGTTTGGCTTGGTGCGAATCTATTCACGGCATTCTTGGTCGCATCAGCGGTAAGTTTATTTCAATCAACGATTGACCAAATCGTTATATTGGCTGTTCTGATGCCAATTGTAGCTAGCATGGGTGGTGTGGCAGGCAATCAGACTCTGATATTAGTTATAAGAGGCATTGCTATGGGCAGAATTCAAAGCTCAAATGCAGTACGCTTGCTTTCAAAAGAAATAATGGTGTCACTGGTCAATGGAACATTTTGGGCAATTATTGTTTCGTTTTTTTCGGTTCAGCTATTTCAAACCAGTTGGGAAATAGGGATCATCGTTGGCGTGTCGATGCTGCTAAATATCTTTGCATCAGCAATTGCAGGGGTCACTATTCCTTTTTTACTTAAAAAAATTGGCATTGATCCTGCTCTTGCCAGTGGAGTGATGATGACAACGCTTACAGACGTCTTAGGCTTCGTCACTTTTCTTGGGCTTGCCACCCTATTCCTGCTTTAAATCTCTAGAAATTTCTTGATCTCTTCTCTTCTCTTCATGGCATCTTGGAAGCCCAAATCAATTAGAGATTTAGAAAAACTAGATTCAAATAGTAAAAAGCTCAATAACTCTGAATTATTAGACCTATTAATTCCGATGCCTCTGAATAACATCCTTATACTCAAGGGAATATCTTCGTAACAATTCATGGCAATTTCATTTATATCTTTTGAAGGGGAGATAACCAAATAGTCTATATGTCTGAGTTCTTTGGTTTTTGTTCGGACCTGTTGGTTATCATTTTGAGCGATCACTTGGTTGATGCGATCCAATCGTTCAAGGTCAGAATAAAGACTGCCTGAAAATAATCCGTCTAAAACATATCCACCAATCTCAGAAATATTAGGGTAATGCACTCTTGAGAGATCTACCGAGTCATCAATAGATGACTCGGTAGATATAATCAGAAGATTTGTTGCTCCCAAACGAATAGCAGGTGACAGTGGCGTCTCCTGACGCATGGCGCCATCCCCATAATATTGTCCATCAATCATGATTGCAGGGAAAATTAAGGGAAGTGCAACACTCGCCATCAAATGGTCAATATTGATCTTGGATTGCCTGCCTGACCTTCCAACTTTATGCCAATCCTCCACCTTGCTGTTGGTCGAAAAAAATGACACTGATTGTTTTTCCTCATAGGACGCTGCTGTAAGAATAAAAGCATCCAAAACTCCTGAAGAGATATTATGATTTATGGACTCAAAATCGATTGTTTTCTCAAGCAAGCCTCTCAGAGGCTGGTTGTTCAAAAGAGACCTGGGATTTTTAGTCAATACACCACCACTGACCAATGTCAACAACCAATGAAGGCTTTGCTTCAGCATAAATAACTTTTCGGTCTTGTAAATATGATTGGTTGAGAAATTTTCCCATATATCCTCAAGATTAAGAATCGACCGATGGAAATCTTCAATTCTGCTGCTGATCATGCTTGCATTGATCGCTCCAGCAGATGTCCCACTAATGACTCTGAATGGTGACGCTTCTATTTTGCCTTGAATATCTGAGATCGCCTTTAAAACGCCCACTTGATAGGCACCTCTGGCTCCTCCGCCAGGCAAAACCAAACCCAATTTCTGATCGAAAAATTCCATGTAAACTAATTAATACATATGTTCTAATGGAGTACAACGAACTTAAGGAATGATTTATGAAAAATAGCTTTTTAAAACTGTTGTCATTGACGGCTTTAATTTCAATTTTTGCATGGGCTAATGCCTACACTGATGCCCAACCCAATGTGGGAGACTCGGCACCAACATTTAAGCTTCAAGATCAAAATGGTGATTGGCACACACTAGAAGACTATAGGGGTCAGTACGTGGTTCTTTTCTTTTATCCCAAAGATGGAACACCTGGGTGCACCACTGAAGCATGTAATTTCCGAGACAACATCTTTGCGTTCGATGATCTTGATACTAAAATTCTAGGCATCAGTCTGGACGATGTGGATTCACACAAAGAGTTCAGTGAAAAATACAGTCTTCCTTATCCAATCCTGGCAGATGTAGAAAGAGAGTCTGCAGTGGATTACGGGGTTTTGGGTAAGTTTATGATGATGACGATCACAAAAAGAGAATCATTCATCATTGATCCAAGTGGTGTAATAGTTAAACACTATAAAAGCGTAGATCCTGATGGGCACACTGACGAAGTGATCGAGGAACTTAAAACGCTTCAGAAAAAAGCTTAATCAGAAACCAATGTTGCTTTAGAGGAAATCATCTCTTCGATGGTTTCATCATTGATTCCTGCCTCTTTTAGAATCTCAATCGTATGCTCTCCTAGCTTAGGGGCATGCTTCCTGATTGTTGCAGGTGTTTTGGAGAAATTGGCAGGAAAACCTGGCATCTTGAGCTTTCCTTCTGTTGGATGTTCGTATTCTTGCCAAAAACCCACTTCGTTGAGATGTGGATCGTGAAAAAGATCGTCTAAACTATTCACGACAATCACAGGAACCTTGGTTTCATCAAAAATATCTAGCCATTCCTGTGTGGTTCTTGATTCTAAGATCTTTCCAGTCTCTGAATAAGTTTCATCAATATTCTTAACTCTTGAGGAGAGATCTTTGAAGCGCTCATCTTCAACTAAATCTGGTCTGCCGCCTTTTTCGCAAAAGGTCTTCCAATGATTATTCATGTAAGGCAGTACTGCAATGTAGCCGTCTTTGGTTTTATATGGTTTCCGATGGTGCGACATGAGTCTGGTATAACCAGCAGGGCCCAGCGCAGGCTCAAAAATTTCTCCCCATATGTGCTCTGCCATAGTGAAAAAAACCATTGATTCAAACATTGGAACTTCAACTTCTTGACCCTCTCCAGTTCTTTCTCGATGATAAAGAGCAGCGAGAATTGAATAAACAACAGTAATGGCGGTGGTCTTGTCTGCAACGACTGTCGGCAAGTATCTGGGCTCTCCCAGCACCAACTCATTTAAACTGGCAATTCCACTGACGGCCTGAATTGAATCATCCAGTGCGCCTTTTTTACCGTAAGGCCCTTCTTTTCCATATCCATATGTACCGCAGTAAACGATGCTTGGGTTGACCTCAGAGATTTGTTTGTATTCCAATCCCAGCTTGGTCATAACTTGTGGCCTATTGTTGTGTAGAAAAACGTCTGAATCTTTAATGATTTCAAAAAGAGCATCCCTTGCACTTTCTTGCTTCAGATCAAGAACTAGACTTCTTTTGTTTCGATTATTAGATAGGTATAAAGCAGCCATACCGGGATTTCTTGATGCGCCCAACTGCCTGTTACTGTCGCCAAAAGGAGCCTCAACCTTTATGACTTCGGCTCCCATATCTGCAAGTATTTGTGCTGCCCAAGGACCCAGAACAACACTGGTGAGTTCCAGTATCTTGAGTCCCTTGAGTGGCCCGGACATATTGATTAAAGTATCGACTACTAGCCGTGATCGTGGTCGTGATCGTGGTAGTGCGGATACTCAAAGTCTGTAAAATGATTGTGCCCGTCTGGTGACTGAATCCACTTATAAAGCGAAGGCCTCAGGCGTCTCAACCTAGCAGCTGCCCTGTCAGCATTCTCTTTGGGAGTGGACCATGGATTATGATGGAAGTAGTTATGCAAATGTGCATCTGTTCTTCCAATGGCAATGATTCCATTTTTACTGGCAAAAGCTCCGTGGTTAATATAAGGAGGTCTCCAGAAATATCCGCCGGTTGGGAGATCCCCAAACTGCATCATCCATGAGGTTCCCCATATGTGGTAAGACTCCTCACAACAATCATGATAAGAAATGTTGTCTTGGTTAAAACCAGGTGTCATGCAGTATAAGAAAGTATGTGCTTCTGTGTGAATATCATATTTCAATAGTTTAAGCATGCATCCAGAGGCAACCGATGGAACAATTCTATTCCCTGGCATCCAGGCAATATCTTCCATTGAATTAATGATCGAAAAACGTTCTCTTTCAGCAAGAGGATGATCCTCGTCAGAAGGTATGAAGCTTGGTTCTCCGTAGTTATAGAACATCAGGACTTTAGCCCCTCGCTTTACACTCATCTCTGGCATCGATACACCAGGAGGAATTAGAAAGTAATACCCTTCTCCATAAGTTGTATCTCCGTAAGTCACTGAACCAGAAACAACAAACATCTCCAATTCTGAATAGCTCATTCCTGGAGGTAATTTGTAGCCGCTTTCAAACTTAACAAGAAGCGAGCAAGCACCAGTATCTGTATCCATGCTAAGCACTTTATAGTGCATGCCTTTGCCGAAGCCAGGCAGTGTCATTCTTCTGAATGCATCCGGTCTTTCGTCATAAGGCTCAATATGTGGTCTAGGCATTTTATTCCCCTTCTAAAAAATTAATGATCAAAGCCTTTGAGGTCTTTTGCCTCATAGGTAACTCTGTGTTTTTTTCTTGGTGGCTTAGGTAAGTCTTGTTTTGCCACAACCGCTCTTGTATCACCATCGATATTGGTTCCACGTGTAGAAACTGTTTCTAAGAACTCTGCATACCATTTATTTCTCTTAGGTGTAAGGTCCTCCATATTCTGAAGAATCTTCTTGAACCTTTTTTGCTGCTGAGCAAGCTCCTTCTTGATCCAAGTCTTTGCTGATTTGGACCTTTTATGTTCAATGGAATTGAGTGGCTTGCCCTTACCTGATGGTCTCCCTTCAGATGCATCGCCCATTTGATTGGCCATATTGACTCCCTTTTTCTATGTATATATTTTGAGACCCTATAGGTTAAAGTAAAAAAACTCTTTTAGGAATAGAATTTCTCTTTTTTCTCTGCCATTTCTCTCAGACTCTCTGGAACCTCAAATCGCTGCCCGAACCGTTCGCAATAGTCATCGCAACGGGCAACAAAGTTCTCGATGCCCACCATATCAATATATGAGAAAACACCGCCTGTCCATGGTGGAAATCCCCATGCAAAGATTGAGCCTAAATCCCCATCATCTGGATTGGTGAGAACATTTTCATCGAGACATCGGTATGCATCTAGCGATTGAACAGTCATCAGCCTATCCTTGATTTCTTGTATGTCTGGCTGCTCCTCTTTGACGGGATAGATTTCGGCTAAGCCCGGCCAAAGGAATTTCTTTCCTCCCTCAGGGTACTCATAGAAACCTCCGCCAAATCTCTTGCCCAATCTTCCAAGATCATACATCTTTTGCATGACATCAATTGAAGACATTGGTTTGTATTCGTCTCCTAAATCCTCGGTTGATTGTTTGTGAATCTTGATAGAGAGATCAATGGTGGTTTCATCTTGAACCGCTATCGGTCCAACCGGATATCCTGCATGCCTCGCAGCATTCTCTATTAATGCGGGATTGGCGCCTTCTTTAATCATCTCGTTGGCTTCATTGCATGAGGTACTAAATACTCTCGAGGTGTAAAAACCTCGACTATCATTAACGACTATGGGTGTTTTCTTAATCTGAGCAATATAATCCAAGGATTTAGCCAATGCTTCATCTGAAGATTTTTCTCCCATGATCATTTCGACCAAAGGCATTCTTTCTACAGGGGAGAAGAAGTGCATACCAATAAAATTGTGAGGTCTGCCAGATGACTCGGCCAGTCCAGATATTGGCAATGTCGAAGTATTGGATGCAAAGACAATGTCTTCTCCGATCACTGCTTCAGTTTTTTGTGTCACATCAGCTTTGATTTCTCTGCTTTCGAAAACTGCCTCAATAATTAAGTCACAATCTTTAAGATCATTGTAATCAGTAGTTGGAATGATATTTTTCAAGACTGCAACTTTCTTCTCCTCAGTCATCTTCTTTCTAGCAACACTTTTCTGGAAATACTTTTCTGAATAAGCCTTGCCCTTCTCAGCATTCTCTAATGATGAGTCCAAGAGGTAGACTTTCATCCCAGCTTGAGCACTCACCAAGGCAATTCCAGCCCCCATCATTCCTGCTCCGAGCATACCCAGAGTTTTGACAGTGTGTTTTTCTACTCCATCGGGTCTGGCTCTTAATTTATCTGCCGATTGTTTATTGTTAAAGAGGCTTCTGATCATATTCCCAGAAACTGGGTCCATGAGTAGACCAACAAAGTATTTGGCTTCAATTTCAAGTCCTTTATCGATTGGAAGCAAGCATCCCTCATAGACTGAAGAAACAATGGAGATTGGAGCTGGATAATTATGGTTTGTATTTTTTGCAACCATTGCATTAACCACTGAGAACATCTGTATTGTTCCTTTGGTATTTGGATCAAATCCACCTGGAACTTTGAATCCTTTTTTATCCCAAGGCTGAACGGCTTTCCCACCGTCCAATATCCAATGCTTGGCTTTACTCAATAATTCATCTGGAGCTGCCAGTTCATTGACAATACCCATTGCCATTGCCTGTTGAGGTTTAAGATGCTTGCCTTGTGTCATGAGCTCTAATGCAGGCTGTATCCCAATAATTCGTGGAAGTCTTTGGGTTCCCCCACCTCCTGGCAGGAGACCAACCATCACTTCTGGTAAGCCGAGTACAGCATCTTTTCTATCTGCTGCAATTCGGTGGTGACATGAAAGTGTTATTTCTAAACCCCCACCTAAAGCCGTGCCATTGATTGCAGCAACAAATGGTTTACCTCCAGTTTCCATGGCACGATTAACCTTATGACTCTCAATTATTCTCTCAGCCATGGCTGAGGCATCACCAAGACCAATTAGGCTTGGCAACATTGTCTTTAAGTCTGCGCCAGCCATGAAATCATTTTTTGCTGAAGTGACAACTGCACCGATGACTTTTTCATCACCAAGTACTTGCTCAACACAATTTTTAAATTCATCAGCAAAATCTACTGTAATTACATTCATTGGCCGTTCTTGAACATCGATTTCAATGACCGCAATCCCGTCTTGATCGACGCTCATATTAATGTTTTTACTCATCAGTATTCCCTTTTAAATAATTAGTTATACACGTTCAACAATCGTTGATGTTCCCATACCGCCACCGATGCATAAGTTTACTAAGCCGGTATTCAGATCCCTTCTTTCCATTTCATCAATAAGGGTTCCCAAAACCATGCCACCAGTAGCGCCTAGCGGATGCCCCATAGCAATTGCACCGCCATTGACATTGATTGTTTCATGATCAATATCCATTTGTTGCATATACCTCAGAACAACAACAGCAAAGGCTTCATTGAGCTCGAATAAATCGATATCACCCTTGCTCATTCCACATCTTTTTAGAACTTTCTCGGCTGATGGCGCGGGGCCCGTCAGCATGATTGTTGGTTCGGTACCTGTGGATGAAAAACCAACGATTCTTGCTCTTGGAGTTAATCCCAACTCTTCACCAATCTCTTTTGTACCCACCATTACCGCACTGGCTCCGTCAACAATTACACTTGAGTTGCCTGCATGATGGACGTGTTGCATTTTTTCTACTTCAGGGTACCTCTGGATTGCAACTGAATTGAAACCAAATTCTCCCATTTGAATAAAAGATGGCTTGAGCTTTGCCAAATCCTCCATGGTTGTTTCTGCCCTTATGCATTCATCATGATCCAATAAGACATCGCCAAGATTGTCTTTGATTGGAACAATTGAGTTATCAAAATAACCCTCATTTCTGGCATGAGCTGCCCTTTTTTGACTCTCAACAGCATACGAGTCAACATCTTCTCGGGTAAAACCATATTTAGACGCAATCAGATCGGCGCTGATCCCTTGAGGAACAAAATAACTTCCATAGGCCACTTGTGGATCTACTGCAAGCGCTCCTCCGACAGTGTCCATTGGAACTCTGGACATGGATTCCAAACCACCACCGATGCATAGATCAGACATGCCGGACATTACTTGCGCTGCTGCGGAATTGACCGCTTCAAGTCCAGATGCACAAAAACGATTCAACTGTTTTCCTGCGGCTTCTTCTGCATATCCAGCATTGATTGCAGCCACTCGAGCAGGATTAGAAGCTTGCTCTCCTTGGTTATGTACCACTCCCATGATTACATCATCAACGCGACTTGTATCAAGATTATTTCTATCCCTCAATGCTGCCAATACTTGAGATAGTAATTCAATTGGCGTTACCTCGTGAAGAGATCCGTCAGATTTGCCCTTGCCTCTTGGGCTTCTAACATGGTCAAAAATATATGCGTCAGTCATAGCTCACCTTTTAAATATAAAAAAACTTGGTAATTTTAAAGAAAAAAATATTGCAAGTTAGTTTACAGAAAACTCAATATTTACTCAATTTCTTCAATGGATAATGGCAATAAAGATTACATCTTTTCATTGAGATTTTGGGTGTCATCATCGTTCTTTTTTTAGAGATATAAAGTACCTATTTTTTAGTCAATTAATCAAATTTTCGGTTACAATTCAAAATCTAGATTTTTATAAAAAATACATAAAGAGGACATTATGGATATTAAAGGCAAAACAATTATTATCACTGGTGCTGCAAGAGGACTTGGAGCAGCAATGGCAAAAAGACTGGCTTCGCACAACTGTAAGTTGGGACTTATTGATCTCGATAAAAACAGTATTGCTGATACAACATCAGCATGTGAAGATGCTGGGGCACAGGTCATGTGTGTTTCTGCCGATGTCACAAAAGAAGACGATGTCGCTAATGCATATGCAGAAGTGGTTGATCAAATGGGTCCTTTGGTTGGATCAATCAATAACGCAGGCATAACACGCGACGGTCTATTGGTGAAATTCAAAGATGGAGAATTGGTAAAGAGAATGTCTCTTGAAGACTGGCAAGCGGTAATTGACATAAACCTGACCGGTGTGTTTTTATGCGGGAGGGAAGCTGCTCAATATATGATTGAAGGCGGACAAGGCGGAGTGATCATTAATATTTCGAGTGTTGCAAGGCATGGAAATTTTGGTCAAACAAATTACTCAGCCACTAAAGCAGGCGTCCAATCCATGGCGGTTGTATGGGCGAAAGAACTCTCAAAGTACGGAATAAGAGTGAACTCAATCGCTCCAGGTTTTATCAATACAGAAATGGTCGCTGGGATGCCCGATAATGTGAAAGAGAAACTTTCAAAAATGGTGCCTGTTGGTCGAATTGGAGAGCCAGATGAAGTTGCACAAGCGGCTGAATTTATCTTCATGAACGATTATTACTCCGGTAGATGTGTTGATCTTGATGGAGCACAAAGGATGTAACCTATTATGGTGCTATCAATATTACATAATCCCAGATGCAGTAAATCAAGGAAGACATTAGAAATAATTGAAAACCATAATATTGAAGCAGAAATTATTCTCTATCTTCAAAATCCACCCAGTGAAACTGAGCTTAAAGCATTGCTTGGGAAGCTAGGAATTGAAGCATCGAATTTGATTAGAAAAGGTGAATCGATCATCAAGGATCTAAACATTGATTTATCCAGTACCTCTGATGATGATTTAATTTCCATGATGGTTGAGCATCCAGTCCTCATTGAACGCCCGATCGTTTATAACGACACATCGGCAATCATTGGTCGACCGCCTGAGAATGTGCAAGAATTAATATAGAGAATGAGCAAGCCGAATAAACACAGAAGAACACTTCTAAGAACAGGCTTGGGCCTTGGTCTCTCCAACCTTATTTCCATCCAAGAGCTTCTTGCCAAAAATGATCCGTTCTTCACAATGGATGCGACTGCTCAAGCCGAACTCATCAGAAAAGGAGAGGTTTCCATCGAAGAAATGGTCGTGTCAGCCATCAATAGAATCGAAGCCGTTGATGGCTATTTGAATGCTGTAGTGACTAGGTCGTTCGAAAAAGCATTGTCGGCAGCAAAAAACCATGACAAGAAAGGTGCTTTTCCGGGTGTGCCTTACCTCATCAAAGATCTTCTGCTTCATAAAGGCGTGAGAGCCACGAGTGGATCACGAATGTTTGCAAATCGTATTGCCAACAGAAATTCTTCCAATGTTCAGGCCGCATTTGATATGGGACTGATTTCATTAGGCAAAACCAATACCC
Source organism: Gammaproteobacteria bacterium (assembly GCA_002717445.1). Lineage (GTDB taxonomy): Bacteria > Pseudomonadota > Gammaproteobacteria > Steroidobacterales > UBA11654 > CACPJA01. The sequence goes on along the minus strand of PBDY01000014.1, from coordinate 21,685 downwards.
CCGAGTTTGGTTTATTGGGAGTCACTGAATCTTTCCTATTGGGCCCTGCAAGAAACCCTTGGAATTTCGATCACTCCCCTGGAGGATCCAGTGGCGGTTCTGCTGCCGCAGTTGCTTCTGGAATGGTTTCTATTGCCTCGGCTTCTGATGGGGGCGGATCAATTCGAGTTCCGGCTTCCTGTTGCGGCATCGTGGGATTAAAACCCACAATACACAGAACAATCGATGATGCCCAACCAAACCGTCCAGTTGATTTGAGCGTAAGATTTGTTCACACACGAAGCATAAGAGACACGATCACTGCGCTTCATCACATGCAATCAATGGATCGTCCAGGATTGAAGCCTGTGCCTCAAAACATCGTCCCGAAAGGAAAAAAATTCAAAATAGGGATGATCACGACAAATATGCTCGGACAAGAAGCCGAGCCCGAAGTCAAAGATGCGATCAAGAGTTCTGCGCTTATCTGTCAAGATCTTGGCCATCGTGTAGAGGAAATAAAACCATTCATTGACGGCAATCGTTTTACTGATTCATTCCTGACCATGTGGGCTTATGGAGCAAAAGGTCTCATTGATTTTGCTGAACAAAATTTTGTCTCTGATCAAACAGCAATTGATTCATTGCTCGAACCATGGACCTTAGATTTAGGAAAGTGGTTTGACGCTCAACCCGAGGGTCATGTTGAGTTGGCGGTTTCAAGACTGAAAGAAGACACATTGAAAACTCGTGAATTATTTAATTCTTTTGACTTCATACTCTCTCCCGTCACACAAACAGTGGCACCAAAAATAGGGTCGATGTCACCCGATGTCTCGTTTGAAACATTGCTTGAAAGATCTCTTAACTTCGTTACATTCACACCGCTTGCTAATGTCACAGGAGATCCTGCGATTTCATTGCCCATGCATTGGTCATCATCCGGTCTCCCCATTGGAACACACCTGCATGCGAACTTTGGAAACGAAGAAGAATTATTGGAACTCTCGCTTGAACTTGAACAAGCCAAGCCTTGGTCTAATCAATGGCCTAATGTGTAGTATCAGATATTGCCTTTTGATAGGCAGCCCTACTCTGTAAAGATCTAAAATAACAAACGACGTTTTCTGTTTCAGGCGCGTCCGAGAGTAATTTCAAATTGTCTGCCAATCTTAAAGTATAACCATTGATAATGTCAGCAGCAGTAAAATCATCTCCCATGATATAGGTTCTGCCTTCCATTATTGAATTCAGGGTTTTTATTACTTTCATGAAAGATTTTTCAGCGCTTTTAATGGAATATTCATGTCGATGCTCCTCTGGCCTGAACACCTTATTGATCAAAATTGAAACGATTGGATCAATCAAGACAGATTCACCAAAATGCAACCATTGGAGATACTCAGCATATGCTTCAGAGTCATGATTCGGCTCCAATCTTCCTTCGCCATAGTTTTGCAGAATATATTGAACGATCGCGACAGATTCTGACATCACAACTTCACCATCTATGATCGTAGGCAATTTTGAAAAGGGGCTCGCTTTGATGAAGGCTTGATTGATCTCCCCTCTTTTTAAAACCTCGAGTTCATAATCCAATCCCAGCTCTTCGAGAAGCCAGATAATTCTAACCGATCGACTTCCTGGGGCATGAAACAGTGTAATCATATGATGTCCTTATTCATCGGGAGCAATTTCAACCCTAATTCCGTCCATTTCCTCTGAGAAATCGACCTGACAAGAGAGTCTTGACTGATCTTCCCTAAAGGAGTCAAGATCCTCTAAAAGTTCTTGTTCATCGTCCTCACGATCACCCATTTTACTTGCCCATGATTCTTCAATATAACAATGACATGTTGCACAAGAACACATTCCCCCGCAAAGTGCCAGAACTCCATTATCTAGATCTCTCAAACTCTCCATCAATGAGAGTCCTACTTGTCCCTCAACAGTATGCTCTTCACCTTCGCTATCGATAACATGTATTTTTGGCATGACTTCTCCTAAGAACTACGCCGATTAGAGCATAGATCTTTCTATTTTTCTATATGAAGAAAACAAAAAGAATCAACTCTGCTTGATGGGTAAAATTAAGCACACCTCAGCGCCTCCATTTTCATGATTCTGAATTGAAATTCTGCCACCGTGTGCGACCGCTATTTGTTTTGTTAGATATAAACCCAATCCATAGCCACCGCTGTTTCTGCTCCTTGATTCTTCAGCCCTATAAAAAGGCTCAAAAACTTTTTCGAGGTCTGAGGTTTTCAATCCAGGACCATAATCTTTTATGATTATTTTTATTGTATCGACATCAATTTGAGACACAGCAATATCAATTTGATTTTTTTCATTGACCGTATATCTGGATGCATTTTCAAGAATGTTCTTCAACATAACTTGAAACAATATCGGATCTGCCTCAATGAAAAGCTTTTCATCAATATCCAGTTCAATTTTTATGTCTTTTAGGAAGCCAGAAGCAGACATTAAGTTCCTTACTGCTTTGCCAGTATCGACTCTGGATAAGTCTAATTTTTTGTGTCCATAATTGATTGCCTCGCTTTCTAGTAAGCTTGAAATAATGCTTTCCATCGCTTGAATCTCATCCAATAGATTCTCTCGTTGGATGGGATCATTGAGCATCTCAACCTGAAGCTTAGCCCTTGTGAGAGGGGACCTAAGTTCATGACTGACACCCATGTTCAATCGTTGCTTTGCTTCTAGCATTTCTACCACATTGTCAGCAAGAAAATTGATTTCTTTTGCCAAGAGACCAAGCTCGTCTTTTCTATTAAGATCTATTCTGTGTTTCAAGTCTCCTTCTCCAATCTTGGTGGCAGCCTGCTGAATATTTTGAATCGGATTGATCAGTCTTTTCACAGAAAGATATGCCAATAAAAGTATTGAGAGGCTGATCAGAGTGATTACTTCGAATAAGTATGTTGATCCAGCCTCAATCGATAGCTTTGGATTGACCATCGTGACGGTGTAGTCGCCATATGGGATCTTAAAATAGGTTCTGTTTTGGTATCTTGCAAATTCTGAATTTTCAATCAATGTCGGGGCTTGTTCNCTGCTGTTTTTTATCTTGATGCTGTCCCATGCGCTCGGCTGAAAATCAATTGGATCAATANTTGGAAACTGACCCGTTGTACTCCATTCGAATTCAGGNCCTGTGATCAAAATATCAAACGGCATATCTTGACTAACCTTAGCGGCAATCTGAGCATTTGGAGGATAGCCAAGATCTTCCAGGAGGTTTCCTAGATAGCTGGTGTGATAATAACCCAAGGTATCTCTCACTTCTTCATTCAATACCAGTGATCGAACGCCAAAATCTAAAAGATAAAAGTAGATGAGTCCGGTGACTAAAAATACTCCAAACAATTTAATAGAAAGTGAGTTAATCCTACGTAACATCTTTTGCTTACCTGCTTTCAACAAACATATAGCCTTTCCCCCAAATTGTTTTTATGAGTTGCGGCTTTTTTGGATCATCTTCAACTTTATGGCGTAGACGTGAGATCAGAATGTCGATTGATCTTGAAAATAAATGGACATCAATGCCCTTGATTTCTTTGATGATTTCATCCCTTGAAAAAATGATTCCAGGATTCTTAATAAATAGATCCATAAGCTCAAACTCCTTAGTGGTCAAGTCTAAAATGCTTCCATTGAGGGACACTTCGAGTCTTTGTTGATCAACTTCAAAAGTCTGATCCAAGCTCTTGGCAGAGTCCTTGTGGAGCCTTCTGAGCAAGCCATGCATTCTTGCAACCAGTTCTCTTGCCTCAAACGGTTTGGATAGATAATCATCTGCTCCCAAATCAATTCCTTTGACTTTATCGTCGGCTTCTCCTCGTGCGCTAAGCATGATGATAGGTTTATCGGATTTTTCTCTGATCATCTTGCAGAGATCAAAACCATTGATATATGGCATCATGACATCGAGTATCAGTAGATCTGGATCAAGATCATTCATTGTTCCGATTGCTTCGCGAGGATCATTGATTACGAATAAATCAATGTCGAAAGTCTTTAGATAATTTTTTAGTAAATCACCAAGTTTTTTATCGTCATCAATCAATAATGCTTTTGTCATTCCATTCATCTGGCCCATTGGCCCATTGTTTCTGCAATTTGCTCTGTCCCAATTCGCATCTCCAGCATCCGATTGGCTTCTTCTTCGCCAAATACCTGAATCGGAAGAATGTTCATTGGATCATTTCTGTAGCCCAATTCTCTGACAGCATAATCATATTTTTGCTGCTCATCTCTTTTCTCCATGGGCAACTCATCTGCTTCGTCCAACCAATCGAACCATCGTTGAATAAATTTCTCCAGATAATCTTCGCAATAATCAATATTGGCATCATTGAGTTCCGCATGCGAGCTCACACAAATTGGTGACATTAAAGATCTTAAATAAGTTCCATGACTAACAAAACGAGTCCAATCTTGGCTGGCGCGAAATTCCAAGAAATCCTGGTTCACAGGCTCATAATACTTAGAAACATAGTCTGGATTGGTCCTCAAATCCATCCTCGGTGTGTATTCAGCATAAAAATAAAGTCTGGGTATTGTCCCAAAAATAATGGTTAAGTGAGGGACTTGATTCATTTGACCTAGAAAAACGGTGGCGTTGATATCTAGAATGCTTCTCTGCCTGTTGCCTATCCATGAGTGAACCAACCAATCCACTTCGTTCCCAGTAAATGAATTAAATGAGCCCTCCATTTTTCCATGGGTCTCATGATCATCTGAAATAAAGTACTCTCTGCCATCACACGAGGAATGTCTCTTAACATCGTATCGATTCTGTACCCTCTCGATTATCTTCGTTTGTATGCCCCAACATCTTTCCCATGCTGCGCTAACATCCACATCTGGATTCTCCCCGAGAAACTCCATAATGGTCTTTGTCTCTTTACTGTTAATGAGGAATCTCCTGCTTGGTTATTTCAGTTTCAGACTACCAGTATTTTGCAAAGAAAGTAATAGATCAGCCTGATGGCAGTCTATATAATTTTAACTGAAAATAATCCAGGAACTGATATGCCGAGCATCAATATAAATAATCATGAAATGTACTATGAAATACATGGCGAAGGTGATCCGGCCGTTTGTATGGGCGGATGGGGAACATTTTGTCATGGAAATGATGGGCTCTTGGCAAGAGGATTGACTGAAAAATATCAAGTTCTAGTTTTTGACTACAGAGGTATCTGTGACTCCAGTGATGATCCAAGTGTTGATCCCTCAATGAGGATGCACGCAGATGATTTGACCGGTTTACTGGATCACCTTGGATGGGAAAATGTTCATCTCATCGGCCTAGTAGGAATGGGATGCTGTGTCGCTCAAGAAATTGCGATCAATCGTCCAGATCTTGTTCGAAGCATGGTCAACATGGGTGCGTGGGCATATTGCGATACCTATCTGTATGATCAGCTAAAATTATTCAGGGATGTTCATCGTGACTCAGGCTTTTTAACCTTTCAGGAAAAAGTTTCAATCTATTCTTTCCTTCCTGAATATTACAATGAAAATAAAAATAAATTACTAGGCCCGAATGCAGGATGGAAGGAACTGAATGGAAATTATGAAACACATGAAAGGCTTGTTGAAGCATGCTTAAAACATGATGTCAAAGACAAGCTGAGTAAAATATCTGCACCAACACTGATCATTCATGCAGGAAAAGATCTTGTTACTGGACCCAGAACCACATTGCCACTCGAAGAGGGCATTCCAAATGCTGAGGGGGCCATGATGGAAGACGTTGCACATGTCGTCGCTGGGAAAGAACAAAAAATCGCTTTCTGTGAAATTCTTTTTAATTTCCTAGAAAAGCATTGATTTCCAATTGCTCTTGTATTCAAAAACTAAAGTATTCATAATGTGGCACGAACACATAATGAGCTGAGTCAATTAGAGGTAGATATGTCGCAAAATGGTTCGAAGATCCAAATGGATAACGGTAAACTCCATGTTCCCAATGACCCCATAATCCCATTTATTGAAGGCGATGGAATCGGCCCAGACATCTGGAGAGCATCGGTCAGAGTCTTCGATGCAGCAGTAGAAAAAGCTTATCAAGGCGAAAGAAAAATACACTGGATAGAAGTCTACGCTGGCGAAAAAGCCTTCAATAAATTTAATGATTGGCTGCCAGATGACACCGTTGAAAAATGCAGAGAATATTTGGTTTCGATCAAAGGCCCACTGACAACTCCAATAGGTGGTGGCATGAGGTCGCTGAATGTCGCTTTGAGGCAATTACTGGACTTATATGTCTGCCTTAGGCCTGTTCGATGGTATCAAGGCGTGCCTTCACCGGTTACAAATCCAGAGAATGTAGACATGGTCATTTTTAGAGAAAATACCGAAGACATTTATGCCGGTATTGAGTTCGAGCAAGGAACCGAGTCCAACCAAAAATTTATTTCACTCTTCAAAGAATCATTTCCAGAAGAATATTCAAAAATTCGTTTTCCCGAATCATCGGGAATAGGGATTAAAACCATCTCATTAGAAGGCTCTGAAAGACTTCTTAGGTCGGCTTTCGATTATGCAATAGAAAACAATAAAGACAGTGTGACCTTTGTTCATAAAGGCAACATCATGAAGTTTACAGAAGGGGCTTTTAGGAATTGGGGATATGAGCTTGCCGAGAGAGAATATGGTGATCATGTATACACTTGGGATCAATGGGAAAGAACAAAAGCAGAAAAAGGCGAAGAAGCAGCAAATGAGGAACAATCTGAAGCCATTGAAAATGGAGCCATATTGGTTAAAGACGCAATTGCAGACATCACTCTTCAACAAGTGCTTACCAGGCCATCGGAATTTGATGTGATCGCAACAATGAATCTTAACGGTGACTATTTGTCTGACGCATTAGCGGCACAAGTAGGTGGCATTGGGATCGCTCCTGGTGGAAATATGAATAATATAACAGGGCATGCGATATTTGAGGCAACCCATGGAACAGCACCGAAATATACAGATTTGGATAAAGTGAATCCAGGATCTGTAATATTGTCAGGCGAAATGATGCTTCGGTATATGGGCTGGACAGAAGCGGCAGATCTTATAATTCAATCGATGGATGCAACCATCCAAAGGAAAACTGTGACTTATGACTTTGCTAGACTCATGGATAACATTACTCCTGTCAAATGCAGTGAATTTGGGGATGAACTCATCAAAAATATGAACTGATTCCATGCATTCTGCGAACAGTCAAATACATACCTAGGAGAAAAATAGTGAAAAAGATAAATATTCTCATCTTATTAATTCTTTCAACATTGAGTTTAGAATCGATCGCTGCCGATTGCGAACAAGTCATAGAGAGCAATGATGCACTTCAGTTTAATTCAAAAGCAATGACCGTGAGCGCTGCATGTGAAACGGTCACTGTCACTTTGAAACATACCGGGCAATTGCCTGCAAAAATTATGGGGCACAACTGGGTGCTGACAAAATCCTCTGACTTCATGGCTGTTGCACAAGCCGGGGGTGCGGCTGGTCCTCAAAACAATTATGTTCCTCAAGAGGATTCGAGGGTGATTGCCTATTCCAAAATCATTGGTGGCGGTGAAAGCACAACTGTCACTTTCTCAACGACTGATCTTTCTAGCAGTGAAAGCTATACTTTTTTCTGCTCATTCCCAGGGCATTATGCAATCATGCAAGGGTCTCTGACAGTTATAGACTGAGGCTTATATCGCCTTTAACAACCGATAAAGGTCCGGAGCGAGCGATCGCAATCAGGTCACTTAAGCTCTCGATTGATTTAAGAAACTCATTGATCCTATCTGGCTCAGCCAGCATTTGAATAATGGTTAGATCGTCCTTCTCATTGATGATTTCAGCAGAGTAATCATAGAAAATTGTTTTGATTGAATTGAGATTATCGTCAGAAATCCTAAGCTTAACCATCATTAATTCACTTTCAATGTGATCCAACGGTGTGATATCTAAAACATCGATGACATCGATTAGTTTATAAAGCTGCTTGACCGCCTGATCCATTTGCTCATCACTTACATCAGTGACAAGGGTCAACCTTGAAATCATTGCATCTTTTGTGGGTGCAACACTCAACGAATCAATATTAAAACCCCTGGTTGAAAACATTGATGATACCCGTGTTAGAGCCCCTGACTCATTCTGTAATAAAATTGCGATTGTGTGCTTCATTTCATTGACTATCTTAAAATTTCTATGATGGATAGAATTGTACATACTAATCAAAACAAATGAAGAAAGTTATGATGATTACTTTTCACTTGTCTTTGTAGTATGGTGTTTTTCTTGAAAAAATATAAGACTGATGTTTTATAGATATTAGTGATTGATGATTAAGTATAAAAAATGAAAACGGGCTCAGAAATAATAGTAGATGTTCTTGCAAAAGAAGGGGTTGAAACCATTTTTGGTTACAGCGGTGGAGCCATTTTGCCTACGTATGATGAAGTCTTTAAATACAATGAAGCCAATTCAGAGAAACCAATGCCGTTGATCGTTCCCTCGAACGAACAAGGTGCTGGTTTCATGGCATCAGGGTATGCACGATCAACCGGAAAGCCAGGGATAGTCATGGTCACCTCGGGTCCGGGTGCGACCAATACTGTCACGCCTGTCAGAGATGCGATGGCTGACTCTATACCAATGGTGATCATATGCGGACAAGTCAGCAGGCAATCCATTGGAAGCGATGCCTTTCAAGAAGCGCCAATAACCAGTGTGATGGGATCTGTTGCAAAGCATGTCTTTCTCGTCACAAATGAGAAGAAATTGGCTGCGACATTAAGGGCTGCATTTGAGGTTGCAACATCTGGAAGACCTGGACCTGTGGTTGTTGACATCCCAAAAGATGTTCAGACAGCTGAAATATCAGATGAGGATTATGAGGATGCCAATATTGCTGCTTACAGTGATAGGATATCAGCCATTGAAAAATCACGTTTGAGCGAAGAAAAATCCTCAGAATTTTTTGAGCATCTTGCCAATTCAAAAAAACCACTGATTTATTTTGGTGGTGGAGTAATCTCTGCAAACGCATCCAAAGAACTCCGTGAATTTGTTGGTCATTTTAATCTGCCAGTGGTTTCAACACTGATGGGACTGGGTGCAGTCGATACCCAACATCGATCCTCCCTGAATATGCTGGGGATGCATGGCACTCCTTATGCTAATTATGCCGTTCAAGAAAGCGACTTTTTGATTGCAATAGGTTCTCGCTTCGATGATCGTGTTGCAGGTGTTCCTGAAAAATTTGCCCCTCGAGCCAAAGTGATAGCTCACTTTGATATCGATCCATCTGAAATCAATAAAGTAAAGAATGCTGCATGGTCTCATCTAGGCGTTTTATCTTTAGCCCTGGAAGATCTCATCAAACATGCGAAGAATAATAATCTTGAATTTAATTTTTCTGATTGGGTCAATCATACCAATGAACTCAAATCAAAATACCCCCTTAACTTCAATCGGTCATCTGAACTGGTTCAACCAGAGCATGTCATTGAATGCATTAACAAAATCACCAAGGGTGAGGCAATTGTCACCACCGGTGTGGGTCAACATCAAATGTGGGCAGCACAGTATTTCGACTTCAAAGAACCCAGGCTTTGGCTGACATCAGGGAGCATGGGAACGATGGGGTTTGGCATACCTGCTGCAATCGGTGCTCAATTTGCACATCCCGATAAGACGGTGATCGATATCGATGGTGATGGCAGTATAAGAATGAATTTAGGGGACCTTGAAACCATAACAAATTATGACTTACCCATTAAGGTGCTCCTTCTCAATAACTCAGGAGACGGCATGGTTAAGCAATGGCAGAAGCTTTATTATGGTGGGCGTCTATCAGCAAGCGATAAAACCCTTCATACAAAAGACTTCACTATGTCTGCAAAATCAGATGGCTTTGGGTTTGCGGAAAGGCTGACCGATCAATCTAAGGTAGAAGAAACCATTCAGCGATTCATCAATTTCGAGAAAGCTGCTTTTCTTGAGGTTGTGATTGATCCTGAGGCCATGGTATTTCCAATGATCGGCCCAGGAATGTCTTATGATCAAATGATTACAGGTCCTTTTATGGAGGGCAAAGATCCTGACCCAGAGGTCGATGGAAACGATCCTAAGTCAATGTTTTAAGACTATCGCTCTCCCATCGCATTGATGTCATGGGTCTGACCATGCTGAGCATAAAGAACCTTCTTTCTGAAAAACCTAAGCATTCCCATTTCGCCCATTCTTGAAGCACCAATGCCAGAGAGCTTAAACCAGTTTTTCTCTCCATCAAAAACGTAGGTTGTTGCACCACAATCTTGCAATGTGACAGCCCCTGCATCAATTTTCTTTGCAATGGCCAAAGCCTCCTCATGACTGCCTGCTAGAACAGCCGCTGATAAACCATAAACTGTGTCATTGGCTAGAGCAATTGCATCTTCAATTTTATCATATGCCATAACAGGGATAACGGGGCCAAAGGTCTCCTCGGTCATTACTTTCATCGAGTGGTCGGCATCTTTAATAACGGTTGGCTTGATCCACTTTCCACCGCCATGGTCCTCAATCTCACCCCCGGTGAGTATTGTTGCTCCTTTGTCTTTTGCATCTTCAATATGATCAGCAATGATGTCTGCTTGTTTATCAAAAATCAGTGGGCCGATGTGTCCTTGTCTGACATCTGGATAATTCAGTGTCACCTCGCTTGCTTGATTGGCCAATGCGTCAATAAATCGATCTGCAATTGATTGATGAACATAAACTCTTTCTATTGACTGGCACGCTTGTCCAGTGGCCTGAACAGATGCTCTTAGTATTATGCGGGCTGAATCAACGGGGTCAGCATTTTCAGTGACAATGACAGGATCTTTTCCTCCCAATTCAGCATAGACAGGAATAAAGTTCCTTGCTCCACTCTCGTAGACCAATTTTCCAGTCTTTACACTTCCTGTAAAACAAAGTGCATCGACATTATCAATTAAGTCTTGGCCGGTTTGTCCTCCGCCCTGAACAAATCGACATACTTTGTGAAGCTCAGGTATCTTTCGAATGATATCTTGTATTGGCTTAATAAACCTTGGAGTAATCTCACTGGGCTTTACAATCACTGTGGATCCTGCCATTAATGCTGGTATTAAATCGATCAGCGTAATCAAGAATGGGAAATTCCATGGGCCTATGATTCCCACGACCTCAAATGACTTATATTGATGTGTATAGGTGACACTTGGTACGGATGACTGAAGCGGTTCTTGCTCTGAAAAGACTCGGTTTCCCAATGCTCTCCAGCCAGGAACCATCTTTGTTAATTGTGCGACTTCGCCAGTACAGATAAAATAGCGGCCTGTATCGGCAATGAGTGCCTCTAGAAGCTCATCGCTTTCAGCAACCATCTTTGCCCATTGGTCTAAGACATCTGCTCTTTCATCGACAGTCTTTGCAGCCCAATTGGGTTGGTTTTGTCTTAATTCATCAACAATGTTTGAAATTTCATCGGCTGATGTTGCCTCAAAACTATAATCATTCTCGCCGGTTCTTGGATTTCTAACCTGTATTGTATTCATGCATTGGTCACCTATGAGACTATTCTCAAAAAACCATCATAAGATACGATTTATAAAAAGATACATCAATCATTAATTGATAAGTTTCCGATGACGCTCTTCTGAAATATTTCCTCCGCTCAAGACCACTACAATATTTTCTTCTTTAGCAACTGTTTTTTGACCGATGGCTGATATTGCTGCAGCGAGTGAAGCCGCTCCACCAGGCTCTACAATGATTCCAAACTCATTGAAAGCCATTCTCATGGCATCAATAACCTGTCGATCGGTAACTGTGTCAATAGAGGAAATCAATCTCTGATTGATGCTGAATGTGATTTCACCAGGTGTTTCAGCCATGAGGGAATCACAGAGTGTGTTGGGTTGAATTTTGATGCTCTCCCTTTTGCCAGAAGCTAAGGATCGTTGTGTATCATTCAGTGATTCTGGCTCAACACCGATAATATTAGCATTTGGATTAAAAAGATTTAATGCAGAAGATGAACCAGCAATCAATCCACCTCCACCAATCGGGCAGTAAAAGCGATCCAATGATCGCCCGATATTTGCCATCTGATGGAATGCTTCCAAGCCAACTGTTCCCTGGCCACATATCACATCATCGTGATCATAAGCAGGAATTAAGAATGCACCACTCTCATTTGCTAAATTTTGTGCAATCTTCTCTCTCGATTCCCTGTAACGATCATAGAAAACAACCTCTGCTCCCAAAGCTATTGTATTGTCAATCTTTGACTGTGGCGCATCGCTCGGCATGACAAGGGTTGCCTTTGTGTTCAACATTTTTGCAGCCATTGCGACACCCTGGGCATGATTGCCTGATGAAAAAGCAACGACATCTTGTTTGCCTTCTTTCATAAATTGACGGTGCATACAGTAATAAGCGCCTCTTAACTTGAATGATCCTGTTAGCTGAAGGCACTCCGCCTTTAGATATAAATTGGCTCTCAGTTTCTCATTCAAACTTTTCGACCAAAGCAATGGAGTTTGCTTGATGATTCCTGATAAGGCTTCTGCCGCGTTAAAAAAATTTTCTTCTGATGCATACACTTGATTCACTTCTGATTGTAAGATGTCACTTACGCTAAAGTAATTCAAGCAGAGGATAAATGAAAATAGAAACATACATTGTCACAATATATGCCAAAGAAGATCATGCTTCAGAAGTTCAAAAATATTATCAGGAGTTACAAAGCATGTATGAAGAAGCACCCGGCTTTATTTCTCGAAATATCTTTAGAGCCAAAACCGGTGCAATGGAGCAAGCGGTAAGAGCAACCTACTCAAAAGAAGAACTCGCGAATGCCCCTGAAGAAGAACATGACCATGGGGAACATTTTGTAATGATTGAGGAATGGGAAAGCGTTCAAGACAGGATTAATTTCGGAAGAAGCATGAGCAAGGAACATCACCTAAAAGTGATTCCTTATTTATTGCCAAATCACTCGCATGAATTTTATGAAGCGGTCTAAGACAAGATATTGTCAATTTTCTTGGCGCAAATAAAGTCATTTTCAGATAATCCGCCGATTGCATGGGTGGTATAAAGCACAGCGCAAGACCCATACTTCACTGTTAGATCGGGATGATGATCTTCTGACTCGGCAATCCAAGCCACAGCGTTAACAAATGAAATGGTTTTGTTATACCCATCAAACTTAAATTCTTTTGAAATCGACTTAAAATCTTCCGCAATTTTCCATTCAGGATCAATGGCTTTAGCAATCTGCTTGACTGCATCTTGATCCAGCGGATCAACCCCTCCCTCGCAAGGTACGCAGTGTTTCTTTTCTAATTCTTCAATATCCATTTTCCCCTCCTTTTAAGAGCTATTTGGTAATGCAACAAAAGTTCCTCCATTTTGTTCAGAGAGTTTTCGCATTAAATGTGCAAACTCTGCAGGTCTTGCTGACCCCCCTGATGGGAAGCCAACTCCGTGGATTCTGACCAGTCGATTACCGAATCGATCCGCTTTGTTAATTCGTGCAACAGTCCTACAAACTGCTTCAACAGAACCTTGCATAAAATCATCTCCAAATACATAAATACTGATTTTCTTATCAGAAGAATAAAAAGTATTGATTGCTTGAGTGATTCCAGGGGCTGGATTTGAATCACTTCCAGGTGCCCAGAATCTTAGAGTTTGTGTGATAGTTCTTCTGATCTCTTTTGAATCAGGTATCCATTTTCCAGCATAGGACGAGAACATATAATCTCCTCTGTCATTAAGGACCTGTATGCCTCTGATCTCAGGATAAACCAGCAAGGTCTCGGAAACTTTTTCTATAACCGTACTCCAAGCGCCATTTTGCATGCTTCCAGATGTATCAATCACAAAAATCACATACTCGCTGTCAACTGGAATTCCTCCCACAGTAATATCATCAAGAGGATCATAGTCCACTAGCAATCTTTGCATTTCCTCGGTCAGTTCCTGCTTAGCTGCAAGTAAATTATTGAGCACTCCATCTGACACTTCAGCCATTGATTGGCTCGAATTGAATTCTGCCTCCAGTGAAGAGATGTCTCCACTGAGTTTATTTTTTCTTTCACTGTTTTCAGAAATCTGTTCCTCTAAATCGATCATCTCTTGATTGAGCACCGTTGATTCACCTTTAAGCTCGTTGAGCTCTCTCTCGAGCTCTATAACGAGTTCTTCCATGTTCACCTTGCTTTCCTGAATGCTGATTGGTTCATATATCTTGGTAATCACTAAAAGCAGAATCACTGCACCAAAGCCACAACAAACCACGTCTAGAAAAGACAGGTTAAAGGTTTCCATATTCCGTCGTTTTCTCATTATGGCCAATCCGTTGCTGGGGCCATGAAGCTTCCCCTTGTTCTCTGCGCAAGGTTCCAATAAGCAGCAGATGCAAATGGATCACCATCGATGGGAAATAAGAGAACATTGACAGGAACCGGGGGCAATTCTCTCAATGCTTGCTCAAAAAAACTCAGCCTTTGTTCTGGTCTAATCATTTCTCGAATAGGCTTCCTTTTCCCCTGGGTCGGAAGGCCATCAGTGATAAGAAAAATATTGTCAGGCCTGGGTGTTAATTGGTTGATCTGACTAAATGCATTAACAAGACTTGTCCCCTTGTCTGGAACCACTGACTTTAAATCCTGAATGGCAGCATCAACCTCAAGCCCATCTTTGACTTCAATCCAATCACCATCTGAGTCAGAAATAATGGTTTGCGCATCTTCATTAAAGGCATAGATTTGAAATTTTGTGCCAGGCTTAAGTCTGGTGGTCAACCAATCGACACTATTGATAACCTGTCTCCATTTGGGCGCTTTGACTTTCATTTGATCCGACATATTTCTATAGCGAATGACATTGACATAAGTCCTTCCAAGCATACTTGTGGACGAATCAACCAAAAAAAGAACGTGGTCTCCTCCCAACTTCAATTCGGTGAGATATTGGCGATCCCCATCACCATCAAAACTTCTCAATGCGTCTCCAGGATTGCTGCTTGCTCTTTCCATCTGGGACATCATGCGTTTGTTTGCTTCATCCAACTGTTTTACATCTGACTCAAGTTGATTGATGTCTGCGACAGAAGCTACGGAGTTATTTTCTAGGAATTCAATTTCTTTAAGTAGGTCTTCAATCTTTTTAGCCAAGTCATTGACACTGCCTTCAATTATTTCATTCTCAGAATCCATTTGATCGATGGTGTTTTTAAGCACTACGAGTTTTTTTTGCTCGTCAAAAACTTCTTCTTCTAAAAGTTGGCTTTCAGCCTGAAGCTCAACATTTGCCTTCTCACTTCTGGTCTTAGATTGCGTATTGATGATCATAAAAAACAATATCACCGCACCAAATCCACAAGAGATGACATCTAAAAACGAGAGATTGAATACGTTGAACTGTCTTCTAGCCATGAATCAAGAAGTCATTCACCTTTCAGGTGGGTAATGAGATTCTCATCGCAGTAGGTCTCTGTTTCAAAAATTTGTCTTTCTTGAAGCAGTTGAAGCTGATGCACCATAAACATGATTACGATACTGATGAGCAATGCTATAAAAGTTGAATTAAAAGCCACACCCAGATTCTGAGTAACACCACTGATGTCTCCATCCACAGCTCTGTGCGCCAATGAAAGTGCTGCTCCAATTCCTCTTACAGTGCCGATGAATCCGATTGAAGGGATTGCCCAGGCAATGTATCTGATCATTGAGAGCTCCGATTCTAACCTTTCAGCTTCGGATTCCACCATCGTGTGGGTGGTGGTCGACACATCTTGAACATTTTTAGTTGTGGTGAATCGTTTCAAGCCATGGATCAGTGTTCTGGTTAAGAATAGATCACGCTTTGAATCATCCAATCCCTCTAACTGCCTAAGGTAATCCGTTGCAGAGACTGGATTGATGCTTTCCCCCGCTCGAATGGGAATCAAGTCCACACCCAGCAAGCGTCGTTCGTTGATCGAAGCATTGGCTTTGATTGCCATGATTGCAAAAGCCCAAAGCATCAAAATAAAGCAGGACTCCTGCTCAAAGTCTCGAACAATCACATAAAATGATCTCTCGGGAACATAATTGATGTCTTGCTCAATCATGATCTGCTGTTCTTTGATGACTTCCTTTGCCTCTGGTCTTATCAATGAAACATACGTTGCATGAACCAAGATGATGGAAACGATCAAGGCAAGTGCTTGATATAAAAATTCCTTCGATAAATTATTTCCATTCATGAGTTACTCCTAAATATCAGACGGGAAACTCACTGCAACATCTGCAGACAGTGGCTCCGATGGCACAAATTCTTCCAATGATTCTTCTTCATATGCCTCTTGGATTTTTGTCAATTCTTTTTCAAGCTCTCTATCAATCTCTTCTTGTGATTTTGACTCACTTTCCAACTCTTGTGCATTTGATGAAGTTACACCGAGCAACATGGAGAATCCTATAATCACAACAAGAAACAATTTAATTTTCATTTTCATCTTTTTCATTGTCCAGATCAGTATACCTTGCGATTCTAAATCCAACATCCAATCTTCCTTGGGTTCCATAATCCCTGAAAGCATAACGCAGTTTTGTAAGGGATGAGTCTCTCCAACTGGATCCTTTGATAACCCTTGCGGTCCCTTCTGTTGGACCCAATGGGTCATCTTCCACCAATCTGATTTGACGCGTTGGAACCGCATAGTAGTCAGATACCCACTCGGCCACATTACCTCCCAAATCATAAATACCTAACATGTTTGGATTAAACCTTCCAGAGGGCGAGGTCACGGGGTAGCCGTCCCAGTATTCATCTAGAACATTTGTTAAAAGGCTCTCCGTTGATTCATCTGCGAAGTTTCCACTTTCTTCTATAGGCGGCATGCTTTCGCCCCAAGGGTATCTTTGCTCCCCTGCTCCACCATTGTATCTGGAGACCCATTCCCATTCGGCTTCAGTAGGCAACCTATATCCATTCGTCAGGGGCATTTTTAGCTTGAATTGACCATCAGTTTTCTCGTATGCAGGCACCAAAGATTCCTTTAGACTCAACCAATTGCAATACGCTGCTGCATCTGCCCAACTGACCATAACAGTGGGGTGCATTCCATTCGATAACTCTCTAAACATTTCGGCACCCGAAGTATGCTTAGGCTTAAAGACCCTGAATTCATTATTCGTCACCTCTTTTGTCGCAATATAAAAAGGCTTAGTGATCCCAACCAATCTCTCATTTTCATTTGAAAGCCTTCCTTGAGATCGCCTCGGTGTGCCCATAATGAAGGAACCGGGTAAAATTAATTTCATCTCTTGCGATTGAGAAGTCTTCAAAATCTTTGGAATAGCAGCAAGAACTGACTCTTTCTCCGTCAGTAAAGTGACTTCAATCTTCTGTGGATAGTTTGGATTCGGGGTCATCTTGATTTCTTGACTCACTAGTCCATCTTTTTTTACTTTTAATTGCTGTTCTTCACTGATCATTTCCATAGCAAAAGGAATCACACCGATTAAATCATCGGAACGATAGACCTTTGCACCATCTGTGCCAACAAAAGAGACTTCTCCAAAGATTGCTTCAAGGGAATAATCTAAAACCACACGTTCTTTTCCTTTTGAATAGAGATCCTCAATGGTATTGAGAGTAACTTTATTATTGATATCTTTATAACCCGGTTTTGACACCATCAATTCATGGTCAACAAGTGGCTCTAACATGATTTCAATGGGTGCCAATCCTCGATACTCTGAATTAAGATTGACCGAAGCACCTTCCGGTTCCGTAACTATCCTTAAGGGCACATCCAATCTAGAAAGTGTCAATGAGTCCAGTGATATTGATTCCTGAGCAATCACATCCAAATCAATGTTGTAATCTTTGTATCCAGACTTTTTAAGCAAAAGTATATTTTTGCCTTGAATGAGCTCAATATTGGAAGGAGTCATGCCTAATCCTTCATCACCATTAAAAATGTTTGCTCCCTCTGGGTCAGTCGAAACACTGACATCAGCCCATGCTGGCTCAAGATCAAAAAAGTATTCTTGTGTCTCACCCTTTCCTTTTACGAAGATTTTCTTCTTGACGGAAAAATATCTATCAAAGCGAAGTTCAATTTCCCACTCTCCAGCTTTCAGTATTGGGGCCCTTTTACAATTTCCATAACTATCCTCACATTCTTTGCTTTCATAAATTGAACCATCAAGATAAAGATCATATTCATCAAAGAAATCATTGAAATCTGGATTCGTTTTAAGCGAAATAATTCCTGGAAGTCTTTCCAATTCAAAACCTATATCCTGAGAGTCCTTCTCATTAATCGTTATGGTTTCTTCAAAGATTGAGAGATAGCCATCATTCACAATCTTAATTCTGTAATCACCGCTGCGTATTAAATATCTGCCACCAATATTAACTTTAGGGAATAACCCACCTGAGATGTTTATTTTTGAATCTTGAGTGATGAAACTTCCATCCAATTGATCTAAAACATCGATCTTTACTGCTTTTGCTGTAAAAAAGTAAAAGGAAAAATAAATGATTATGAGAGCGGAGACTGTGGCAAATTTTTGGAAAGCTTTATTCTCAAATATGCTCTCTGATTGCCTTTTTTCAAAAATAGTTGGCTGCTCTGCACTGATATCATTGACCGAAAGCAGAAGATTACTGCCTTCTTGATTGAATTCAATAATTGCATTATTGATCTTTAATTCATCTCCACTCTTTATCCAATGACTGCCTTTTAAATTATTGCCATTTATTAAAGCATCAACGGTTTGACTGGTGATTTGAAGAAGGTATTTATCACCTATTAAATCAATGGTTGCGACCAAGCCTTGAGCAAGCGATCCTGAAATCAAAACCTCAGAGTTAAGATCGGTACCAATTCTAATCGGAAAACTATCTTGATTTATAGTCTTCGATTCATTGCTTGCTTGAATAATGATTTGGCTCATATTTTATTATTGCAAATAATTCTGATTCTTTGGTTCTGCTTATTAGGCTCTACTCTGAATCTTATGGTTTCGTCCTTAAAGCCTCTTCGGCTACCTCTGGCAGTATAAATTCCTGGCCTTAGAGAAACTATTTTTTGTTGGAAGCTCCCCATTTGATCAACTTTGAATATCGTAACCTCTGTGAGTTGGTCAGATTCGAATAACACATCAATGGGGACCAAAGCAATCTGGATGAGAGAATCCAGTTTTTGAATAGACTCTTCCATTTTGGGCCCAATTCGCTCGATCGATTTTGCAGTCTGCAATATTGCCTGAGCTTGACCCAAAACTTTGTTGTCGTTATAGAAGTTACTTCTGGCAATGATCGATATCATCTCATCATCGAGTAAAATTCTTGACTCAACTCTATTGAGACTCTCTTTGACCTCTTCGATATTTGGATCAATGGCAAGAATTTCTTCATAAAAATCCTTCGCTTGACCCCATTCCTCATTGACTTCTGCAATCAGCCCCTTGTACTTGAGTGATTTTGTCAGGCTCGCAATTCTTTTTAAATTGAGCTCATCAATTGCCTGTTGAGCCTCTAAAGAGCTCGGTTGAATTGACAGTGCTTGCTCAAATAATCTCTGTGCTTCGTCAAAAGATTCATTGATCAAATATTGATACCCTTTTGATATTGAGTCCTGAAAAAGCTTCTCTTCAAATGATTGCTTAGCTCGATTGAGTCCATTCTTTGCAGGTTCCCAGTTGGGGTCAATTGATAGAGCATCTTCAAATGTTTCAATGGCAAGCTCATATTCCCCCATTCCATATTTCACTTCACCTTTTTCGGTCCTTTCTAAAACTTGATCCAGCTTCAGAGCGCGATCCAGTCCTTGTTTGGCTTCTGAATTATTGCCATCGATGGCCAATGCGATTTCAAAATTGGCAATGGCATCATCTTTATTTCCATCAAGGATTGATGTTTTTCCCGACTTAAGGGCATTCGATAAAACACTGGGGATAGAGATCTCCATATCGGAAAGCATCTGGAGCGCCTGCCGATATTGATCTGCTGCGACATCATACTTCTTTTCAATGAATGCTGAGTCGCCACCTTGCTGTGCAAGCAGCACCTCTTCCCATTCACCCATTCCCCAAAAAAGAATGCCCTTAAGCTTAAGGGATTCAATCTTAATTAGGAGTTCAGAAAGCAACGCTTCTGCAATTGGCATCTGGGCCAATATTTCTTGATTTGGAATAAGGATCGGTTTTTCTTCTGCTTCTAGTGTGGTTGAATCTTCTGTGTTTTCTTGCACAAGCAAAGGGAGAACAAAAATAACAACAAACAGTAATAAAGTTAGTCCAGCTAAAATCCCTGCACCTTTTTGACACTGATTGACTTGTAACGCTCTTTCTCTAATTTTTTCTGGTATAAGGTCTGCTCTTCAGATTGAACCGATGCATGAGTAGTTTTTTGATCAGTAGACTCACTCATGAGTTTTGGTTATTCAGCTTCAGCCTGAGGAATAGTAAAACCTGTCTCATCGATATAAATTTCTTTGAGCAGTCTTCGCCATTCTTGAAATTTTTCTTCAGCACTGCCTGTGAGGCGAATTGTTTGGCCCTCTAATTCAATCACCAATGGTTGTGCTTGTGAATCGAAGTCGGCTCCGGATTCTTTCAATGATTCCTGATAAATCTTGGCTTCAGATGCCGTGGCGAAGCCACTTCTCATTGCTTCAATGCCTCCATAAACAGCCATTTGTCTCATGGTACTGCTCGCCCTACTATCTCCATCAGTTGCCAAAGCGCCAGCCAATGCTACTGCACCCAGTATTTTTCTGGTTCTTGCCGATCTTTGGAGTTCCTCATAAGTAATCATGTCTTCTCTGGAAAGCTTTCTCCAATCCTCATAAGGTTGAGATAGGTTTTCATAGAGTTGGCCGTAGTATTCATTGAGAGTATCGAGCAATAAAAATTCCCTTTCTTGTACCTCGAGAATTCTTTGCATGATTTCATCGTCTTCAGATGGAAGGCGTTCAAGCGAATAAATATTTTTCTTATTTTTAGAAATATAATCGTCGTAAACGGGGATCAACTCTGAGGCAAAACGGATTTCCCCCGTTTGAGAAAGTCGAATGAGTGCTTCTCTATCTTTTGATTGTTTGATTTGCAGAAGATCATTGGCAATCTTATTGAAAATATTCTGATATGGGTCTTGTGTGAGATCCCTTCGCTTACTGTAAGAGCTTTTCGCAATATTTGATTCATATGTTTTATTGATCCACTGGGATCCAACAACGTCCCACACACCAATTTTCAATTCCACATCAAGGCCATCGGATTTCTCAATCCTCCCAACAATGATTAGATCAATGGCTTTTGATCTCTCGGGGAGCACCCAAACGCCACCCCAATGTCCAGTATTCTCCAAAGTCTTTTTGAGGTGGTATGGCATATATCTGGCCTCGGCTTTTCTGATTTCAGGAAAAATCATTGGGTTCTCTTTCTCAGGCACATTCGGGTCAAAAATCATGATTCCAACATCCAGCAATTCTTCAAATGGAATTTCATTTTGAGCAATATCAAGCTGTACTTTCTCATACTTAATCGTCTTCGCCTCTGTGTCATGAATTCCAATGAAAAGCATCAGCGAAAACACACACAGTATTCTCAAAGTCATTTTCATTGGTGCAATCACTTCTTGATTCCCATATGTTTCCTGTATT
>PBDY01000013.1 GCA_002717445.1 Gammaproteobacteria bacterium | reverse complement strand
AATACAGTCGCAACGGTGCTTATGGATGGTTGCGAGACTTGCTTGAATTGCGGTCATTCAAAGTGCGGATGATATAGAGAAAAGACAGATGAAAATGCCTCTTTCAGAAATCATTGACCGATATACCATAACTTTGCTTAAGTCACGGAGGACGGATGAGGACGTCACTGAAGAACTGAACGCATACAAGAAAGAAATTCCTGATGGTGAATCAGTCGAGACATTTATTGACAGAATGTATGAGATCAACGGAAAAATATGGGACACAGAAGGCGATATTCGAAGAGGCGTTGACATGCCATTGGAAGAGGTTGGAAGGCTTGCGTTGATCGTGAGAGATCTCAATCAAATCAGAAACGGTATCAAGGGTGAGATTGTCGATGAGTTCGCAGAAGGCTTTAAAGAAATAAAAGTCAATTATAGAAAAGTTGATTACGGACGTTCTGAATAGCCAGCATCGATATTTTTTCCTAAACAAAAAGCTAGTTTGGTAATCATTCAAGGATTATGATGGCAAGATGCTCGCAACCAAAATATCACGTTTTTTTTACGATATATTTACATATCTAGTTTCACCTTTGCTGATAGTGCATCTGATTCTAAGGTCAATATCTGATCGAAGGTACACCAACAGAATTGCAGAACGATTTGGATTTTACGAGAAGCATGAGAATGATCAAACCATATGGGTTCATGCTGTTTCATATGGAGAGGTCAATGCCGCTCAATCATTGGTCTGCTCATTATTGGATGAAAACCCAGATCATCAAGTAATATTCACATGCACAACCCCAACGGGATCTGCCCTTATAAGAGAGTTATTTCAAGACAAAGTAATCAATGTTTACCTTCCTTATGATTTGAAAGGCCCGGTGAAGAGATTCTTTGAATGGGCAAAACCCAAAGTCGCTATCATCATTGAAACGGAGATATGGCCGAATATTTATCATTTCTGTGGGAGAAAAGAAATTCCATTGATACTAGCAAGCGCATGCATATCTGATGATTCGATGAAGAAATATTCAATTCTATTCGGATTATTCAAAGACAGTGTCTCACAGGGTATCGTTGTTGCATCGCAATCCGAAGAGGATGCTCAGAAATTTATATCACTGGGTGCAAAAGAGGATAGAACATTCGTCACTGGAAATCTAAAATTTGATACAGAAATCAATTTTGGCTCATCCATGGATGTAAATGATTTTAGAGCTGAGATTATAAGCGGAAGATTCTCATGGACAGCAGGGAGCACTCATGATCTTGAAGAAACTGAAGCCATAAGAGCACATAAACTGATTAAAGAGAAAATACCTGAGGCCCTTCTAATTCTTGCACCCAGAAAGCCGGAGAGATTTCAAACTGTTTCAAAAATATTAGATCAGAGTGGTCTGAGCTATTGCAAGTGGTCGGAAAATAAAGACAGGGAAATTAAATCAGATGTCCTGCTTTTAGACACACTTGGTGATTTACTATTCTTTTATTCTGTGAGCGAAGTTTCATTTGTTGGAGGAAGCTTGTTTGATATTGGTGGTCATAATCTAATAGAACCAGCAATACTGATGAAGCCAATCTTAACAGGACCTAGACTGGAAAATGTGCAAGAAATTGCAGATCAGTTTCAATCAAATCAAGCAATCATAATTGTAAGAGATCATAGAGACATATCGAATGCTATATTAGAACTTTCAGATGACAATCAGAGATATATGCAAATGACAGAAAATGCCAAGCAGGTTATTGAAAAGAACAAAGGATCAAAAGAAAAGATTTTGCAGTTGATAAGACCGCTACTGGATTTACATTAGCCAGGTGTTAATTTGTTCCAGGTCTTCCACTTTTAAAGTTCCTGCAGCTTGCTTAAGCTTCAAGATATTTAAAATATAGTCATATTTACTGATGGCGAGATTCTTCTGGGCGGAGAACAGTCTTCTCCTCGCATCCAAAACATCGACGGTTGTTCTGGTTCCCACTTCATATCCAGCTTCTGTTGCTTGCAAGGCCGTTGCTGATGACATTACTGATTGCTGGAGCGCCTTCACAGTGGCGATCCCAGAGATAACGCCCAAGTATGAGTCTCTTGCAACTTTTGTGGTTTCTCTTGCTACACGTTCCAGCTTCTCCTTTGAAGCTCGATGTCTGGCAACAGCTTGCTTAACCCTTGATCTGACTTGACCTCCACTATAGAGCGGAAGTGTCATTTGTATACCAATGCCGTCACTGATGTTTTCAGAGTCAGCAGGACTGAGGGATCCTCCGCTATCGGACCTAAAACTATCGGTATCAGTCTCTCTTCTTGCGGCCTGAAGCCCAATGGTTGGCAAATGCCCACTTCTTTGGATTTTGATCTCGCTTCTGGCGATTTCTACACCAACTTCTGCAGACATAAGGCTTAAGTTTTGCCCAAGAGATGTGTCAACCCAATCATTTTCTCTTTGTGGATTGGGCATGATTAATGGAAGATTATTGTCCGGTTTTTTGAGTTTACCAGGGTAACTATCCGTAATCGATCTTAGCGATTCTTTTGCAGTGGCCAAACTTCTTTTTGCAATGATTTCATTGGCAATTGACTGATCATACGCAGCTCGTGCTTCTTGGACATCTGTGATGGCTATTAAGCCAACCTCAAATCGTTTTTGAGCCTGGTCCAGTTGCTTTTCTATAGATTGTCTTGCGGCTTGCTCTGCTTCGAGCGTGTCTTCTGCAGCTAGGATATTGAAGTAACCCGATGCCACCCTAATCATTAGATTTTGTTCTGCTGCAAGGTAATCAACTTCTGCTTGGGCAACTGTCTTATTGGCTTTTCGAAGGTTCATCCAAATACCATAATCGAAGATCGACTGTCTCAGGGAGATATCCCACTGCAGTGTTTCTGATTCTTGGATAAAGTCTGTATTGCTTGTCAATACACTTTCATCTCCCGTTATCGGATTGATGAATTTTTGTTGGAAAGTACTTTGCCCATTCACATCACTGTCTGAAAATGTTGCTGAACTACTGAGCTGAGGCAGAATCAAGCTTCGAGCCTGTGGTCTGCTCTCAATGATGGCTTCTTTATTTGCCAGTGCTTCTTTGATCAACGGGTCATTGACAGTCGCCAATTGATAAACCTCCATCAATGAGGTGCTCTGAGCACCATAGCTGATTGTTGCCAGCAAGAAATAAATTATTCCTATTTTTTTCATGCGTCTCTTTTTGTAATTATCTTGCATTTAGATTGATTTATAACATCTTGGGAGAGGAATGTTTTTTAACATTTTATCCTCTCCCTTTGTGTAACGAATTGTAACCCTCACTATCGATTCAAATATGAATCAATCATGAATTAAAGAAGTGGGATTAACAGCAATGCAACGATATTGATGATCTTGATCAATGGATTGATTGCTGGGCCAGCGGTGTCTTTATATGGGTCACCCACTGTATCGCCTGTGATTGAGGCATTGTGTGCCTCGGATCCTTTGCCGCCACAATGACCATCTTCAACATATTTCTTTGCATTGTCCCAAGCACCACCACCTGTGGTCATTGAGATTGCAACAAAAATACCGGTTACAATTGTTCCGATAAGTAGCCCACCTAAAGCCCTAATTCCTCCATCTTCAGGCATTAAGATATTCATGGATACAGCCAAAACAACAGGAACTAGTATTGGCAATATTGATGGAATAATCATTTCTTTGATGGCAGCTTTTGTTAATAAGTCAACACAGTTAGAGTAATCTGGCTTGCCTGTGCCTTCCATAATTCCTGGAATTTCTCTGAACTGTCTTCTAACTTCAGTCACAACTGAGCTTGCAGCTCTACCGACAGCTTCCATAGCCAAGGCTGCAAAAAGATAAGGAACCATTCCGCCAATGAATAATCCAATGATTACTGCAGGATCATTGAGCATGAACTCAACCATTTTTCCTTCGGCTTCAAGATTAGCTGTAAAGTCAGCAAATAAAACTAAAGCAGCAAGACCGGCCGATCCTATTGCATAGCCTTTCGTTACAGCCTTAGTGGTATTTCCAACAGCATCCAATGGATCAGTAATGCCCCTGATTTCAGATGGAAGTTCGGCCATTTCAGCGATTCCACCCGCATTGTCAGTGATTGGACCAAATGCATCCAATGCGACAATCATGCCGGTAAGAGAAAGCATTGAGGTTGCAGCAATTGCGATGCCGTATAGTCCTTGTTCAGTATTTTCTGAGCCACCGGCTAACATGAAAGCGCCCCAGATACTCAGACATACCGCGAGAACAGGCAGGGCAGTGGCTTTCATTGAAACGCCTAACCCAGCAATAATATTGGTTGCATGTCCAGTAGTTGATGCCTCAGCAATCTTCCGAACTGGACTATATTCTGTACTGGTATAAAATTCTGTGACCATCACCATAAATGCGGTCAGAACCAGGCCAATAATTGCAGACCAATATAAGCCCATACTCATTCCCATCATTCCAGTAATTGGATAGAAAGCTATGGCAGCAAGCAGTCCTGAGATGATCACACCTTTATAAAGTGCACCCATGACACTCCCGCCTTCTTTTGCTTTAACAAATGAAGCACCTATCACAGAAGCAACAATGGATACCGCACCCAATACTAGAGGATAGAGGACAGCATTGTTGGCTTCAGCTGGATCACTAAAAACCAGTCCACCTAATAGCATTGTTGCAATGATGGTTACTGCATATGTTTCAAAAAGATCGGCAGCCATTCCAGCGCAGTCCCCAACATTGTCACCAACATTGTCAGCAATTACAGCAGGGTTTCTTGGGTCATCTTCTGGAATCCCAGCTTCGATTTTCCCAACCAAGTCTGCGCCAACATCAGCACCCTTTGTAAAGATGCCACCACCCAATCTTGCAAAAATAGAAATAAGCGATCCTCCAAATGCCAAGCCGATCAGCGCATGAAGACTGTCATCAACCGACACACCTGTGGATCTTAGGATTAAGAAGTATCCACTAATTCCCAGAAGACCAAGGCCTACAACAAGAAGGCCTGTAACGGCTCCACCACGAAAGGCCACAGATAAGGCTGAATTCATACCTTGATGTGCTGCTTGAGCGGTTCTTACATTGGCCCTAACAGAAATACCCATACCAATGTATCCAGCTAGGCCAGAAAAGATTGCACCGATTGCAAAACCAATTGCGCTTGCCCAACCAATTCCACTTATGCCCAGCAGAATAAATATAACTATCCCAACAATTGCAATTGTTGAATATTGTCTATTTAGATAAGCTTGAGCGCCCTCTTGGATCGCGCCGGCAATTTCTCTCATTCGATCATTACCGTCTGGTTCTTTGATGATTTGGAGTGAAAAAACAACTCCGCAAATGATTGCTACTACTGACGCAGATAATGCAATCCATAAAGCTTGACCTTCATCCATCGTGTACTCCTCGTGTATATTTTTTTAGAAGTTTGTTAAAAATTTTGTGGATCATACCATAAATTTTGATTTTAGCCTCTTTGGAACAAGTTTATTTTTCAGTTCACAAAATACCGGCAAGCCTTCCTTATATGGTGGATAACCTTCCCCGTTGATTAATGGCCTCATGTATTCCTTGCAGGCTTTAGTGATGCCATAACCATTCGAGGTGATATATTTCTTGGGCATCATTTTTTCATTGTTGGCAACATTCGATAGATCCGTGGACCCGATTGTCCATTTATATGGTTTATTTGACTTTCTCACAATCGTCATCATTTTTGATTTATCTCCTCTAATGGCTGATTTGACAGCCGCTTCACCGACCGCATATGCCTGTTTGAGATCAATTTCCGAAGCAAGATGTCTGGCTGATCTTTGAAGATAATCCGCTATTGCATAATGGTATTTATACCCAAGTGAGCCCCTTACCATTTCTGCCAATACCGGGGCAACTCCACCAAGCTGTTTATGGCCAAAAGAGTCTTTGCTTCCCGCATCAGCGAGAAATTTACCATTTTTGTATCTGGTTCCCTCGCTCGCGACAATGACGCAGTAACTATTTTGCTTTACAGATTTTTCTACTTTCTTTAGAAAGTCTTTTTTATTAAATGGAACTTCTGGAAACAGAATAATATGAGGCGGGTCTTTTCTTTTATTTGAAATCAAGCCCGATGCTGCTGCTATCCAACCTGCATGCCTTCCCATGACCTCTAATATAAAAACTTTGGTCGATGTTTCAGCCATTGACAAGACATCCAGACTTGCTTCATGCGTGGAAACGGCTATGTACTTAGCAACAGATCCAAAGCCTGGGCACGTATCTGTAATGGGTAAATCATTGTCTACAGTTTTTGGAATGCCAATCGAAGCAATTGGAAAATCCATTTCAGAGCCTATCTGAGAAACTTTGTGAGCGGTATCCATTGAGTCTCCGCCACCGTTATAGAAAAAGTAACCAATATCATGTGCTTTAAAGACTTCAATCAGTCGCTCATATTCTCTTCGGTTTTTTTGAATGCCTTTGAGCTTATATCTTGCTGAACCAAATGCTCCACCGGGAGTATATTTTAAGAGTTCAATTTGTTTCGCTGATTCATGACTGGTGTCAATCAAGTTTTCTTCAAGAGCGCCCAAGATGCCATTCTTTCCAGCATAAACGCTGCCGATCTTCTTTGGATATTTTCTTGCGGTCTCAATCACGCCTGCAGCACTTGCATTAATGACTGAAGTCACTCCTCCTGATTGAGCATAAAATGCATTCTTCGGTGCCATAATCCCTTCCAAAATTAAGAATTTTGAATATGATAGCTAGTCATCCAATGTTTTAATAGTGAAACTACCTAAAAGAGGATTTTTTATGAGGTTAATATTGATGGGTGCTCCTGGCTCAGGAAAGGGAACACAAGCTGAGAAGCTGATGGATGAGTATGATTGTCGTCAAATCTCAACCGGCGTTTTACTCAGACAAGCCATTGAATCAGGCTCTGATCTTGGCAATAAAGTCCAAAAGATAATGTCAGAGGGATTACTCGTTTCAGATGAGATTGTTCTAGATTTAATTAAAAATGAGTTATCCGGTATTGGAGAAAGCAGTTTTCTCTTGGATGGGTACCCAAGGAATATAAACCAGGCGCAATCTTTAAGAGATTTCCTTGAAAATATAGATAAGCCGCTTGATTTTAGTATATTGATTGATGTTCCAAGTGAGATTCTTATCAAAAGATTATCCGGGAGGAGGACATGTTCTTTAACTGGAAAGACTTTGAATGTCTATTTTTCCTCTCAAAGTGATTTAGATGAATGCCTTTCGAGTGGCGGTGAGTTGGTGCAACGAGAAGATGACAATGAGGAATCAATCATAAAAAGGATTGAAGTGTATGAGCAGCAGACAGAACCCATGATTGATTTTTATAGATCAGCCGGACTTCTTCTCACAATTGATGGTCAGGGATCTGTAGATGATGTTTATTTGAGATTAAAAAAATTGATGGAATTATGAGTGACTAATTCAGCAGGTCTTCTAGATCTTGAAACATCAATTTCTTTCTCCACCCCTTATTCAGTTTCCCACCCCTTTCGGCAATAAATTTGGCCATGTCTTTTTTTGAGCCAAGGATATCTTTATTGATGCCTAGTTCTATTGACCTGGATTCAAGATAGTCACTGACCACCTTGAGATCCTCGTCTTTTATTTTCTTTCTTTTTTTATGCTGATTCGAACTTAAAGCATCTTCCTCTGTGTTTTTCAAGCAATGATAAAGTTCAAATATTTCATCTTTATTTAAACGATTGCTCGAAATAAATTGCTGCAAAGCATCCATTGAGAGGTTTTCACATTTCGCAATAGCAATAATTTCTTGATCATTCATCAGCCACTTTCGAGGAATATCTTTCTCGGCTGCTTTTTTTTCTCTCCATTTTGAAAGCAAAACAGCAAGGTGTCTCGGAGCATTCTTTAATTTATTGATCCCTTTTGTCTTTTTCCATATTTCAGACGTATCCATCAATCCTATTCTTTTATGGACCAGGTCATTGCACTCTTCCATGACCCATTCAATTCGATCGAGCTCAACGAGCTTTCCTTTGATTGAAGATGCAAGCTCAATAAGGTCCTCAACATCATCAAAGGCATATTCCAATTGTGCTTCTGCCAGAGGGCGCTTGCTCCAATCACTTCTGGTTTGTGATTTTTCAATGACTACATTCAATTCTTTCTCTAGAAGCTCCTTGAAGCCCACTTGTGAAGAATGACCAATGAATGCTGCTGCGATTTGTGTATCAAAGATATTTTCAGGAATATCGTGATTATTTAAAAAAAATATTTCAATATCCTGAGAACATGAATGCATAATTTTCTCAATCTTCTTGTCAAAGATGACTTTCCATAAGCCACTGAGATCGATATCACTGAGGCAGTCAATGCAAGCAATCAGTGAAGGGGTGGCTATTTGAACCAAGCATAATTTCGGATAGTAGGAGCTCACTCTTGCGAATTCTGTATCGACAGCAATACACGCTTGATCTTTTATATCATTTATAAAATGATCCAGACTTTCTTGTTCTTCAATTAGGTACAATTTTCTTTTTGGTATTTAGTGTAAAACATTATTCTAAAGACAAAATTATAATAGAATTGTTTGTCATGGTTGAGTTAATAAAAGTTCTTTGGAATATTCTTTTGAGAAAATCCGATCAGATGGCATTGCCAAACTCAATGTTTTTATTGTTGATCGTATTCATATTCTATTTCCTCAGTCAGTCAATTTCTGGGTTCACCATATCAGAAACACCAGCTATTTTTGTTCGCTCTTTCTTTGTTGATGCTATTTTACTGATTATTTTCCTGAGAATACTAACCCAAATCTTCAATACACAGGATTATTATACTCGATCACTCATTGCATTATTTGGAACGGGTGCGTTATTCAATATAATTGCCAGCCCCTTAATCATAAGATTCGCTGACATTCTAAGTGACAATGACCTCATCGAGTCAGGCGACTTGCCCATTTGGTTGCCTCTTTTATTCTTTGTCATTGCGATTTGGTCGATAATGGTCATGGGGCATATCTTTTCAAGATCGATGGTAAAAGAAAATTTGAGCGTCTCTTCATCTCCAGTCTCCGGTGTTTTGATTGCGCTTTTATACATGATGATCAATTTTTTGGTGCATTCTTCATTTCTAGGAGAGTAAGTTAGGCTTATGCACATTCATATACTAGGCATTTGCGGAACATTCATGGGCAGCCTCGCTCTGCTAGCAAAAGAGTCAGGCCATCAGGTAACCGGCTCAGACATCAATTGTTATCCGCCCATCAGTGATCAACTAGATGAAATGGGCATTGAAGTCATTCCCAACTATGATATCGATCAGCTAAAGATGCAACCCGACTTGATTGTGATCGGCAACGTGATGACAAGAGGCATGGAGATCATAGAGCACATTCTAGATAATGGCTTGGCTTATACCTCAGGCCCCGAATGGCTGGGTAAAAATATTCTTGCTGATAAGAAGGTTATTTCTGTGGCCGGCACTCATGGCAAGACCACAACCTCAAGCATTATCGCATCTGCATTAAAAGATATGGGTCAAGATCCAGGCTATCTTATCGGGGGAGTTCCGATCAACTTTGAGGCATCGGCATCTTTAGGAAGCTCTCTCTATTTTGTGATTGAGGCAGATGAATATGACACAGCTTTTTTTGATAAGAGGTCTAAGTTTATCCACTATCCGGCCGATACATTTGTGATCAATAATCTTGAATTTGATCACGCAGACATTTTTAAAGATCTTGAGCAGATTAAATGGCACTTTCATCAACTAATTAGGTCCTTGCCATCCAAAGCAGATCTTCGAGTCCCATACGGCGATCAAAATATTTCAGACTTACTCCGTTTGGGAAATTGGTCTGCCATAAAATCATTTGGGCTGAATGAGGAGGCAGACTACAGTCTCATCATTGAAGATAAAAATCTTTTTATAAAAGAGGGTGATACAGTCCAAGGAGTTATTCATCCCAAATTATTTGGAAAGCATAATCTAATGAATATTCTTTCAGCTTTCTCAGCATTGAGATCAATGGGATTTGAGAGTGAGAAAATTATTAACGCGATCGATGAATTTGATGGCGTAAAAAGAAGGTTGCAGCGCCTGGATCAATTCAGTGATCATTTTGTATTCGATGATTTTGCACATCATCCAACTGCAATTAAATTTAGCATTGAGGCGATAAAAGAAAAATACCCAGATAAAAAATTATGCGTATTGGCTGAGTTGGCCTCAAACACAATGAGGCAAGGGACATTGAAAAATGAAGTCGTGCATTCTTTCTCTAAAGCTGATCGTGCTTTTATTCTTTCAAACAATGATTTCGAATGGGACATTGAAGATGCATTTAAACCCTTTGAGACAATTAATATTGTGAAAGGTCATCAAGATCTGAACAACGATTTAAAATCAATCAATACCGACGAATATAATTTTCTAATAATGACCAATAAAAGCTCTCTTCCCATCATAAATGCGCTAGAAAAAAGGCTTTAAATCATGATTGATAAAATCGAGTTACCAATATTTCCTTTAAGGACCATATTGTTTCCAGAATCTAAACTGCCGCTTCGAATTTTCGAGCCCAGATACATTGACATGGTAAGTCGATGCATGAAGGAAGACAGCGAGTTTGGCATCATTCTCAGCAGGGAAAGTATGGATCCAAAAATGTTTGAAACTTATGACACCGGAACGCTCGCAAGAATAATTGATTGGGATCAGGGGGAAGATGGACTGCTAGGCATAACCACCAAGGGAACCCAAAAATTCAGGCTTATAGATCTCAATAAGCAAGAAGATGGACTGAATATAGGCACCATTGAGCGCTTAGAAAGAGAAGGGGATTACAAACCGATTGAAGAATTCAACCACTTGGTTGAACTGCTTCAGGCAATTTTAGACGATGTGAATATATACAGTAATGATGAGAAGAACTTTGATAGTGCGTCATGGATCAGCTATAGATTTGCAGAAATTCTCCCACTCAAAATAGAAGATAAGCAAAAATGTTTGGAAATTGATGACCCAATAATCAGGCTTAACTTTCTTGAACCTCTAATCAAGATGATCAGAGAGTCATCACAACAATAATAAACTAGTATCTGTAATGCTCAGGCTTGTATGGTCCTGATTCTTCAACGCCGATATACTCTGCTTGTTCAGCGCTCAATCTAGTCAGTTTAGCTCCAATTTTATCCAGATGAAGTTTTGCAACTTTTTCATCAAGTGATTTTGGCAGAACATAAACTTGTTTTTCATAATTTCCACTGTTCTTAAATAGTTCAATTTGTGCGAGCGTTTGATTGGAAAATGAATTGGACATTACAAAGCTTGGGTGTCCCGTACCGCAACCTAAATTGACCAGCCGTCCTTCAGCAAGAAGAATGATTCGTTTCCCATCGGGAAAGACAATGTGATCAACTTGAGGCTTAATATTGATCCACTCGAGGTCTTTCATGGATTCCACATTGATTTCATTATCAAAGTGTCCAATGTTGCAAACGATCGCTTGGTCCTTCATCTGTTCTAGATGATGTTTATCGATGACATTGTAATTTCCGGTTGCCGTAACAAAGATGTCCGCTTGTGAGCAAGCATCATCCATTGTGACCACACGATACCCCTCCATTGCGGCTTGAAGTGCACAGATTGGATCGATTTCTGTAATCCAAACAGTGGCACCCAGGCCCCTTAGGCTTTGCGCCGAACCTTTTCCTACGTCGCCGTATCCGGCAACAATTGCTATCTTTCCTGCAACCATCACATCGGTGGCTCTTTTGATTCCATCGACGAGTGATTCTCGACACCCATAAAGGTTATCAAATTTAGACTTTGTCACCGAATCATTAACGTTGATGGCAGGGCACATGAGGGTCCCATCTTTTTCCATGTTGTAAAGTCTTAACACCCCCGTTGTTGTTTCTTCTGAAACACCGATGATATCTTTCATCATATCGGGATATTTTTCATGCATATGGCCGGTTAAGTCTCCACCATCATCAAGGATTAGATTCGGCGTCCAACCACCCGGGCCATTGATTGTTTTCTCAACACACCACCAGTACTCTTCTTCGCTTTCATCTTTCCATGCAAATATCGGTATTCCTTTTGCTGCCAAGGCGGCTGCAGCATGGTCTTGAGTTGAAAAGATATTACAAGAAGACCAGCGAATCTCAGCACCAAGCGCAATGAGCGTTTCGATGAGGACTGCAGTTTGAATCGTCATGTGGAGACACCCTGCAATTCGTGCTCCTTTGAGCGGTTTTTCAGCGCCAAACTCTTCTCTGATGCTCATCAAGCCAGGCATTTCAGTTTCTGCAATCTTGATTTCTTTCTCGCCCCATTCGGCCAGAGAAATATTTGCTACTTTGTAATCATTGATCATATCAACTTCATTTGTCTTTGCTGTCTCAGCCATAATATTTTCCTAGATATAAAAATAGTTAAATCAACATTCGGGTATATATTACATCCCAGATTGTTCTTTTAGTCCATCAGATCGGTCAGTTTCTTCCCAGGGAAATTCTTCATCTTCCCGACCAAAGTGACCATATGCAGCTGATTTTTCATACATCGGTTGAAGAAGATCCAGCATATTCATAATTCCATACGGAGTAAGGTCAAAATTTTCATTGACTAAATCCACAATTTTTTCCTCTGCAATCTTTTCTGTGCCAAAAGTTTTGACTCTAACTGAAGTGGGTTTCGCCACACCGATTGCATAAGAGACCTGTATTTCGCATCTATCCGCCAAGCCAGCCGCAACAACATTCTTAGCCACATATCTTGCAGCGTATGCTGCTGAACGATCAACCTTAGATGGATCCTTCCCAGAGAATGCACCGCCACCGTGTCTTGCCATACCTCCGTATGTATCAACGATGATTTTTCTTCCGGTAAGACCACAGTCTCCAACAGGTCCTCCAATAATAAAATTCCCAGTTGGATTGATGAGGTATTGTGTAGCATCAGTCAACAGACTCTCAGGAAGTATTGGCTTGATGATATGCTCCATCACGCCTTCTTGAATATCATTCATCGAGACGCCCTCATCATGCTGTGTCGACAATACAACAGCATCGATTGATTTTGGTTTTCCATTTTCAAAAAGAATCGTCACCTGACTCTTGGCATCGGGTCTTAGCCAACCAAGATCACCGCTTCTTCTTACGTCTGCATGTTTCTTCACCAATTGATGCGACAATTGGATTGTCGCTGGCATCAACTCTTTTGTTTCATTGGTTGCATAACCAAACATCAAGCCTTGGTCACCTGCGCCTTGTTCTTTTTTATCCGCACGATCAACACCCATTGCAATGTCTGGAGATTGTTTACTGATTGCCGATAAGACTTCACACGATTGATCATCAAAACCAAGCTCTTCTCTATCATAGCCGATTCTTTTTATGGTTCGTCTTGCAATGGTTTCATAGTCAATGTCCGCATTGGTTGTGATTTCGCCAGCAAGAACAACCAGACCGGTTTTAACCAATGTCTCTACAGCAACTCTGCAATCTTTGTCTTGTTCAAGTATCGCATCCAAGATTGCATCCGAGATCTGATCAGCCATTTTATCGGGATGGCCTTCACCAACAGACTCAGAGGTCATTAAATATGTTTGATTGCCCATAAAAAATCTCCGTTATTCGCGGAATTATATATAGATTTACTAAAAATCTATAGATTCACTGAAAATAAGTTGCCAGCCGATGGTTCCTCATGGACAATAATGGTTGTTCCAAACAACAGAAATCAGAATAAATTTAGAATAATATCTTTCAAAACCATTCCACCATCAGTATTGAAAAGAAAAAATTAGCAGATTGTATTAGGGTTTTATCGGCCGATGCTGTCCAAGAGGCCAATTCCGGACATCCTGGAATGCCGATGGGAATGGCAGACATAGCACAAGTGCTTTGGAATGATCACTTAAAGCACAATCCCTCAAACCCAAAATGGGTGGATCGCGATCGATTCGTCCTCTCCAATGGCCACGGTTCAATGCTGCTCTATTCACTGTTGCATTTAACCGGTTACCCCTTGAGCATTGAGGACATAAAAAAATTCAGACAGTTCGGATCACACACTGCTGGGCACCCTGAGCTTGATCTTGAGCTTGGCATTGAAACCACTACAGGGCCCCTTGGCCAGGGGATTACAAATGCAGTCGGCATGGCCTTAGCCGAAAGCATTCTGGCATCAAAATTCAATAAAGACGGTCATTCAATCGTTGATCACTTTACATATGTCTTTCTTGGTGACGGTTGTCTAATGGAAGGCATTTCACACGAAGCTTGTTCGCTTGCAGGAACTTTGAATTTAGGTAAATTAATATGCATCTATGACGACAATGGAATCTCAATTGATGGCGAAGTTGATGGCTGGTTCGATGAAGACGTCTGCTCGCGATTTAAATCATACGGTTGGCATGTGATAGAGGATGTAGATGGTCACGATGCAGAGGCCATTTCAAAAGCAATCTCTGAGGCCAAAGCATCCGACAAGCCCTCATTGATCGATTGCAAGACAATCATTGGATTTGGCTCTCCCAATAAAGCAGGAACCGCCGATACACATGGCGCCCCTCTGGGCGACGATGAACTGTCCAAACTCAGAGAATCGCTTGGGTGGGATCACGATCGGTTTGTCATTCCCGATGAGATGAAGTCCGCATGGGATTGCAAAGCAACGGGGCAATCTCAAGAAGAAGACTGGAATGCAAGATTTAAACGCTATCAATCGGAGCATCCAGAATCAGCAGATGAATTCTTGCAATATATGGATGATGGCAAAACCCATAATGAAATGAGTAACCTCAATGCGTTGATTGATGAATTGAGAGAAGATGCCGATACAGTTGCCACAAGAAAATCATCCCTCGTTGCCCTCAATGCTCTGAAGGAAGATTGCACAAACATGATAGGCGGGTCGGCCGATCTGACCGGCTCTGTATGCACATATCACGATGCTTCAAAACCCATTAGTAAGAATGATCACGATGGAAATTACATATTTTATGGCGTAAGAGAGTTTGGTATGTCAGCAATCATGAATGGAATGGCACTTCATGGCGGACTGATTCCATACGCCGGGACATTTTTGACGTTTAGTGATTATTCAAGAAATGCCATTCGCATGGCTGCAATGATGGAGTTAGGCGTCATACANNTNCTNACCCATGATTCGATTGGGCTCGGAGAAGACGGACCGACACATCAGCCCGTAGAACATGTCCCGAGTCTCCGACTGATTCCAGGGCTGGATGTTTGGAGACCTTGCGACACGCTTGAAACGGCGGTTGCATGGAAGACCGCAGCCAAGAAAAGAAATTGTCCTTCCGCACTGATTTTAACCAGGCAATCACTGCCTCAGTATGATCGAACCCTTGAAATGACAGACAATATTCAAAGAGGCGGGTACGTCTTAAAAGGAGCAGAGGATTCAGAGCCAGATGCGATCATCATTGCAACCGGCTCAGAGGTTCAATACGCAGTCAACGCATCAAATGCTTTGGAATCAGAGGGGTTATCTGTCAGAGTGGTTTCCATGCCATGTGTTGAGATATTTGAGCAGCAATCGGATGAATATAAAAATTCTGTGATCCCTAAAGGCCTTGAAAAAATTATGGTTATCGAGGCTTCAATGGCGAGCGCTTGGAAAGGCTATGCAGGCCATAAAGGCATTGTGATTGGAATGGAGGGTTTCGGTGCCTCTGCTCCAGCCCCAGAACTTTTTAAACACTACGGTTTCTCAGATGAGAATGTCATTGAGAAGCTTAAAGAAATGATAAACAGTTAAGGAATAAAGGAGTCTGAAATGACAGTAAAAATAGCAATCAATGGATACGGAAGGATAGGGAGAAATGTACTCAGAGCACTCTATGAAAGCGGGCGCACTGATGAGTTACAAGTTCTCGCAATCAATGATCTTGGCGATGCCAACAGCAATGCACATTTAACAAAATACGACACGGCTCATGGACAATTCCCATACTCCGTTGAAGCGCGAGACGATGCACTGGTTGTCAACGGCGATGAAATCAAAGTCTTTGCTGAGAGAGATCCCGAGCAATTGCCTTGGGGGGAGCTTGGGGTTGACGTGGTTCTTGAATGCACCGGCTTTTTTGCAAAAAAAGAACTGGCGAGCAAACACATCAATGCAGGTGCAAAGAAGGTCGTGATCTCAGCACCGGCTGGGAATGACATAGATGCAACCATTGTATATGGCGTGAACCATGAAACGCTCACCAAGGACGATGCAGTCATTTCAAATGCATCTTGCACAACAAATTGTCTTGCACCTTTGATCAAACCCATTCATGAAAGCATTGGGCTCGAGAGCGGAATCATGACCACCATACATGCTTACACCAATGATCAAGTGCTGACCGATGTTTTTCACAGCGATCTCAGGCGAGCAAGATCTGCCACTCAATCAATGATCCCAACCAAGACAGGTGCAGCCGCTGCTGTCGGCCTTGTATTGCCTGAATTGGATGGGAAACTCGATGGCTTTTCTGTCAGAGTGCCAACCATCAATGTATCTTTGGTTGATCTCAGTTTCATCGCATCCAGAGAAACTTCAGTCGATGAAATCAATGAGGTGGTAAAAGCTGCTTCAGACGGAGCCCTAAAAGGCGTTCTCGATTATAGCGATGGTCCACTGGTATCGATTGATTTCAATCATAATCCTGCTTCATCCACATACGATGCAACCATGACAAAAGTCCAAGAGGGGACTTTGGTGAAAGTATGCTCTTGGTATGACAACGAATGGGGATTCTCAAATCGAATGCTTGATACCACTCTGGCATTGATTAACGCCGAGTGATTTAAAAACCCGATGCAAATACCAAGCATGGAAACACTGGATTTGCATGGCAAGAAGACCATGATCCGGTTGGATCTCAATGTGCCTCTTAAAGACGGCAATGTCACCAGTGATGCGAGAATCATGGCTGCTCTTCCAACCATTCAAATGGCGATTGATAAGGGCGCAAAAGTGATTTTACTGTCTCATTTAGGACGTCCGGATCCCGATAATCTGGATGGCAGTTTTTCTCTGCAGCCCGTGGCAAGGAGATTGAAAGAAATCTTGGGTATCAACGTTTCTTTTCAGGAGAACTGGCTTGAAGGAATGGATGAGGAATCCCAAGGCATTGTGTTGTGTGAGAACGTTCGTTATGAGGCCGGTGAAAAAAAGAATGATGAGTCATTCTCAAAGAAGATCGCGAGCCTTTGTGACGTTTATGTCATGGACGCATTTGGTGCATCGCATCGAAAACATTCAAGCACATTTGGCGCCCTTCAATACGCCAAAGAGGGATGTATTGGGCCGCTTTTATCAAATGAGGTGAATTCAATCAAGAAAGCGATTGAGAGCCCTGCAGCACCTGTCACGGCAATCATCGGTGGAGCCAAAGTTTCATCAAAGCTGGGCGTCATAGAAAAATTCTCAAGTTTTTGTAATCACGTCATTGTGGGAGGCGGGATCGCCAATACATTTCTACTTGCGAGCGGCAAAGAAGTCGGCGCCTCATTGGTTGAGCCAGAAATGGTTGATGCTGCAAATCAGATTCTTCAAATGGAAAATGTTAATGTTCCGCTTCCCACCGATGTCAGAGTCGCAAAAGAGTTCTCAGCCGATGCCGATGCAGAAATCAAATCAATCGATCAGGTAGAGAAGGATGATTTAATTTTGGATATCGGGCCACAAACCGCTGAACTGTATTGCGGAATCATTGATCAAACAAAGACCACCATCTGGAATGGCCCTTTGGGTGTATTTGAATTCAGTGCTTTTGCAGAAGGGACCAGGGCACTTGGGCATGCTGTTTCATCAAATGAAGGTTTCGCCATCATTGGCGGAGGGGATACAGTAGCTGTGGTTGAAGAATTGGATATTGCAGACTCAATGAGTTATATATCCACTGGTGGTGGGGCATTTTTAGATTTTGTTCAGAATGGCACGCTCCCAATACTGGATTTACTTGAAAAGAAGAGAGGCAATTTATGATCAATCAAATAATCAGTAAGTCGACAAAAATTAAACCAGATGAGTTTCGAGCAGTCATTCTTTCATTTGCTTTCATTTTGTCTATTTTAGCCTCTTACTATATCATTCGCGCTGTTCGTGATGGTCTTGCGAGTGATTGGACCGATACCGAGCTCAGCACTGTATGGACAGTGACATTCTTCATCAGTTTCTTGGTGGTGTCTTTTTATAGTTATATCTGTTCGAAAGTTAACTTCAAGTATCTGGTTCCAGGAATTTATGGATTCTTTTCGCTCACCTTCTTCTGTGCCTATGCGCTTTTAAAAATAAACCCCGAATCTGAACTGATCAGGCAAGCATTTTATATTTGGGTAAGTGTTTTCAGCTTATTGAATATCTCTGTCTTCTGGAGTTTCATGGCGGATATTTTTAACAAGGAACAAGCCAAGAGACTTTTTGGATTTATTGCAGCAGGAAGTAGCTTGGGCGCAATCATCGGGCCAGTCATCACATTGATTTTTGTGGAAAGGGTAGGATCAGAAACCTTGATTCTGGTCTCATCAAGCATGCTTTTTATTCCTCTCACAATTGCTGTTTTATTGGGCAAAGCCACAGCCTCCAAAGAGACATCAGATCAAGGAACAAATGATGCAGCCATGGGCGGTCATTTTTGGGATGGTTTCACA
The DNA here is from genome assembly GCA_002717445.1 of Gammaproteobacteria bacterium. Classification (GTDB taxonomy): domain Bacteria; phylum Pseudomonadota; class Gammaproteobacteria; order Steroidobacterales; family UBA11654; genus CACPJA01. The sequence goes on along the minus strand of PBDY01000013.1, from coordinate 1,227 downwards.
GAGTTTTTAAAGCCACCAATACTGAAGAATCTCTTGTTTGGCATTGGGATGTTCATTGTGATCTATACCGGCATGAGCACATTTGTTTACTTTGCAATTAAAAATATACTCACCGACATCGATCAAGATAGCAGAACTCAAATCTGGGCATTCATCGATTTGGCAGTGAATATTTTAGCCGTTTTTACAGCTATGTTTGGAACCGCCCGATTGACCAAGAGATTCGGTCTGACGGTCACTTTACCATTGGTCCCATCAATAATTGTGCTCGGCATGCTGATACTCGCAATCTCACCCATACTTTGGGTGGTTGTTGGATTGCAAGTTGTGCGAAGAGCAGGCGAATACTCCATCACAAAGCCTGCAAGAGAAATGTTATTCACTACATTGGATAGAGAAGCCCGTTTCAAGGGAAAGAGTGTCATTGACGTGGTTGTTTATAGAGCGGGTGACATCATTTGGGCTTGGATTTTTACTGGCTTGACCCAAGTGTTAGGGTTGACCTTAGGTGGAGTTGCAGCCATTGGAAGTGCAGTTGCAGTGGTGTGGGCATATCTGGGCTTTCGCCTGGGTAAACATTTCGATGCAGAATAATAAACTTCGTTATTATTTCTTTATTCTTGCACTGTTTTTTTTGAGTGCTTGTGGCGGTGGAGGTGGCGGTTCACCCAGCGATAACAATCGTGCCCCTTTTATCACCAATTCATCGACCGACTTTAATGTCAAAGAGAATCAGACTGAGGCTTTTACAGTCACAGCCAGTGATCCGGATGGAGACCCGATAAGTTTTTCACTGTCCGGTACCGACTCTTCAAAACTCTCGATCAACTCATCCGGTGACGTGTCTTTTATTTCAGCACCTGATTATGAGGATCCATCCGATGAGAACTCAGACAATGCATATGAGTTCAGTATTTCTGTCACCGATGGTTCACTCACAAGCAGTAAGAGTTTTACCATCACCATCACCGATGACCCTTCCGATAATCCAAATACAGATCCAACCTGTAGCGTTTATATTGTCGAGGGCGACATCGCTATTCAGAATGCTGAGCAGTGTGAAATGACGAGAGGAGGGTTCTTTAGAGAATTCATCCAATACGTTCCACAATCCATCAACGATAACGGGGAAAATGCACCCATCGTTTTTGTATTGCATGGCTATACAAGCTATGACGATTGGATTTTTGATTACTCAAATTTTCAAACTCAAGCCGATGAGCATGG
>PBDY01000012.1 GCA_002717445.1 Gammaproteobacteria bacterium | reverse complement strand
CCGGTGAAGGCTGGTGGATAATAAGATTCTTCAAGTGCAGCCGATACAGCCTGATTAGAATACTTAAGTGGGAGTAACGAAGCTCCAGCAATGGCTAGTGATCCGTTAATAAAATCCCTTCTTAGAATTCTGCCCAACTGATTAACCTCTAGTTTTAATGTAATAATCTGCTGTAGAGAGTTTATCCCAATCTACGTTGATACCGAGTCCATGATCCATGGTTGCATATACCTCTCCATCTTTGAATAAAATACCATTCTTCATGCCAAACTCATATGCCTCCTTCGGCATTGGAATTTCAAAGTATCTGGTTCGTTCATTGGCAAATATTAAATGAAGGTTGGTTGCCTGAGCCAATGAGTGACCCCAGCTCTGGATTTCGATTGGAAGATTGGCATCATTGGAAATGATCAAGAGCTCCAATGCTTTAGAGATACCACCGATAGTAGTGGCATCAAATCTACCCGCATCCCAAGAACCAATTTCTATCCCTTGTTTGATAAAATCAGAGCTATACATATTGAACCCGTCTGCTGTGATTGGTATTTTGATCCTGCTTCTGAGATCTCTATATTGCTCTAGTAAGCTTTCATCAATTGGTGCTTCAAGCCAAATAAATAAATTTTCATCCATTATTTGCCCCAACTTTAGTGCTTCATCAAAGTCATACTCTCCTTCAAGATCGAGCATGAATTTATAACGTGTCTCAGCAAATTCTTTTTGTATTAAATTTATGAGCTTAGAATCTTCTTCGATCAAACCCCACGCATGGAACTTGAAAGTTAATAAACCTAATTTTGAATAATCATTGACAGCTTTGATGTAAGCAGGAAGTGAATCATAAAATGGGAGGCTCGCATAAGCTTGTATTGAGTCTCTTTCTCCACCGAGCAGCTTATAGAGCGGGATAGATGCTTTTCGGGCTGCCAAGTCCCACAGAGCAATATCGATACTAGATAGGGATTCATCGCTCAAATTCGGTCTGTGTGTTTTAATTATCTTTTGAACTTCAAGAGGATCCAATGACTCAAGATCAAGCAATACAGAGGCTATACTTTCCAATTCCAATAGATGTTTATCAGTGAACTTGCCCTCATTATTAGATGTGACGCCAGATACTCCCTCATATCCATCTTTTGTCTTGATTCTTAAAATATTATTGGTCTGCTTCCAAACTCCCCATTTGGATGAATACTGAACGCTAGTATCCTCAGTTCCAACGGCATAGATTTGAACATCAACTATTTTATTGTCATTCGAGAACTGGAAAAATTGCTCAAACTTCTTAGCTCTATCGCCCGAAAAAGCCGTCAAAAGCTCTAATGCATTCAAAAATGTATTTTTGAACAATCGACAAACCTCTCTTCAAATAGACCTTTTAATAAAAAAATCTGAGCAATGAATCAGGAATAATTCCTCGCTCAGCCAGATATATCCCCAAAAGAAATCATTTTTATCTATGGTGCTGAACCTGAATTTGGATTAGGGCGCTCTAGATCGTTCATCACTCCATGCCAATTATCTATACTGGTAACCCTGTTTCCCTCTTGTTGAAAGCGATTAAAACCTCTATTCATATTATATTTTCTTGTGATGACCTTATACACGCTTATTGAGGAAAAGAGAGCTTTGTCTTTGAAATCTCCATCCTTGATGAGATTATTTCCTGACCAAACCTCTGGAGGCTCCTCAATAAAGGCGGATGTTAGATCACCAATGGATTTATATCTCATGCATTTTCTTTCATCTATGGCATCTGATTCTTTTAGATTACATATGGGGTCATCTTTAATGATCTCTCTGGTTTCTGAATCATTTTGAAGTATGACAAAAAACGGGAAGCCTTTCTCAAGTGAGAGCTCGGCCGACCTTAAAAGAGAATAATCAATAACCTTTTGAGCTTCAGCTTCGGATTTATTGACCCATTGAGAGCCTTCATAAGAAATTCTGTAATGATTCGCCTCCACATCTAAAAGCTGCTCGGTATAACCATCGATGATGCTTTGATTTTGATGTCCAGTTGAAGAACAAGCAGAAATCATTAAGGCTGACGTGATAAAGAGCGTATTTCTGATATAGGCATTCATTTTATTTTGTTTTGTATCTCCCGGGTGCCAATGTATTTTCCAATAGCCTAATAAACCAATAAGGAGTGGCCTTGAGAAGAAAAACCAACAACTTATAGGTCTTTGTTGGAACGCACAAAACCTTGCCCTTAAGCATGGCTTCAACGCCCTCTTTTGCTATTCTCTCAGCACTGAATTTCATGAATGAAGGAACATCATCCATCATCTTTTGAACATTGCTAGCAGTGTGAAAATTAGTCACAGTGAATCCAGGACAAACGGCAGTGGATGTTATTCCAAGGCGGTTATAGCTCGAATTTAACGCATCACTGAAGCGATTCATGAATGTCTTTATGGGCCCATAGAGAACTTGAATTGCAGAAGGTGGGGCAAATGCGGCAACCGAGGAAACAATCATGATCTTACCGGACTCTCTATCGACCATATCTCTGACAAATAACTTGGTTAGACTGATCACAGATGTTGCCAATACTCTTATAAACTTTTCTTCATCCTCTAAAGAAGTCTCATGAAATGGGGTGGCAATGCCATAGCCTGCATTATTCACAAGAATCTCAACAGTATATCCCCTCTCCTTTGATGTCTGGTAGATGTGCTTCACAGCCTCTTTATTGGCTAAATCACTGGAGATGTAATCCGCAGACACGCTGAATTCGTCTGCAATTGCTTTACAAGAATCTTGAAGATTCTGTTCATTCCTGGATACGAGAATGATGCTGTATCCACGTTCTGCGAGATCCTTCGCGATTTCAAAGCCAATGCCGGATGACCCGCCCGTGATGAGTGCATAATTTTTATCCATAAGTAATAGTTACCGCAAAATTGTCATAAGTCAATTTCACCTTTGGTGAGTTATGGAATCAACCAAGATGCCTGATGCTTGGCTGCTGTCCAATTGTGGATTGCTCTTCTGTGACCGCTCTTTTTTAAATATAGAAACTCCATGGATTCAAACTGAAACACAATGACGCAAAAATTCTCAAAACCATTGCATGATTCAAAATTGAATGTGGGTGGATCGTACTTAGTCGGGTCATCTATTCTTGTGCCTGGAGACCCTCCAACAAAATAACATTCTTTAGACATTTCTTTTGATAATTCCCAAGAACTTTTGGTGATTTCATCTTTGTGATGAAGGTTGATTTTGCCATCAAGTCTTATCTGTATTTTTAAACTTGGATCATAAGCATGAACCGCTCCATGAGAATCTTTTTTAAGCTGTTGAATCTTAATCGACCTAAAATCTGTATGAAACCTAATCAATCTTCTGTCTGGGTCAAATTCTCTTAAAACCATTGTTCGAATCGATACCCTCCCCTCGTCAAATGTGGACAAGGTTGGGGTGTGAAAAAGGCTTCGTCTATTCTTTGTTGCATCGCTCAGAATCTGAAAAGCTGAATCGAGTGTTTGATCCAAATCTAAATATTTATCAGGCAAACTCAATCGCCCAGCATCTTTATGTTTCTTTTCAGTCATTATCGGAAAATTTCAGTACAATATTTTGATTATATTTCATTTGAAGAATATGAGCGATAACCATTATCCAAAAGTTGGCGGAAGATCTGCAAAAGTAGCCTTAGTGCTACTGGTCATTGTATATATATTCAATTTTGTTGATCGTCAAATACTCTCCGTTCTTGCCGAAGAGATAAAAGCAGACCTTAATATCACCGACAGTGATTTAGGTTTTCTCTTTGGAACCGCTTTCGCAGTCTTCTATTCAATCTTTGGTATTCCGCTTGGAAAGCTCGCAGACACTTGGTCTCGTAAAAATCTTCTGAGTATTGGGCTCGCTGTATGGAGCTTGATGACTGCATTGTCAGGTACAGCAAGATCCTTAACAGCACTATCGGCTTATCGAATTGGAGTCGGTATAGGCGAGTCAACCGCAAGTCCCTCTTCCTACTCGATTCTCTCTGATTATTTCTCGCCGAAAGTCAGATCAACAATTCTCTCAATCTATTCAAGCGGCGTATACCTTGGTGCAGGCATTGGTCTTTTTCTCGGCGGCTGGATTGTTGAATTTTGGACAGAGGCATACCCNGATCCTNATTTAGCTCCACTAGCATTAAAAGGATGGCAGGCAGCATTNGTACTTGTTGGCTTACCTGGCGTGTTACTTGCATTCCTCACTTGGCAAATTAAGGAACCAAAAAGAGGTGGAAGTGAAGGCATTGAATCAGTCATAACCACTGATCCATGGACCGCTTTTAAAGAAGAATTTATTGGAATTTCTCCATTCATAGTCCTATCAGCCAACAATAGACTTAAAGCTTGTCTGGTAAATCTTTTACTGGCATCAATAATCAGTTCAACTTGTTTCGCCTTATACAAGTTCACAGATGACCTCATTCAATGGGTTGCATTCGGGTTGGGCGCTTATCTTTTGAGTTGCTGGATTCAGGGACTCAAACTCAGAGATCCGGTGACATTTGGTTTATTGTTTAAAACAAAATCTCTTTTATTCACTGTAATAGGATTTCCTTTTATTTCATTTGTCACATATTCAATAGCAGCATTTGGGCCTGCTTTCTATATGAGGAACTTCGGAATTACTGAAGGAGAGGTTGCAACAATTCTGGGTCTAATTACTGCAGTATTCGGAACCTTGGGTGTGGTAATTGGGGGATACCTTGGAGATCATTTAAGGAAAAGACACATCAATGGACGTCTCTATGTTGGTTTTGGGTTGATTGTCCTTGCCGTCCCTGCCGCGTTAGGCATGTTATTCACAGAGAGTTTGGTGATGTCTTACGTTTACTATTCCCTCTTTCAAATTGCCACACCAATGTGGGTTGGGATTGCACCGACAACAGTCTCTGATTTGGTGCTTCCACGAATGAGAGGTGTTGCAGGAGCTTACTACATCTTAATGGTCAGTATGCTGGGCCTCGCACTTGGTCCATACTCCATTGGTTATATCAGTGACCACTTCTATTCTCTTGGTTACTCCGATGCTGTATCACTCAAATATGCACTGGCCTGGGGCCTTTCAGCACTTTTGATAACTATTGTTGCTTTGGCTGGTGCTTGTTTTTATCTCCCAAAAGAAGAGCCGACAAAATTGGATCGAGCAAGAGAGCTGGGCGAGTCTATCTAAATCTAATTTGGATCATAAATTGCCCAAATCTTCACTACTCCATCAGGCACTTTGAAAGTGCCTTTCCAACCAGTTGGAACGATAATGCCTTCTCCTGGATTAACCTCATAAGCATTGCCGCTCTCATCGGTCATAACTATCTGGCCCTTAATCACATACATGAATTCATCATAAGGCCAATCTGATGGAATATCTGCATTGGAAGACTCCCATAGTCCCATTGAGAAGGACTCGTCTGCATTATTAAAGGTCTGCTGCTCCTTCGTCTTTAGATCGTCTTCACCCACGTTAAACGCTTTTGAACTGAGTATTTGCTGAATCGTGTCAGAACTGTAATGCAGTCTTGCATCCTTACCGATATCTCTTTGTGGGTCATTGATGGTTTCAACAAGTCCGTCATAGAAATATATGGCTTCGACAGCTTCAGAAATCTCAAAGGCACCCATCCAGCCTTTTGGAATCAGGAAACCCTCGCCGCTTCTAAATTCATTCATTTCTCCTGAAAGCGTCTTTGTTTTGATCACGCCTGACTTGAGTAAAAAGAAGACATTGTAAGGGTATGGTGTATTGATTTCTTCTGATCCATTCTTTGATTTCCATATTCCAATACTGAAATTGCCATCCCGACTGATGAAGAGCTCAAGATCTGCTGAATCCCATAATCCATACCCAGAGTCATATTCCTCGTAAGGCAAAGATCTGAGTCGCTCAATGGAGGATTCATTGATCAGTGTTGCTGCATCGAGGCCGATTGAAACAAAAAGAGTTAATACGATTGATGAGAGGCTTGTTTTTTTCATTGATAATCTCATTTATTTATTTTTAATCTGACATCAATATCCTCGATGGAATATGTCGTATGATGGGTATGGACTTTTTTTACCTTATCCAAAAGTTCTTCAGGCATAGGAGAAGCTTTTCTTGTATTCATATCAATGTGAACCACTAGTGTTTCTGAAATGGCTGACATTTTTTCATCTTTATCCATCAAAACACCTACTACATGAATCAATTTATGGCTAAAGTCATGAATCCTGAACATGGATCTTATTTCATCGCCTTCGATAAATTCCCTTTGGTACCTCAAACTGTCCTCAATCGCAAAACAAGAGTATCCCGATTTAAGATAATCCTCATCAAATCCAATTTCTTCGAATAAATCTCTTGAGTGTTCATCAAAAGCTTGAAGGTAAAATGCCACATTCATGTGGCCATTTTGATCACACATTTCATGGGTGACAAAAAATTTGGGGGGCACATATGGAAAGATACTTTTAAAGTCAGTCATGAATTAAACCCTAAGATTTGTCTTTCACATACATATTGATCTTTGCTGTAAAAACCACTTGATCATTAAGGTCTTTTATCTCGACGGGGACTACGATGGTTCCTGTCTGAGTCCAATCGATCTCCGAACCATCCGATACAGCCAAAAGATTGGTTTGGGCTTTTTTCAAATATTCAACGGTCATCCCGGATGGAATCCATTGTTTATTCTTGGGTAGGGAAGCCTCTATCATTAGGCCGCCCGATAATTCAGCCATGTTACACATTGCTATCGCATGGACAGTCTTGATGTGATTCGTTACCGATCTTCTTTTTTTAAGTTGAACTTCGCATCTGTTCTCCTTCAATGCAGTGACTTGGGACTTAATGGAGAAAAAATAAGGGGCATTCATGCAGATCAAAAATGTAAAAATTCTTTTACCAAAAGGAAGGCCTTCTAGTTTTTTGTATAAATCTAAAACTTTCATCTTGTCATTATCTCTTAAGAACTGGATTATAGTCTGATGAGCAATCAATCCAAGTTACTATTATTTGCATCTATTATAGGCACACTTCTTGCCATCTATTCAATCATGGATAGCAATAAAAACTTCTCATCCCTTCCCAATGATGTGGTTGCAACTGTGAATGACAAAATAATTCCTTCAGAGAGGTATCAAACTGTCATTCAGTTAATCGAAAACGATAAAAGAGATGGCTTGACAGACATTGATCGCAAAATGGCTTTAGAGCGAATCATAGAAGAAGAGCTTCTTGTGCAATATGCCTATCAGAATGGATTTCTTGAAGCGGATGATCTCTTGAGAAAAAGCATTGTGAGATCAGTGGTAGACTCGATTGTTGAGCAATCAATATCGGTGTTACCTGAAAAAGAAATACTCAGGGATTTTTACCAGGACAACCTTCCAGTCTTCACCTTGGATGAACAATATCGAATTGTCATTCTCTCCTCTCAAGATCGCTCAGACATCACTGCCGCAAAACAGATTTGGCAACAAAGCTATGATATTCAAAAACTGGAAAATGAGATAGAAAGCATAAGACAACTTGAGATTCCTTCGGGTTTTATATCTAAGTTAAGATTGGGAACGTTGATTGGCCCCCTCCTCAGAGAGGTCGTTCTATCAATCAGAATCGGAGAAACAAGCAAACCAATAGAAACAATCTATGGGTACTCAATTGTCACCCTAATAGATAAAAAAAATAAAATTGTTCCTGAATATTCGGAAATTCAAGAAGTTGTTTTACAAGAATTCAGAAGACGGCAACGTGAGGACATTCTCGATGAATTATTGATTGATTTAAAGAGGCAATCGGATATAAACATTAACAACAGTCTTTCAGATTGATCACCAATGAAGGCATTTAATTCACTTTTGACATCTCTACTGCTGTTGATGTCTTTCCAAAATGAATCATTTGCACACACAAAAAGTGTCTCCTACTCCTCGTGGGATATTCAAGAAGAAGAAATTGTTGTTAATTTCACTGTCTCATCAAGAGAAATCACAAAACTAACGGAATACAAGGTTAACTATCCAAATCTGAATGAGAGCCTAAAAAGTCATCTAATTCAAAAGATTTACTCAGAGCAGATTGATTCAGAGCCATTGGTTACAGTTCTCAACACTGATTCTGGCACAACAGGATTATCTCTTAAGTTTGATGCAGGTCGGACTGAGAAATATATTTTTAATGTGAATTTATTTTTCAATCAAATCCCTGGGCATATTCACTATGCAAAAGTCAATCATCACTCGGGACAGAAAAGAACCCTTGTTCTCAACGAGAACAACCATCAAATAATACTTTCAACTAAAGCGAGTGAAGTTATGGATCAAGGTTCATTTGATTCATTCAAACAATATATTGGCCTTGGTTTCACTCATATTCTCGAAGGTATTGACCATTTACTGTTTTTGCTCGCATTGCTTATTTTATGTAAATCCCTCAAGAGTCTCATCTTTGCTGCAACAGGATTCACGATTGGTCATAGTCTAACACTGGCCCTTGCTGCTTCAAATATCGTCATTCCCCAAGTCAATATCATCGAGTCATTGATCGGTTGGACAATCATCCTAGCCAGCATTGAATCATTCAATATTCCCAACCATGAATTAAGAAAAATACAATCAGGGATATTTGTGACAGTGATCACTTTGATTGCCTTGAGCTTATTTGGTGTCACTGAACTTGAAACTGGTTTTATCCTTGGGTTGGGTCTTTTGACTCTAGCAATACTGAGATTGAGTGAAGATGCTGAACAGTCTGAAAAATTAAGGCCCATGCTGGCAGCCATTTTTGGAACCATACATGGGTTTGGTTTTGCAAATATACTCAGTGAAATAAGTTTGGATAGAACAAATTTTTTAGTCTCACTTTTGGGGTTCAATATGGGGGTTGAGATTGGACAAATCCTGGTGCTAGTCATGATGTGGGCTTTGATGTCTTTTCTTGTGACAATAATTCTTAAGAAAAACATGAAAAAGATAACTGAACTAGTCTCTTCTATCTTATGTTCAATTGGTCTATATTGGTTTCTAACGCGTTTATTAGGGTAAAATTTTTTAGAGGATAATGATGGGGAAAGTTAGTAAATATCTACTGATTACATTGGTATTAACTTTAATGGGTTCAGCGGCTTATATTCTTACAATCTCACCTCATAGTTATAAAAAATTTACAACCAACTATTACGATACCAATCCATTTACGCCCCAAGATCCAACAAATATAAATAGACCAATCGAGCTAGCAGAGAATGATTCAAAACAGATACTCTGGGGTGACACGCACGTTCATACAACCTACTCCATGGATGCATTCTATATATCATTGCCTCTTATGCATGGCTCAAGGGGTGCTTTTCCGCCTGCCTTTGCATGTGACTATGCTCGGTTCATTTCACAGATCGATTTTTATGTGTTGACTGATCACGCGGAATCATACACTCCAAGAACATGGAAAGACCAAGTTGAAAGCATACGGCAATGTAATGCCATTTCTGGTGAAGAAAATCCGGATTTAGTCGCATTCATTGGATGGGAATGGACACAAGCTGGAAGCACCCCAGACACTCATTATGGTCATCATAATGTGTTCTTCAAAGATTATAAGGAAGGCCAAATTCCAGATCGACCAATAGCAGCAGGAGGAACAATTGCTTTAATTTTAAGAATTCAGTTGGCTGATGTGAATCGTAATTTATTTCTCTTTGATCCTGTGAATAGTGAATATTATTTTTCATTCGCAAGCTTCCTGGACACAATTCTTGAAACGGATTCTTGCCCAGAAGGGCTGCCATCAAATTATTTACCCAAGGACTGTTGGGAAACTGCCGCTACACCGGCTGAACTCTATGGCAAACTCGATGACTGGGGATTTGAAACCGAGGTCATTCCACATGGAACAACTTGGGGATTCTATACGCCTCAAGCAGCATCGTGGGAAGAATACATGAGCGATCAAGACAACATCAGACCCGATTACTCAAGCATGATCGAAATCTACTCAGGACATGGGAACTCAGAAGAATATTTAGATTTTAAAGAAGTGGATTTCGATTCAAATGGAGAAATGATATGCCCAGAGCCTACTGAAAATTATCTACCAACTTGCTATCAAGCTTCTGTTATCAACAAGAGAAGGTGCCTAGCGGAAGGTAAGTCTCAAGAATTTTGTGAAGCGTTGGCTGAACAGACAAAAAAACGGGTCAATGAAATGCCAGGAGCCTCTGGAGCTAGAGCCTTATTCGGCGTCAACGATGAGGATTGGTTGGATGCTGGCCAAGCAAGAGGCGCCTATCTTCCTGCATTTAATTACCGCCCCAAAAAATCTGCTCAGTATGGTTTGGCATTGAGAAATAATGACTATGAAGATGAAAAAGAACGTTTTAAATGGGGATTCATTGCATCCAGTGATACCCATACTGCCAGAGCTGGACATGGCTTCAAACAACTGCTTCGCGTTGGTGGAACAGAAGCAAGAGGTGCAGTGAGTGAGAGATGGAGAAAGCTTTTAAATAATGTGACTGCTGAAAAAACAGAATCCGGACTCAGAACCGTTGAAGAATTGAATGAATTGTCAGGTGTCTCAGCAATCGATGTTGAAAGACAAGCCAGTTTCTGGTCTCTAGGGGGCCTTATGGCTGTTCACTCAACCGGAAGAGATCGTGAGTCAATCTGGCAAGCAATGAAACGAAAAGAGGTCTATGCAACAACGGGGCATCGAATCCTTCTTCATTTTGATCTATTGGAGAATGGCTCAATAAAACCCATGGGCAGTTTAATAGAGTCATCGTCCAATCCAACATTTCGTGTGAAAGCCATGGGCTCATTTAAGCAACTCCCTGGATGTCCCGATTATGTTCATGAGGCACTTTCTGAAAAAAGACTTCAAAAGATAGCCAATGGTGAGTGTTATCACCCCTCGGATGAACGCCATCGCTTGGAAAGAATAGAAGTGATTAAAATCACACCGCAAAACAATAAAGATGAAGACCCAACAACATTGATCTTCGATTCATGGAAAACATTTGAGTGTAGTTCGAATCAAATGCAATGTGAGATTGAATTCACGGATGATGATTTTGAGAATGGACAAAGGGATGTTGTTTACTATGTTAGAGTCATTGAAGAGGACACTCTTTTGGTGAATGGCAGCAATATGAGAACCCAATTTGATGCTGATGGTCATCCAATCTCTATCGCTCCTTGTTACGCTGATTACAGAGAAGACTATGAAGAAGAGTGTTTAGGGCCCGGTGGTCATCGCGCATGGTCATCTCCAATATTTGTTGATTACAAGGAAAGAGTGAATATTGATAACATAGTCAATCAAATTGATATCGTATCTGAGGCCAATGAGCAATCTACAATTAACTAAACGTGACTTTCTAAAATACGGCACGAGTCTATTGACTGCAGCAGCCCTTCCCTATCCTTATCAAGCAGCGCTTGCAAAAGAGGCATGGGATACTATTGTTATTGGTGCTGGAACGGCAGGCATACCCGCCGCAATATTTGCTGCTCAAAGAGGCCTGAAAGTACTGGTCATCGAAAAGGCATCGGTCATTGGTGGCACTCTTTTTGTCTCCACTGGACAAATATCTGGAGCCGGTACAGTTTTTCAAGAGCGAAAAGGGATCAAAGATTCTCCCGATCAACATTACGATGACATCATGAGGCTGAATCACAATACTTCTGATCCAGCACTCACAAGAGTGCTCGCTGATCATGCTGGTCCAACGATCAATTGGTTGGCAGCAAATGGTTATACAATCTTTGAGAATCATCCCGTTAAAAAGATGGCCCATGATGCCTTTTCTGTTGCAAGATATCAGCAAGGCCCAAAAGGAGCCACCGGCCCATGGGGAGGTGGTCTTGCGATTCTTAATACAATGAAACCTTTGTTTGAGAGTGAAGTCAGTAAAGGTTCAATTACGATACTCCTAGAAACGAGTGCGGTTGACCTCATTCAGTCGGCAAATGCTGACATCAAAGGTGTTGTCACTCAGAACAATCAAGGAAAAAGTTTGGAATACAAGAGTCGCAGTGTCATTCTTGCATCAGGAGGATGTGCATCGAATCCAAGGATGTATGAAGAGCTTCATGGAGTGCCTCTTTACTGTCAAATGGCATACCCTCAAAGCCAAGGTGCAGGACTCATATTGGGACAATCCGTAGGTGGATTCTTAAGAGGTGGCGAAAAATACTCTCCGCTCTATGGCATGATCTTATCCGATGACAAAGTTCCAGCAACACCCTATGGTGTCGTTATCAATGCAATAGATCGAAAGCCATGGGAGGTTTTGGTTAACTCTGAAGGCAAAAGATTCGTTCAAGAAGACCATGAGAGCATCGATCATATTGAGCACCAAATTGGGAAACAGCCCGCTCACCGTCATTGGGCGATACTTGATCAAAGAATGTTAAATGAAATGCCGCCAATGATTTACGATTGGTCCAATCAAAGAATCATGGGTGAGGCAAACAACCATATCATGTTCAAGAGTGCATCCAGCATTAAGGAGTTGGCTATCAAATCAGGACTTCATCCCTTAAATCTTGAAAATTCAGTTGATGACTACAATCGAAAGACTGCAAATAATCAATCCGATTCATTGGGACGATTACATCGTCCACTAGCTATTAAGGAAGGCCCTTTTTATTCGGTTAGAATGAGTGGGTGGAGTCTTTGCTCATTTGCTGGATTGGGAGTGAATGAAAATTTTGAAGTCATCCGATCATCTGGAGAAACCATTAAAAACCTTTATGCGATTGGCGAAGTAATTGGGTTTGGTGCCACTTCAGGCAATGCGTATGTGAATGGGATGGGAGTCACCCCTGCACTGACTTATGGAAGACTTCTGGGTCAGAGAATCTAAACTTTCTGAATAGGGCTTTTATAAAACTCTTTGGTAGCCCAAGCACTATAAAATATTGATGAGAACAGCACAGTACTCATCATTAACCTCAGATCAAAAGGAATGGCTAATAGGTATGTTTGCGTGAGCGAAGCACCGTCATGGCCATTCAGATATACACCAAAGTTGACAACAATGTGCCAAATCAAAACACTGCCAACACCAAACTTCACTAGAGACATTAATGAGCCCTTGGCCTGATATCTAGCAATCAAAGATATCAATGCCAATGAGACATATACAAACAACATTGTCTGCCCATAGAAACCTAAATAAATATCAGTAATCAAGAGAACACTAACGGGCATTAAAATCTGGATTGACTTATTCTGAGTTACATAGGGCATAAAAAGAGCCAAGGCCAATACAGGTGTCCAATTGGCCGGTAAGAAAAATCTTGCGGCGATGACACATGCAAAAACAAATATGAGTGGTTTAAGTACCTGATAGTTTTTCATAAATAAGTTCCTGATTAGGTTCCTGAAATTATAGCAAAGCATTCAAAAAAATGGATCATATTTTATTTCTAATAGACTAATTTAAAATGTTCGACAATCACTGGCATATCATCGGTACAAGCCCGTCCATAAGGTTTTAATATTTTGTTCCAATAATCCCTATGAAGGGGAATCCATATTTCAGGATCCCTGACTGGTGGGCCATCGATTTTTGTAATTTCATAATCGATCTCGCCAAATGTTGTCTCCTCAATATCTGTGATCTGGACCACAATCTCAGGTTTTCCGTCATATGATAAAAGGATTATGGGTTGTCCCTTATGGCTGCCAGGAATGTCTTCGTTTTCCATCAACCACGGCAATGAAAATGTACCGACTTTTTCGCCCTCTTTGATGAAATCAATGATCATCCCTGTCGTTTCTTCGTCAATCCCAATCGATCGAATCTGATGATCAACATCAAGTTCAGGGTTTGACTCTATAACCTCAATCCAATACTCATCAATTGGACCTGTATCAGGTGTTTTTTCTGCTCCACCACCGAGGATGGCATTGATTCTTTTCATAAATTTAAAAATGACTTTCTATTGCATGATAGAATTTTTACATATTCTGAGAAACTAGTTCAATGATAATTTATCTCAAAAGAATGAAATTCAAATTTGCAATTGGAAGTTTATTGATATTGATGACCATGTCATCAACCATCAATGCACAAATTGATGCGAATCAGGCCATATCTGAGCTATCGCTTCTACAGGAGTCACTCAATCAATCTGCTATCAATGAGCGCACGATTAAAAATACACGTGAGAAAGCGATAGAAATCAGAACGGATGCATTGATTTGCGTGAACCAAATTGAACCGCAAGTGGAAACACTTAAGTTGGAAGTTGAAGCACTTGAGCAAATCAGTCCCGATGTTGATATTCAAATTTATGAAAGACTCTCAGAAGCCAGGAGTCAACTGACAGCAGAAGATGCAACGCTAAAAAATTGTTCTCTGACGGTTGTTCGTTCAACAAGAATCATTGATCGCTCAAATAAATTACTCAATGAGCTAACAACGGAACTGCTCAGCGAGAAGAGCGAAGATATACTTGATGCCATTGCGTCCTTGCCTGCTCAATTCAAACAACTTCCAGACCTTTTCTTTAATGACAAAGCCATTCAAAGAATCTCAAAAGAAACCCTGTTTCTTCTTGTATTGTTTTTGATTCTCGGCTTTAGTTTTGGTTATTTCTTTGGGGATCAAATAAAGAAAATTCAATATTCAGACCCATTTAAATCAATTGATCGGTCAGTCATCTTAAAATTAAGGGCTTTATTTAAACCATTCGGTAGAGTTCAATCCCCCATTCTTTTTGGTTCACTTGGGATATCAGCGGCCATTGCGCTCTCAATGTCAATATCACCCTCAGAATCATGGATCATTCGCTTAGGGCTCAGTCCTTTTCTTGCTTCAGCAATCTATTTACTAATCAATTGGATTACCGGGCCCTTTTCACCGGCAGATACAGATAACAACTCTGTATCAGAAGCAGCTAAGAATCTGAAACAAAAACTGAACTTCTTCACACTCATAGTGATCATCACTTATATTGTCTTTGGACCTGATTGGCTTGCAAGTGACCTGGCAAGTGATCAGCCGTTAATGAGAATTGTGCTTGTCTCATTGATGATCTTTGCTCTAATACCTGTCCTAAATAGATCGACAAGTTTATTCATGGAAGATGGACAGTATGGGGTCATCAAGTTTATCGGTTATTCAGCATTGGCTTTGAGCTTTATCTCTGAACTTTCAGGCTTTCACAATCTTTCAAACTTCATCTTAAGTGGATTCATTCTCACTCTTTTTTCAACATACTTTCTTTGGTCTCTTTTAGCGTTGACTGAAAATACTGTTACTTGGATCAATGAGTCAACAAATCTTATTGGAATTAGAATTAGATCTGCGCTGGATCTCACTAGAGATTCTGGGAAATCTAAATTGGCAATCTACCAGCTCTTCTTTGATGCGTCTTTCTGGATAGTTTATCTCTCGATCCTAATAAGGGTTTGGGATCCAACAGGGACGCTCGTTGAAACGCTTTCATCTTATGCGACTGACGGTATTCCAATGGGTGATATCAGGGTTATTCCAACAAATATCTTAGCGGGTATTATAGCATTTACGATACTTGCAGGTCTTACGGGTTGGATCAAGAGATGGATTGATAAAAGGTGGTTGAGACAAATCACACCGGACAGAGGCGCAAGAGAAGCCCTTGTAACTGTGGTTGGTTATACTGGTTTTACAATCTCGATATTGGTTGGTCTATCAATCAGCGGTGCGAATATTACCGGTATCGCTGTGGTTGCTGGTGCCCTGTCTGTTGGTATTGGTTTTGGTTTACAAGCTATTGCTAATAATTTTGTTTCTGGAATCATTCTCCTTTTCGAAAGACCGATTAAATCAGGTGATTTTGTGTCCGTTGGAGATGTAGAAGGATTTGTCAAAAAAATCAGTATCCGTGCAACTGAGATAGAGACACTCGATAATCAGGACATGCTGATACCGAATTCAGAGCTTATTTCTGGCAGAGTTACAAACTGGGTTCTCCATAATCCATATGGAAGGCTTATCGTAAAAATTGGCGTGGCTTATGGCAGTGATATTGAAAAAGTCGCTTCGATCTTGGAAGAGACTGCAAATCAACATGAGATGGTTATCAGCGATGGAAGAGCGTCCCCACCCAAAGCCTTATTTATGGGCTTCGGAGACAGTTCGCTCGATTTTGAGTTAAGAGTAAGGATTGTAGATATCAAGAGACGATATGATGTTTTAAGCGATCTCAATTTTGCCATTAATCAGCAATTTGCTTCAGAAAATATTGTCATTCCATTCCCCCAAAGAGATCTGCATATCAGGGATTGGACTGAAGATAAAAAGAAGAAAAAATAGACCCCCATTAAAGACTTAGATATGAGCATTCTAGAAAAATTCTCATCGGATAAAAATATTGAACCCGATCAGTATCAGATTGATATTGTCGATCGTTTCGAAAAATTTCAAAAAGAGATTATTGATGAAAAAAAACTCACAAGAAAACTTCTCGCATTAATTCGTAGCAGTGAGCCTAGCTCCAGTGGAATCTACTTATGGGGCAGTGTTGGAAGAGGGAAAACATTCTTAATGGATCTTTTTTTTGAAAGCCTGTCTATAACAGAGAAAGATAGAAAACATTTTCATCGATTAATGGAGGAAATTCATTATGGTATCAAGCATCTTAATGATCAGTCTGATCCAATTAATGAAGTTGCTCGATCCATGTCCAAAGAATACAAAGTTTTATGTATTGATGAATTTTATGTGGAAGATATCGCTGATGCCACAATTATGGGAAGACTGATTGAATCGCTTTTGAATCACGACATAAAACTCGTGATGACTTCTAACTGCAAGCCCGAAGATTTATATAAAAATGGACTACAAAGAGATTTATTTATTCCGGCCATAGAAAAAATCAATAGAAACCTTGAGGTCACTCACATTGGAAATGGAAAAGACTTTAGACACTCTTTTATGAGCAAAAGCATTGAGCGTATCTCAGTTCATGATGATCAAAGTATGGTTAGACTGGCCAATTACCTAGGATGCGTGGGTNACGATTTTGAAACGGATAAATCAGTCATAAGNATAAGAAATCGAGAAATAGAATGCGTCGTAAATACAGATCAATTGGCTTGGTTTAGATTTGATTCAATCTGTGGCAATAAAAGAAGTGTTAAAGACTATATTGATATTGCCGATCAATTTAAAACTGTTGTGATTACTGAAGTGCCAATATTTACTACGACATCTGAAAACGAGGCGCGAAGATTCATAGCCCTAATAGATGAATTATACGATCGCAATATTGACCTTTTCATGACAGCATCCAGTTCATATGAAGATCTCTATCACGGAAACAAGCTTCGAGATGAATTTAACAGGACCACGAGTCGTCTAGTAGAAATGAGCAATAGAAATTAGATTGTTTCTCGATTTTGTAGATAAGGTCTCAAAACATCGGGAACTGTGACTGATCCGTCCTCATTTTGATAGTTCTCAAGAACAGCAATAAGGGTTCTACCAACCGCTAAACCCGAGCCATTAAGGGTATGCGGGTAATCGGTTTGATTGTTGTCAGTGTTTTTGAATCGTGCTTTCATTCTACGTGCTTGAAATGACTCACAATTACTGCACGATGATATCTCTCTATATGTGTCCTGCGAAGGTAGCCAAACTTCAAGATCATAAGTTTTTGCAGCTGAAAATCCAGTGTCCCCTGAGCACAGAAGCATAACTCTATATGGTAAATTCAGCTTTTTTAGGATCGATTCTGCATTCTGAGTGAGTTCCTCAAGGGCATCATAGGATTCTTCTGGTTTAACGATGTGTACGAGCTCTACTTTTTCAAATTGATGTTGCCTGATCATGCCTTTGGTGTCTTTTCCATAAGAGCCTGCCTCTTGTCTGAAACAGGGTGTGTGTGCAGTCATTTTGATCGGCAATTCGCTCTCGTCAAGAATGCTTTCTCTGATTAAGTTTGTTAGAGGAACCTCGGCAGTTGGAATTAAGTAAAGCGCTTCTTCATTTTCAATTCTATATTGATCATCTGCAAACTTTGGCAGTTGTCCAGTACCCACTAGGCAATCTGACCTGACAATATTCGGAACATACATTTCGGTATATCCATTCTCCTCTGTTTGTACATCAAGCATGAATTGCTTTAAGGCTCTGTGTAATTTCGCATACCCATCTTTCATAACAACAAATCTTGAGCCCGATAGTTTTGCTGCTGATTCAAAGTCAATACCTCCAGTGTTTTCTCCCAACTCAGAGTGATCCTTTGGCTCAAATTCAAATTTAGGTATCTCACCCCAAGATCTTATTTCTATATTTTCTTCCTCACTGGATCCATGAGGGACAGAATCGTCAAGAATATTAGGGATCTCAAGACTTGAATTCTTGGACCGATCGGAAACATCATTGAGCGATTGTTCAGCGTCTTTTAGCTTTTTATTAATTTGACCGACCTCAGAAATGAGATCAGATTTCTCGTCATCCGATAGATCGGGGTTTGCGATATTCTTATTGATGACATTTTTTGAGGATCTTAACTCCTCAACATTCGAGATTAAATCTCTCGTATTCTGATCCGCTTCTATATAGCCATCGAGATCAAAATCAGATGCTCTTTTTTGAAGAGAGTCTCTGACTTTATCAGGATGTTTTCTAATTATTTTTGGATCTATCATTGTTTTAGGATAATTGTATTAAATCATTATAACTTTTTAAAAAGATGAAAAAAACTTAACAAAATCCCAAATAAATCTGCAAGCCAATCAAGCCACTCAAAACTTCTGTATGCAAGGTTCATTTGCAATAATTCCATACTAAACGCATATATGCATAAAAGAATCAATAAAGAGACTAGCTGGTCTTCTCGAGCAATGAGGAAAAACCATAATCCAACAAAGTAAAAGAGGATTGCATGAGCAATTTTGTCAATTGGTAAAGATATTTCCATTTCTATTGATGGGGTTGTCATGACGTGAAGGTATGTGACGATGGCAATAATAAATATTGAAAATATGATTTTTATATTTTGAGAGAAATATTGAATGCGTTGAAGGCGATCGATCATTCAATGACCTCCGCATCATTTGGAATGAGATCAGAAAAGAATCCATCATCGATCATTTTATTCATTTCAATATCCATAAGATCAATATGAATCTTCTGTCTTTGTGAGTGCTCAATGTCAATGGAGTCAATGAGATTTCCCTTCATTGCAATTGTGATCGTGCTCATCAGTGAATCATTTATCAATGGCTTATATTTAATGAACATGTGTGAATTGGTTCCTTCCGTATATTGCTTATAGGATTTATTCAATTCGCTGTCACTCATGAGGATTTTTATCCAATTGGCTTCTTCGTACTGATTAACATCGGTTTTGATGACTTGATTGAGATCCGGATCAAATATCAATATGGAACCGCTTTCAAAAATTATGATCCGCTCAGTCGGTTCTTTGATATGCCAAAGCATCAATTCAGGCCTTTTGACGACGAGGTGTCCTTTTGTTTTAGAGATTTCAACATCGCCGTTGCCATCGATGGTCTGTATAAATGATGCTTTCATGGTATTGAAATTGATTATCTCTGAATCCAACGCAAATGATGCTTGAGTTAAGAATAGAGATAAAGTTAAAAGCTTAAGAACAAAGATATCAGTACTCGATTGATTAAACCTCAGGGGGTGGTGGCGCCAGAACTTCCCTTCTTCCATTGGACTCCAATTCTCCAACAATCCCAATTTCTTCCATTTTCTCAACTATTCTCGCTGCCCGATTGTAGCCAATCCTGAGTTTTCTCTGCACAGAAGAAATGGATGCATTTCTTGATTCTGTCACTAACGCCACTGCTTCATCAAACAATGGATCAGCCTCAGAATCTCCATCGCCATCTGAACTCGAAACATCGCCAGGAATCGGAGTTTCCATTTGACCCGATGTGACCTCATCAATGAATACTGGTTGAGATTTTGACTGCAGATCTGCTGAAACTGCATTTACTTCTTCATCTGAAACAAATGCTCCATGGACTCTCGCCGGTGTGGATGAGCCTGGGGGAATATACAACATATCCCCATTGCCTAAAAGGTTCTCTGCTCCCATCTGATCAAGAATCGTTCTAGAGTCAACTTTTGCCGAGACCTGAAATGCAATTCTTGATGGTATGTTTGCCTTAATCAAACCAGTGATGACGTCAACAGATGGTCTTTGAGTAGCAATTATCATATGAATGCCTGATGCCCTAGCTTTTGCAGCCAATCGTGAAATGAGTTGCTCTACTTTTTTTCCAACCGTAATCATCATGTCGGCAAGCTCATCGACCACAACAACTATATTTGGTTGTGGCTCTAGATCTGGAGCTTCTATATTTTCAGTGGTTTGAACTTCCTTTGTCGGATCAAACAAAGGATCTTTAATTGGTTGGCCAGATGCAATGGCATCTTCAATTTTTTGATTCAGGCCTTTTAGGTTTCTTACTTTAAGCTTTGACATTAGCTTATAGCGCCTCTCCATTTCAACTACACACCATCTCAGAGCGTTGGCAGCCTGCTTCATGTCTGTAACAACTGGGGAGAGAAGATGCGGTATCCCTTCGTATACAGACAACTCAAGCATCTTCGGGTCAATTAAAATCATTCGAACATCCCTTGGGGTTGACTTGTATAGCAAACTGATGATCATTGCATTGATGCCGACTGATTTTCCTGATCCGGTTGTTCCTGCAATTAATAGATGGGGCATTTTTTGCAAATCGGCAACGATTGGGTTTCCTGCAATATCTTTTCCCAAGGCGATGGTCAATGGTGATGAAAAATCTTCAAACGTTCTTGATCTTAAGATTTCCCCCAAAGTCACTAGGTCTCTTTTCTCATTAGGGATCTCAATACCGATGAAAGACTTGCCCTCAATGACTTCAACGATTCTCACACTGGAGACGGACAATGACCTGGCTAAATCCTTGGAAAGGTTGCTAATTTGGTTGACCTTCACACCGGCAGCTGGGTTAATCTCAAATCGTGTAACAATTGGTCCCGGTAGAACCTCCTCGACCGTTGCAGTGATTCCAAAGTCCTTGAGCTTGAGTTCAAGCAAACTTGAGAGTGCTTCAAGAGATTCTTTGGAAGCACCTTGCTGCTGGACTGGTGCCTCGTCTAGAAGATTAAGATCAGGGATGATCGATTCGATAGATGAATCAAACATTTTAACTTGTCTTTGCTCACTGGCTTTTTTGCTTTCTTCAATCGGTGGTGCAGATTTCTCAATCTTAATTTTTGGTTCTTTCTTTTTCGCGTTTTTCTTTATTTTATTAACAACCTTTTCTTTGAGAGGTTTCTTTATCGCCTCTGATATTTCGTGTTTAGTTGTTTGCGCTTTCTTTATCGCCCTCTCTTTTAGCTGCCCCTGAAGAGTCGATAGAAGTAGAGAGAAAAGTTCAAAAATTTTATTCATCAAATAAAGCAGAAGAGTTCCAACAGAATCAGCAACGCTCAGCCAAGAAAATCCGATCATCAATGGCAAGAAAGAAAGCATCATGGCCATTAGAATCACCGTACTGCCTGTCATACCAAGAATTTCAATAAACCAGGCAGATGCCAATAAACCTGAAATTCCTCCCGATCCTTCGGGGTAACCACTTGTCCCAACATGAATCGAAAAAAGTGTAGAAGATGACAAAAGGAGGATACAAAAAGATGCGACCCTGATGATGATTAAACTTCTGTCAATCTTACTAACCGAACCTTTTATTAAGGTAATGCCGGCGGACAGAAAGAGCAGTGGTAAGAAATAACTTGCTAATCCGAAAAATGAGAATAAGAAGCTAGAGAAGTATGCTCCAAACAAACCAATGTAGTTATTTACCCCATCATCGGCTCCCGTTGTATTAAATCCTGGATCAGTGATGTCATAACTGATGAGAGAAATAAAACTGATTGAAGCCAGACCAAGCAGAACAATAAAAATTGATTCTCTAAGAATCGGAAATGAAGTCACTAAAGATTTAAGATCTTGTTTCTTGATGACATTCCTCTCTTTATTTAATTGATGTATGAGTAATTATTTAAGAATAATTTTTTCATGATTGCATTATTATGATTCTTTATAGAAAATCTAACAACAGACTTTTGATATGACTGAATCAATACATCATAAATTAATCATCCTTGGTTCTGGGCCTGCAGGCTATTCTGCTGCTGTTTATGCCGCTCGAGCAAACCTTAATCCACTGATAATCACCGGATCTGAACCTGGTGGCCAACTCATGACAACAACAGATGTAGAAAATTGGCCAGGAGATCCCGAGGGCTTAATAGGGCCTGCTCTCATGGATAGAATGCTTGAACACGTAAAAAAATTTGATACTGAAATTGTATACGATCACATAGAAACTGCGGAACTGGGCTCAAGGCCATTTGTTCTAAACGGAGGAAATGCTACATATACTGCCGACGCATTGATTGTTGCAACAGGGTCAACAGCCAGATACTTAGGCTTAGAATCTGAGGAAAAGTATAAAGGCAAGGGCGTTTCTGCTTGTGCAACGTGTGATGGGTTTTTCTATAAGAATCAGGAGGTTGTGGTTGTTGGAGGTGGCAATGTTGCAGTTGAAGAGGCAATTTACTTATCGAATATTGCAAAAAACGTAACGTTGATTCATCGTAGAGATGAACTGAGGGCTGAGAAAATGTTGCAAGATAAATTATTTGAAAAGACTGACGATGATGGAAATATTAAAATTCTATGGAATCATGTCTTGGATGAAGTGATTGGAGATGAGTCCGGCGTTAATGGCATCATTGCCTCAGATGTCAATGAACCATCGGATAAGACAACTCTCGATGTTCAGGGCGTATTTATCGCAATTGGTCACGATCCTAATACATCTTTCTTTGGAGGCGATTTAAAATTGGATGACTCTAATTACATCGTTCTTGACAAATCCAATGATCGATTTGCAACTCAGACAAGTGTAAGGGGTGTATTCGCAGCAGGAGATGTTGCAGATCCAGTATATAGACAAGCTGTTACATCTGCAGGAAGTGGTTGTATGGCAGCATTGGATGCGGAAAAATTCTTAGAACAAAGCTAACTATTTCGAGTAAAATAAACAATTCTAAAAAATCAAATTATGGCAAAAGAAGAAGCAATACAAATGAACGGGGTGGTTAAAGAAACACTGCCCAATACTGTATTTCGTGTCGAATTAGAAAACGGTCACATGATTACTGCACACATCTCTGGAAAGATGAGAAAAAACTACATCAGAATACTGACTGGAGACAAAGTTTTGGTAGATATCAGCCCTTATGATTTATCAAAAGGGAGAATAGTTTTTAGAGAAACATGATTTACTATTAAATCATTAAATTTAATAATGAATGAATCAAAAATACATAGAGGACACAATAAATGATAAACCTATACAGATCCTTCTTTTTATGCTTTATCGCAATATTTCTGGTTGGTTGTAATTCTCACCTAGAAAATCATAATTCTCACCTAGAAAATCAGGTCAGTGATTTAGAGCAAGAATTAGCTGCTACCGAGGCCGAGCTTGCTGAAACAGAAGCTGAGCTTGAGGATCAGAAAACTGCTGATGACGTTTGGGAAGAACTTGCTACGAAAAAAACCAAGAAATAAAATACTTGGTTTATAGCTCGAGCAATACACTGCCCCAAGTAAAACCTGCCCCAAAACTTTGCATCAGGATTGTGTCGCCCTTTTGTATCCTTCCATCTTGGATTGCGCGATCAAAAGCCAAAGGGATTGATGCTGCTGAGGTGTTACCGTGAATGTCCATACTGAGGATTACTTTTTTCTCGGGTAATTCCATTCTCTTTGCGACCGCTTGGATGATTCTTACATTGGCCTGATGCGGAATAAACCAATCAACATCCTTGCTTTCAATATTGGATTTCATAAGTGCATCAACTGCGATCTCTTCCAGAGTTTTGACAGCAACCTTGAATACTTCATTGCCACTCATTTGCAGACAATAATCATCTTCATTTGGATGCTCTGGCATTCTAGATGT
Organism: Gammaproteobacteria bacterium; assembly: GCA_002717445.1. Classification (GTDB taxonomy): domain Bacteria; phylum Pseudomonadota; class Gammaproteobacteria; order Steroidobacterales; family UBA11654; genus CACPJA01. The sequence goes on along the minus strand of PBDY01000012.1, from coordinate 75,686 downwards.
TCCATAGGGAACATGAAGTAGTTTTGCATATTCGCCATTGGCACCCAGCTCAGAGAATATAATCCCTTTATCGTCTGATGGCTTTAATATAGCTGCACCTGCACCGTCTGCAAAAAGTACACATGTATTACGGTCGTTCCAGTTTGTGATTCTTGAGAGTGTCTCGGCACCTACAACCAGGGCACACTTTGATTCACCTGATTTTATAAACTTATCTGCAATATTCAGAGCATATATAAAGCCGCTGCATGCAGCTTCAATGCTGAATGCAGGAAAATTACTTAACCCCAATTTCTTCTGGATCAGAGTACCGACATTGGGGGTCGCAACATCTGGTGTGCATGTGCCGACAATAATTAAATCAATCTCACTGCTATCAATATTGGCCCTCTCAATTGCAATTTTGGCTGCTTCATAAGCCAAATCAGAAGTGGCCTGAGAAGGGTCAGCGATTGGCCTTTGTTTGATTCCTGTTCTAGATACAATCCATTCATCCGTCGTATCGACTGATTTTTCCAAATCTTTATTGGTGACAATGTTGTCCGGTATATAACTTCCGATCGATATGATTTTTGAGTTCATGCAGTTTTTTCTTCTAATGTCTCGATGAGTTTTGGAATGATCTCTTTTTTGACTTCATTCACAGCAGTTAAGATAGCATGATAGTGGCCATAAGAATCTGATGATCCATGGCTCTTGACTACTATTCCATTTAAACCAACTAGCAACGCTCCATTGTGTTTTCTTGGATCAATGCTTTTCTTAAAAATATCCAGTGCAAACTTAGAGCCATCAGAAGCCGAGTCATCGGCTGACTCTTCACTGATCGATTCTTTTAAAACACTCGTCATCAATTCTATCGTTCCCTCCATTGCCTTAATGGCGATATTGCCAGTAAACCCATCGGTAACAATAACATCAGCTTTATTCTCAACAATGTCATTTCCCTCAACATAACCGACATAATTAATTGATGATTGTTCAAGCAATGTTGAAGCCTCTTTGATCATCTCATGACCCTTGATTTCCTCTTCTCCAATATTCAGAAGTGCAATTTTCGGTTCTGAAATGCCTTTTATCTCTCTAGCGACAACATCTCCCATTAATGCAAATTGGTAAAGTTGTTCTGCGGTGCAAGTTGAATTCGCTCCTAAATCAAGCATGTAGGTATAGTCCCCTTTTGTGGGAATGGCTTTCATGAATGCCGGCCTGTCAATAGAAGGCAATGTTTTTAGAACATATTTTGCGTTTGCCATTAGTGCGCCGGTATTGCCTGAACTGACGCAAGCATCTGCCATTCCTTCACTGACTAAATTGACTGCCAATCGCATTGAAGAATTCTTTTTCTTCCTCAATGCATCAATCGGTGCATCATCCATTGAGACAACTTCAGTCGTATGAACGATATCCACTCTTGGCATGAGTTCTTTTGGGAAGTGCTCCATGACAATGCTTTCATCACCCACCAAAGAGAGTTGCAGCGCATCATCGTTCTTGAGTGCCTCAATGGCAGCATCTATAGAGGTAAGAGGGTCTCTCTCGCCACTCATGATATCAAGTGCGAGTTTATAATGAATGCTCAATGGAAACCCTACTCTTGTTCGTCTAGGTCCGTAACCTTCTCTTTAATCGAGATAACTTGTTTACCTCGGTAGAAGCCTTGAGGGCTGATATTGTGTCTGAGGTGATCTTCACCTGTATTGGGATCACTAGAAATCTCAGGCGCTTTAGCCTTAATCTGTGATCTTCTCATATCTCTTCTAGATCTGGTTTTCCTTTTCTTCTGGACTGCCATCTTCGTCTCCCGTATCAACAATATTCAATTGCCGTCTTTGCCCATTATTTCTGATAAATCACTGAACGGTTTATTTTTGTTCGCCGTTTTTTCATCAGAAGATCCTAAAAACATGCTTAACTTATCGATATTTTCACATAATTCAATGTTTTTATGCATTATTGACATAGGAATCGAAGTCAAGATCTCGTCTTCCAGTAAATCCAAGAGGACAATTCCCTCGTCACTGATGGAAATGCAATCCATATTTTCCTGACTCGCTTGAGTATCGGATTGCCTAATGAAATCAATCGAATACTCGATTGTCTCATTCCATTCTAATGGACCTAAACAACGCTGGCATCTCAGGCTCAAGTCTGTTTTTATCTCCCCATAGATACTTGGGTTTAACTGATCATTCAGCCTCAGTGAGGCACTGATTGAAACACTATCGACCGGATCATCTTGGTTAATAATTTGTAACAGCCGAGGCATCATTTTTGCCTCAATTTTTTGAGACAATCTTGATTTTCCGCTGCTGTGATCCAGTAGATCTTTGAAAAATAATTTTTGATGAAGCATCTCAATCACTCAAGATATATACTAATCAATTCATTTTACCAATAAACATAAGATAATATCGCAATCATAGAATGAATAATCTCATCCTGGCATCAAGCTCTATCTACCGTCAAGAGATACTGATAAAACACTACCCGAATTTTAGATGCATCAGTCCTGACATCGATGAAACACCACAGGAAGATGAAAAACCAATCAGTCTTGCTAAGCGACTTGCAGATACAAAAGCCAAGAAGATTTCAAAGGATTTTCCTGATCATTATGTCATCGGATCAGATCAAGTTGCTTCATTTGATGAACGGATTCTGGGAAAACCAGGTAACTATAAGAATGCATTGGCTAATTTCAGATCATTCAAAGGCAAGAGTGTTTACTTTCATGCGGGTGTTTCAATCAGAAATGAATCACTTGGTGTCGCAAGAACAGGCTTGGAGACAACTGAGATTAGATTCAGAAATTATTCAGACGAAACGATGATCACTTATCTGAATAGCCTTGATACCTTTAGTACCACCGCTGGAGTAAAAAGTGAATCTGATCAGTTCCCCGCTCTAGTGGAAGAAATCATTGCAGATGATGAATGTGCGATCATTGGTCTTCCAATTAAATGGATTCTAGATCAACTCTCAGAATTAGTTTGATTGCATGATTTTAGATTAAGCAATACAGTTTTAAGATCGTCAGGCAGGTCTGCTTTAAAATGATAATCCGAATCAGAATCAATAAATCCAGGGAATGATATCTCTGAGGCATGTAAAAAAAGACGTCTGAGTCCGTATTTCTTTTTGATGATGTCTTCCTGGGTACAGTATCTGTTATCTCCGGCTATAGGCATCTTTACAAATGCTGCATGGGCACGAATCTGATGCGTTCTACCGGTGATGGGTGATATCTCAAATAATGATGCCACGTTCATTCTTTCAACCAGCTTAAAGTTGGTAATTGCTTTCATGCCTTCTGGATCTATGACTGATTTTCTATACTTGTTGCTTCGATCAATCCGTATGGGTTGGTCAATGACGAAGGTCTCCTCATCAGGCTCTCCAAGAAGCATTGCTTGGTAAGTTTTCCTGATTGATCCGTCTCTAAAATATTGATGAAGTCTTCTCAATGTAGATCTTTTTTTTGCGATCAAAATAATGCCACTGGTCTCTTTATCAATTCGATGAACCAACTCCAATGTTTCGTATTTCTGATCACGATGACGACGAAGCAACTCAATCAATCCAAAAGAAACACCGCTGCCACCGTGAACAGCAAGACCGCTTGGCTTATTGACCACTAGAAACCCTTTCTCTTCATGCAAAATGATTTCATCGATCCATTCCAAATCCATTTTCTTTGATTTCTTTTCAGGTTTCTTAATTGTGGATAGGTATGGCGGAATCCTAATCAGATCATCCAACTGAATTCGACTCATTGGTTTTGCCCTTTTTGAATTGATTCGAACCTCACCTTTTCTTATCATCGAATATATTTTCGTCTTCGGTAAACCTTTCAGTGACTTAATCAAAAAATTATCTAGCCTCATTCCATCAGAATTGAGGTCGATGATGAGGATATTATTTTTACTTTCTGTTGTCATAAGTTAATGATTTTCATATAAATTCAACGATTATTGTTGAAAATTGACGATCTCTGCTATAATGCGACCACAAAATAAAGATTATTGATAGGAAAATAATCATACGACTTGTGGAATGAATCCACAAACTAATGACGAAAAAGTCATAGACATTTAATTAAACAAAGACAATTTGATAGAAAATCTTTGTTGGTAAAAAGGAATTTTTAAACATTTGTTGCAGATCAACAAATGAACCTTGGGCTTCAACCAAGGAACCAATAGAAGGAAACGATGTTTCTATCCTGTTGCCTTAGAAAAAAGAAGGTAACCATGAAAAGAATACTGATAAATGCGACTCAGCAAGAAGAGCTGAGAGTTGCAATGGTAGACGGTCAGAAGCTCTACAACCTAGATATAGAGTATGCATCTGGCTCACACAAAAAAAATAACATATACAAAGGGAAAATTACTAGAATCGAACCAAGCCTAGATTCTATATTTGTTGACTTTGGTTCAGAAAAGAATGGCTTCTTACCATTCAGAGAGGTTTCAAGAGAATACTATCTCACCGAACCCATACCCGGTGACAAGCACAACATTAAGAACCTATTTGAGGAAGGACAGGAAATTGTTGTCCAAGTCGTTAAAGAAGAAAGGGGCACAAAAGGTGCTGCACTGACCACGTATCTCAGTCTTGCTGGAAGATTTATGGTATTTAAGCCGAATAATCCTAAAGGCGGTGGTATTTCAAGAAAAATAACCGGTCGAGAACGACTCGATACTTTTGAACTATTGGACCAACTAGATCAACCAGATGGTAGCAGTATCATTGTTCGAACAGCAGGAGTCGGAAGATCATTGATAGAATTACAATGGGATCTCAATTATTTAGCAGGCATCTGGGATTCTATTAAAAAATTGGCACTAGATACCAAGCCACCGGCACTGATCTTCAAAGAAAACAGTCTCATTGCAAGATCAATGCGGGACCATCTTGAAGACGATGTGGGAGAAATCATCATCGATGATGAAGACACATATGAAAACTCTAAGAAATACATCAAACAGGTCAGCCCAAAAAATCTAAAGAAACTAAAGCATTATTCTGAGGCGACCCCACTGTTCACTCGTTTTCAGATTGAAAATCAAATTGAGTCCGCTTATTCAAATCAAGTAAGGCTTCCATCAGGTGGAACAGTTGTCATTGATTACACTGAGGCATTGATCTCTATCGATATCAACTCAGGAAGAGCCACAAAAGAATCAGATATTGAGTCGACCGCTCTCCAAACAAACCTAGAGGCAGCAGAAGAAATTGCCCGACAATGCAGATTGAGAGACATGGGTGGTCTTATTGTCATTGATTTCATTGATATGAGGCGGTACAAAAACCAAAAAGCTGTTGAAAATGCAATGAGATCAGCGGTGAGAAAAGATCGTGCAAGAGTTTCTGTGGGAGGAATCTCAAGATTTGGATTAATGGAAATGTCGAGACAAAGACTCAGGCCTTCATTGGATGATTCTGCTTATAAAATTTGCCCACATTGCAATGGCATTGGAAAAGTTAGAAGCACAGAATCATTGGCCCTCTCCGTTTTACGACTGGTTGGAGAAGAAGCTCGCAAAGAGAAGACAAAAAGCGTGATAGCAAATATACCCTCCGATGCTACCAATTATCTTATGAATGAAAAAAGAGAATGGATCAATGAGATTGAAGAAAGAGAGAAAATAGACATTGTCTTAACAGCAGATCCAGAACTGTCGAGCGTTAATTTTACGATTACTCGGGTCAGAACTGATGGGACTAAAATACAACACGGTAGTAACAATACTCAAGTGCACTCACATGGCAATGATCGTCATCGTAAAGGGGACGAATCAGGCAATCGCTTAAACACAGATCATGAACCTGTAAAAGCTTGGGACATTGAAGACATGAAAGGACCGAATTTGATGGATAAAATCAAGTTCTGGTTTGCATCACCGCCTAAAAAGAAGAAAACATCGACCAAAAGAAAGCAACAACCGAGAAAAAAACCTTCTGAGAATAGATCTAGAAAACAATCATCCTCATCAAGGCGAAAGACAAAACCTAATAGAAAGCCTAAATCAAATGCTTCTAGATCTGAAAAAGAGACAAAGAAGCAAAATAATAAAAGCACAAAAGGAAATAAAAGACCGCCTAAAAAGCAGCCTCAATCAAGCAAAGTGAAGCCTGATGAAAAAGAAAACCAGAAAAAAACAACCAAGCAAACAGATAAAACTTCAGTTAAGAAAAATGTAAAAAATAAGTCTGATACTGCTAAGAAACCCACAAAGAAGGCTGAGGCTAAGAAACCCAGAAAGAAAAATATAAAGAACGATAAAAGCTCATCGGTTAAGAAAAAAGAACCCAAAGGCAAAGTATCTAAGAAGGTCAATGTTTCTGATTCGAAGAAGCCTTCTAAAAAGAATTCCAAAGTGAGTAAAGCCTCCACAGATAAGGTCTTGCCTTGGGAAGACATTGTTCCCCCTAAGTAATTAGCTTATATCCTCGTAGAGTGACTCAATGGACTCTTCGAGGATATCAAGGACTTCCTCAAACCCTTGATTGCCTCCATAATAGGGATCCGGAACCTCATCCAGAGGGTGGCCAGGTAAATAATCAAGCATCAGCTTAATTTTATATCTGTATTCGTTTGGACAAAGACTCATTAGGTTCTCTTGATTCAGTTTGTCCATTGCCAGAATTAGATCGAAATATTCAAAATCCGAGTACTTAATCTTTCTAGATCTTAGATTTGAAAGATCAATGCCTCTATTTGCAGCAGCCTCTAGTGTTCTTGAGTCCGGTGAGTGCCCCAAATGATAGTCATGGGTTCCACATGAATCGATCTCAAATTTATCATTAGAATTTTCTGTATTCACCTTGTTGATGAATAAGCCCTCGGCACTGGGTGAACGACAGATATTTCCCATGCATACAAAAAGTATTCGAATTCTTTCTTCAGTCATTCTGTAATATTGACTGAACCAAGATTAGATCATCGGGTGTATCCACATCTGGTCCAGGGAGCGTTGAGGCTTCTTCAACCTTAATACTCATGTCCAATGAATATGCCCTGAGTTGCTCAAGTTTTTCTTTTTTCTCATCTTCACTTTGAGGAGACTGGCTAAACCTTCTCAAGCTGGCAACTTTGTATGCATATATTCCGATGTGGCGGCATAAGCCTTTTTTAGTATCGCCACTATTGATTTTTCTTTTGAAGAAGACTGCTGCATTTGAGACCGGGTCAATCAGTACTTTGACAACATTAGGGTCAATCATTTCACGTTCATCAATCGGTGCTGACAAGGTTGCTATGTCACAACCATCCATCATTTGTGCAATTTGATTGATGTTCTCGACCGGCATTAATGGATTATCCCCTTGTAAATTCACAACGACCTGATCATTTTTCCAATTGCGACGATCACACACCTCAAATATTCGATCCGTTCCAGATTTATGATCTTCATTGGTCATTTCTACGCTTGCACCAAATGATTTGGCGACAGAGGCGATTTCTTCAGAATCAGTCGCAATCAAAACATTTTTAGCAGAACTGGCTTCGGCTTTCTCATAGACCCATTGAATCAGTGGTTTGCCATGTATCATTCTCAATGCCTTCCTCGGCAGTCTCTTTGAGTTCAATCTTGAGGGTATTACGACATAAAAATCTTTCATTGGATAATCCCTATTACCTTATTCATTATGAACTCTTCTTGAGATTGATCTATCATCATCTCAGGAATTAATTCCCATGTGTCTTGAGGAAAGTCACCTTTCGAGTATTTTACTAAATCCTTGGGTGTTATGAATAATGTTCTGCTTTTGAGGTTCTTTATTTCTGATAAGTCAATTTTTTGATGATCCGCAACCTCCATGGCATGAATATTAGTTCCCAATTTAGAGAGTTTCTTAACCAAGGCATCAGGATTGCCAATCCCCGCAATTAAAGTGACATCACAATTCATGAAATCCTCAATCGATCGAACTTGGCCATTATGAATATTTGTGACTTCTTTATTTGCAATCTCAAAGCCAATCATGTTCTTCGTATGAATATCGTCATCGATTGTTTTGCCATTGAGTAAGAGGAAGTCCAGTGTATCGAGTCGCTCCAAACCTTCTCTTAAAGGTCCTGCAGGGAGCAACTGTCGGTTCCCGAAAGCCCTATTGGAAGAGACAACAGCAAATTCTAAATCCCTCTTTAGAGCATAATGCTGAAGCCCATCATCGGAAAGGATGACATCGACGCCTTGTTCAAAGAGTAAATTTGCTGCCAATGATCTTTTCTTGCAAACACACACGATTGAATCCGAGTACCTTGATAGGTATACCGCCTCGTCACCAAAATCTTGTGCATTACTGTCTTCATCAAGGATGTGAGGCGTTGAACTCGATTTCTTCCCCAAATAACCTCTTGTTACAATCCCTACTTTCTTTCCAGATCTAGACAATGTATTTGCTAAATATAAGGTGAATGGAGTTTTCCCGGTTCCTCCAATATTAAGATTGCCAATTACAATCACTGGAATATCGGGTTTGGTGCTCGAAAGAATACCAAGACTAAAAAGTGCTTTTCTTATTTTGAATAAAAAACCATAAATCTTTGATAAAACGATCAGTATCAAAGGGGGCTTCTTATCTTGATACCATATGGTTTCTAATATTTGGATGACCTTAGTCATTGAACTGCATTTTATGCAAAAAGGCATATTCACCATCTCGAATCAATAGTTCATCATGAGTGCCTTCTTCAATGATTTGTCCATTCGATAAGACCAATATTCTGTCAGCATTCTCAATTGTGCTGAGACGATGAGCGATGACAAAAGTTGTCCTGTTTTCCATCAGGCGATCGAAAGCTTTCTGAATAAGCTTTTCGCTCTCAGAATCTAATGCGGATGTCGCTTCGTCAAGTATGAGTATTGGGGCATCTTTCAGCATTGCTCTGGCTATAGCGATTCTTTGCCTTTGACCTCCAGAAAGAAGAATTCCTTGATCTCCAACTCTTGTTTGCAGTCCATCTGGCAAGTCATCAATAAATTCATCAATATGAGACGCTTTGATTGCATCATTGATTTCATGTTTTGAATGCCCCCCATAGACTATGTTGTTCTCAATCGTGTCATTGAATAGTGTGACCTCTTGCGTGACGAGGCTGATATTCGATCTCAATGATTGAAGCGTATAAGTTTCTATGGGCAAATCATCGATTTCTATACAGCCACTTTCTATGTCATAGAATCTAGGAATAAGATTAACAAGAGTGCTTTTTCCGCTCCCAGATTTTCCAACAACTGCTATCGTTTGCCCAGCATTGATCATTGTGTTGATATTTTTCAAAATCTCTTTATCAGGGCTATATGAAAAATTCACATCCTTAAATTGAATCGAACCACTCAACCTCTTCGCATCATTCGTGCCTTCATCCAATTCATTTCCTTCATCCAATAGATTGAAGATACTGGCCGCAGCCGCGATTCCTCTTTGAATCATGGCGTTGACGTTGGTAAGTCTTTTGAGTGGTGTCATCAGCAGCACCATGGCAGTAATAAAACCACTGAAATCACCAACTGTCATTGATGATTTAACTTCATTAAGCGTTGCAACGTAAACAACTCCTGCCACGCCGAGAGAAGCCACAAAAATTGTCAATGCATCACCAATTGCCTTGGTTCTTAATAACTTCATATGATGACGTCTGTTGATCTCATTGATTTCTCCAAACTTACTCCCTTCATCTTCTTGTCCATTGAAGATTTTAATGATGCGATGATTCTGAAGCGTTTCCTTTATCGAATGGGTCACATCTCCCATCGAATCCTGGATTCTCTCACTGTATTTCCTAAAAAGCGTGCTTAATATTTTAACAATGAGGGCAATGACTGGAGCCGCAGTGAAAATTACTGCCGATAGCATCGGGCTGAGATAAATCATGTATATGGTCAAGGCAATGATCGTAAGACTGTCACGAATCAATACTGTCAGGACGTTCGCTGTGGATTCTGAAACTTGTTCAATATTAAAAATAACTTTTGAAAGCAATTCGGCATTCGACTTTTGGTCAAGAAATGATGTAGGTAAGTAAAGAAACTTCTGGTAAACGTCTGATCTCACTCTTCGAATAACATGCCTACTGATCCAAGACATGTTGTAAGTGGAAAAGAAACCTGACACTCCTCGAATAATGAAAATGATGATTACACCAATTGGCAAAACCCACTTGAGTTCTCCTGTATCAAAAGACTCCACATTTCCAGCAAAACTATCCGTTAGTATTTTTATCAGAAATGCAAATCCAGTATCGGTTACTGCAAATATCAGCATGGCTAAAACACCGATTGAAAATACAAACCAATATTTCCTGCCGTAATCCAAGAGCCTTAAGTATATTTGTCGTCCATTCTTCATACGAGGGTCATTATACTTCAACCAAAAGAACTAAATGCTATTCATAATATGTTGATATTATGAATTTTTTTATTTCCTGATCAGTAAACCTCCATCAATTTGATAAACCTTTGACATCTTTTCAGACAAGGCCTGATCATGTGTAACCAGTATCAAACCAGACTCAATAGTATCTCTCAATTCAATAAACTGATTAAATACTGTTCTGGATGCATTTGGATCCAAATTTCCAGTGGGTTCATCAGCCAGAATGAATTGGGGCTTAGTAACCAATGCACGAGCAATGGCGACCCTTTGGCACTCTCCTCCGGATAGCTCATGAGGCTTATGGTTGAGCCGATGATGCATACCAATTGATTCTAAAAGTCGTTCACTTTTGCTCCTGGACTTAGCGATTGAAAGATTTCTTACCAGTAGTGGCATCATTACATTCTCCAGTGCAGTAAATTCAGGAATCAAATGATGAAATTGATATATAAAACCAAAATATTGATTTCTCAGTGATGACTTCCTTCTTTCTTTTGAAAATGTTTCATCTTGGCCATTGATGCTGACCAATCCGCTTGATGGAGAATCGAGCAGGCCAATGATTTGAAGCAAAGTTGTTTTGCCGCTACCAGAGGGTCCTGTGATGGCAACCGTTTCACCTGACTCAATGCTTAAATCAACACCTTTGAGAACTTCGATAACCTGATCTCCTTTTTTGAAGCCTTTTCTTAAATCTTTGATTTCAATTTTCATTGTCATTTAAAACGTACGTTTTTCATTAAAATTGCTGGGTCAGTTTTAGTGGCATTGTATGCAGGCACCAAAGAAGAGAATACGGAAAGTATGAGTGTAAGAATAGATATTTTAAATGTTTCTCTCCAGTCAATGACGCTCGGTATCTCTGCAAGAAAATAGATTTCTTGTTGATACAGTCTGACGGATGTTATTTGCTCAACAAACCCAACAATGTGTGAAAGATTTTCACTAAGAACAACAGACAAAGACACACCAATGACTAACCCAATCAAACCGAAACAAGTGCCAAGAGTAATGAATAAATAAAATATATTCTTTTTCCCAAACCCCACGGCAATCAAACTGGCAATGCTAGAGCGTTTTTCGCTGATCAACATGCTTTGCGTTGAAACGATATTGAAACAAGCAATTGTGAGTATAGACATGAGGACCAAAAATATAATCTGTCTAGTTAAATCAAGTGATCTAAAGAAATTAGGGTTTTCGGATGACCAATCACTTATCCAGCCTTTCACATTGATTGTTTTGGCAATCTCTTTAATTTTTTGCTGGGATGATGAGGGATCAATAAAATCAAAAACATAGCCAGTGATATTGTTTTCTAGTTGCAGAAATGTATTGGCATCTTTCATACCAATCAGTGCAATACTCTCATCGATCTCAAAGATGCCTGAATCAAAAATACCCGTCACAGTAAAATCTTTCATTCTTGGAAGGCTACCAAATGGGAGAATAAGCTTTTCATTTGTCAATAATCTTAATTTATCGCCAATACCTACGCTTATTTCTTCAGCAAGATCATTGCCAATAACAATGCTAAACGGTTCATCCAAGAGCTGTTCGCTTTGATCAATTAACACTGTTTTGAGTTTCTCTTCAGCTAAATATTCTTGATTCTCATATGCAATCAAACGGATTGGATTAAGCAATTCATCGTTCAGGATTAAAACGCTATCTTCAGAGAAGGCCGAGTAGTATTGAATATCTGGATCATTTTCAAAGACGTCAATGAATGCTTGTTTTGGCTGGCTCGATTGTGCTGTTCTTATGGTTGCGTGTGGTGTGAAATTGAGCATTCTTTCTTTGATTTCAATTTGAAATCCATTCATAACAGACATTACTGTTACGATCACACAAACACCCAATGAAATTCCGAATAAGCTCATATATGCAATGTTTGAGAATAGTAGTCCCCCACCTCTAGACCTCATGATAGATACCAAGACTTTCCAACTCAGAAATATTTTAGGCTGAATGCTCACGAGCGGTAAAGACGCATAAGGTCAGGGACTGAATACTTTGAGGTTATTCGACTGGGTAAGTATGAAGCGATTAAGCCCATCAGGATTGTTACGAGGGAGATCCAAATAAATTCATGTGACTTGATCACGAAAGGCATCGTATCAATTATGTATAAACCCGGAGGGAAAAAATCAAAATTAAAAATACTTCGACTGATCTCCTCGATGTGATTCATATTGTAGAGCACAAGCAAAGAGAGCATAACGCCAAAAATAACACCCAAAAGGTTTGCGATGCAGCCTTGAATGAGAAAGATTTGGGTGACATCAGTCTGGTTGTATCCCAAAGATTTAAGGATTGCTATGTCGCCTTTCTTGTTTTCAATCGTCATTGAAATCATCACCATAACATTGAAGATTGCAATTAAGACAACAAAAAATAGTAAGCCCGTCATGACTGCCTTTTCAATTGAAATGGCTTTGAAAAGATTTTCATTCAAATCAATCCAATCCGTTATCTCAATCTCAGTTGGGTCAACGATCATTTTAATTTCTGCAGCCGCAGATTGAACACTAAAGGGGTCTTCTAACCACAGAATCAAGTTATGCTCTGCACCCCCTTCGCTCGAAAACATGCTAAATGCCTTCTTGTTCATGACAATTTCTGTTGAGTTTGATGTCAAATCTTCAAGTGTCTGGATTTGATTCACCCGATAAGATCCGCCTCTTCTCAAAGATACTGCATTATTTCTGATCCGAGGAATACTGATGGATAAGAAATCTCTGTAACCCACATCTAAATATGATGCCAACGATGCACCGATGATGACTTCATCAACATCCAGAGAGATAGCGGATTTCTCTGACTCAGTATAAGATCTTATGACCACCCCTTGAATGACTGAATCCGATTCCACAACGGCATTCATTTGGAAATAGGATTTGCATCCAATTATGTTGGATACATTAAAATCACTACAATGAAAACTTTCTGATCGGTTATCAGATGTATCTTTAAGTATGAGATGTGGTTCAGATTTTAAGATCTTGTTATAAATTTCTTCTTCAAAACCATTCATGACAGAAGTCACAATCAGAATTGAGGCAAGTCCGATTGCAATGGCAATTGACGAAACCCAATTAACTATTGGAATATAACGCTTATCCATCCGATTGGAAAATAAACGAAGTGCTATGAATAACTTACCTTTCAACCATTTTCTCTTTAAAAATACACCAATCATAATAATCGGTTATCTAACTAAAGACGAAATAATTTGTTCGACTTTATGGAATAATACAAACCCTTTATGAATCATGATAACTCAAACTAAACTATTGATTGGAAAACAACTGGATACCTCGGTTTCTCATGTGAAATTGGGTCAGCTTTATGGTTCATCAAAGAATTTAGCGATTGCAGAAATATTGAACGAGGATCTGCTCTCAGTGATTGTCTGCCCAAACTCTGATTCGGCTCATTCGGTTTTTATGGATTTGAGATTTTTCTCCAATAATAAAATTGATATTGATATTTTACCTGACCTTGAAATGTTGCCCTATGATATAAATCCCCCGATTAAGGGGCTTAAAGCAGCTCGTTCTGAAACATTTTATAAACTTGCTAGCGGTGAGATAAAGGTATTGGTTTTGAATGCGCAGAACCTCCTTTGGAGAATCCCAGAACCCTCTTTCTTCTCAAGCAATGCCAAACTTCTTAGGAAATCAGATGAAGTCGCAATTCATCAGATTCAGGATATTTTTTCTAGAAGCGGATTTGAGAGAACGAATGTCGTTAGCTTCCCGGGTGAATATTCAATCAGAGGATCAATCATAGACTTCTATTCAACAATAAATCAATCACCTGTAAGACTTGATTTACTGGATGAGACAATCGATTCAATGAGGTGTTTTGATATTGAATCGCAACTCACAATTGAATCCATTGATAGTTGCAAGATTGTTCCTGTCGACTTCTTCTCAAAAACAAAAGAACAAATTGAATTCTTTAAAATGAACTTTCGAAACAGCAATGAAGGCAATCATATGGAATGGCCTTTGTATCAAAGTATTGATGAAGACTATGAAGCCAATGGTGCTTATAACTATTTGCCATTCTTTCACAAAAGAACCGTCTCATTGTTGGATTATTTTGAGCCTAACACACGTTTTTTCTGCATTGGAGAGACTCAGGAATCATTAAATGCTTATCAAGAGCTGATAAAATCAAGGTATTCAGATTTTCAGATAGAGGGGCAGCCAATGGTTAGTCCAGAAAATTTATTCTTTCAGTCCTCTGAAGTGTTTGAACGAATCATAAACAAAAATGCTATCGCCATCCATGAGGAAAAATTGATATCACCAGGTTTCATCGGGAGCAATCAAGATACCCGTCCAATCTCCTTCCTCTTTCAAAACAATGAAAAATCGGAATTAGTAAATATTCTTGAATTCAAATCTAAGAATAATCTTTCAAAGATCTTGATCTCGATCCCCAGTCTTCTCAAGAGAAACTCACTCATTGAGCAGATAAAAGATGACGATTTGGAGTATGGAATAATCAATGACTGGTTTGAGTTTTTGGAATCGGAATATGAAGTATTGATTTGTCAGAAAGATATTGATCAAGGCTTCATCCTAAAAAATTTCCATCTTGGGGTACTGACTGAAAAAGATGTCTTTGGTTTTAAAAGGAATAACAAAGAAAGAAAGCAGCTAAGAGATCCCGAGTCAATCATCCAAAACTTAAAGGATCTAAGGCGTGGATCGTTAATTGTACATAGAGATTATGGAATTGGGGTCTATGACGGCCTAAATAAAATGAAAATTGATGGGATTGATTATGAGTTTATAAAAATCATGTATGCAAACGATGATCTGCTTCAGTTGCCTGTTACTCAGCTTGATAAAATTTCTAGATATATTGGAGATGCCAATGATGAGAAAACCCTCTCTAAACTGGGAACAGATCAATGGAGCAAAGTCAGCAATAAAGCCAAGCAGAAAGCCCATGATGTTGCGGCAGAACTACTGGAGCTTTATGCATTCCGAAGTATAGAAACAGGAAAAATCCAACCATCAGATACGAAAGATTATCAGAATTTTATTACAGACTTCGAGTATGTTTTAACTCGTGATCAAGCCAAAACAATAGAAGAAGTTTTGGGTGATCTATCTTCCAGTAAGAAAATGGATCGACTGATTTGTGGCGATGTTGGATTTGGTAAGACTGAAGTAGCCATGAGGGCGGCTTTTATTTCAGCGATGAATGGAAACCAAGTTGTGATTATGGTGCCCACAACTATTCTGGCCAATCAGCATTATCAGTCATTCAAGGAAAGATTTGAAAAATGGCCACTGAAAATTGCACTCCTTACAAGGTCCCAATCAATGAAAAGGAAAGAAGTTATATTTGATTCAATACAATCGGGAGAGTGCGATATCCTTATCGGCACACATGCCGTCTTATCTGATAGGGTTAAATTTGATAATTTGGGCTTGATCATCGTTGATGAAGAGCATCGATTTGGCGTAAGACAAAAGGAGTTATTACAAAAACTAAAACACAACGTTGATTTCTTGGCAATGACAGCAACACCAATTCCAAGGACGCTTAATATGGCAATTGGAGATCTAAGAGATATCTCAATGATCATGTCCGCACCAGAAAGCAGGGTTCCGGTGAAAACATTTGTGACCGATTGGCATAACAGCATCATCAAAGAAGCGATCACCAGAGAATTGGATCGAGGCGGGCAAATATTTCTCGTTCACAATAAAATTGAAAACATCAGCACCATTGCTGAAAACATTTATGATATTTTTCCTAATATTAAACTTGAGGTTGCTCATGGGCAGATGAAAGAAGGCAATCTAGAA
Organism: Gammaproteobacteria bacterium; assembly: GCA_002717445.1. Taxonomy (GTDB): domain Bacteria; phylum Pseudomonadota; class Gammaproteobacteria; order Steroidobacterales; family UBA11654; genus CACPJA01. The sequence continues at coordinate 59,460 of PBDY01000012.1, read as the reverse complement.
AAGATTATGATGAGATTCTACAATCACGAATATGATCTTTTGATATCAACTTCCATTATTGAAAGTGGAATTGATATCCCGAATGCTAATACAATCATAATCAACAATGCCAATCTTTTTGGGCTTTCACAACTGCATCAAATGAGAGGCAGAGTTGGCCGTTCATCAAAGCAGGCGTATGCATATTTAATTTCTCCACCAAAAAATGAAATCAGTGACGATGCAGTCAAACGGTTACAAGCCATTGAAGCGGTTGAAGAACTGGGTATTGGATTCATGCTCGCAACACATGATCTAGAGATCAGAGGAGCTGGAGAACTGCTGGGTGAGGCTCAAAGTGGTCAGATTCAGAAAATAGGGTTTTCACTTTTCAAAGATATGCTGACCGAAGCAGTTAATGCGCTTCGATCTGAAGAGAGTGTTGATCATGATTTTCAAGAAACTGATATAAATATCAATATTCCAGTATTGATTCCCGAAGAACTGATCAGTGATGTCAATTTACGCCTTATTTTCTATAGAAGAATCTCAAATGCCACAAATAAGAATGAACTAGATCAGATCTCAAATGAGTTAGTCGATCGGTTTGGGTACCTCCCTGGTGCTACAAAGAATTTATTGGAAATAACAAATCTCAGAAATAAAGCAACCAAGCTGGGCATACATAAAATACGATTTGGGTCAGAATATGGTCGCATCTACTTCAGCGATAATTCCATGATTGACGTGGATCATATGCTCAAACTCATCAATAAAAATGACCGATATCGATTATACCCAGATCAGTCCCTTGGGCTGAAGGGTGATTTTTTAGATGAAGATCTCAGAAAAAAGGCCTTATCTGAGGTCATTTCATATTTAGGAGCGAGTTAAGCTCACCAATGCACTGCTCCACTTCTTCTAGATCGACCGATTCATACGATGTTCTGAGTTCATTGTAGCTTGATGTTTTATCGATCATGGCTTCGTCCAGCTCTTTTAAAACAGAATGGACCGATTCATCTGGGTGGCACCAAAGAATAAAATCACACCCTGCATCGATTGCTTGATGAATTCGTTGTGGCATTGGTCCAGTGTCAACTGCAGACTGCATCGTTAAGTCATCTGAGAAAATAAAACCTCCATATGAGTATTTCTGCCTAAGTATCTCGCTCAACCATTTGTTCGAGAAGGTTGCAATGGTGTGATCAATTGACGGGAAAACAATATGAGCAGTCATTATCCCTGTTAGATTGGTTTTTATCAGCTCCAAATAAGGCCTGATGTCCTTTTCAATATCAGACATTGATCTTGAGTCGATTGGTTGATATTTATGTGAATCTGCTACGACAGCGCCATGGCCAGGAAAATGTTTTGCAACTGATTTCATGCCTGCATTGCTCATGCCTACTATATAAGATTTTGCCATTTCACCAACTATGAATGGATCAGAATGAAAGGCACGATCCGAAATTACTTCCGAGACTCCATGGTCAATATCAACGACGGGAGAAAAGCTTAAATCAACACCCTGTGATATTAACTCCGCAGCCATTATATAACCCGTCAATTCAGCAGACCTGATTCCGTCCTTTATTTTGCGATCATAGACTCTACCAAGATCTCTGTGCGAAGGAAGGTGAAAAAAACCATTCCTAAATCGTTGGATTCTTCCACCTTCCTGATCAACAAAAACCAATAGTTCAGGATCCTTTATGTTTTTTATTGAGTGAACGAGTTTTTGCAGCTGTAGTTTATCGATAAAATTCTCTGAAAAAAGAATGACGCCACCGATTGCAGGGTCGCTGAGTATCTCTTGATCATTCACCGATAATTCAGTGCCAGATATAGAGATGATGATGGGACCGAGCATCGGTTATCCTAATTGATATAAACTTCTGTTCCAACCTCAACTTGATCAAACAGATCCAGGATATCTGAGTTGAACATGTTGATGCATCCTATGGATCTAGGTGAGCCTAAATCATAATGGTCTGGTACACCATGAATATAGATGTATCGTTGCATCGTATCGACATTCCCAAGCCTATTCTTTCCCAGTTCCTTGCCGCTCAACCATAGAATCCTTGTTAATATCCAGTCTTCTGAATTGGAATTGACCTCATCATTATAAATTTGACCGGTTGGTCTTCTCCCTTTAAAAATCATTCCATATGGCTCACCTTCTCCAATTTTAGCCCTAATGATGTGCTTTCCTCTTGGTGTTCGATGACTGTCTTTTTCCTCTCCAGGGCCAAATCTAGACGTAGAAACCTTGTAGGTTTTTGATTTACTATGATCCGCAAATTCTAAAGATTGGTTTAAAATTGAGATTTCAATTCGTTTCATTCTATTGTTTATGATTTTTGAGTATCGCCAAATGATTCGGATTATGATCTTTGATGCAATCGATCAACAATTTAATTTTCTCTTCTTTCTCATATGAATCAATTTCTTTAATGAATAATTGATAATTGAGATATATGAGATAGGTATTGATCACATCAGATTCACAGTATTGAACTATTTCTTTAAACTCTTTATTTTCATATAAATCCCAAACTAACTTTCCAGAACTTAAAGGCTTGCCTGATGATCCTAACTGTTTAGAGACCGTATCTAAACCTAGAAGCTTATTTGCATGTCCTAAAGACAGTTTTTCTTTCAGATCCAAATGCCTTTCTTTTGAGAGCAGCGTGTCAGATGAAGATAATCCATGGATCATAGATCGGGTAATCAATACAGGAATATCAAAAGCTTGCCCATTCCAGGTAATCAATCTTGTCAATGGATTCTGATCCAATAATTGATGCAAATCTTCGAGTATTTCTCTTTCTGAATACTGCTCGATTGATAAAGAATGGATTTCAATAAATTCAGGATTAGAGATGGGGGTACGCATTGATGAAACCGATACAATCTTATGCATATTAAGCGGTGGAAACTCCGATCCAGTTTGCTGCAAAAACCTGAATGTCATGGCACGAATGATGTCTTCATCTGGAAGACCATCAAGGTTCATATGCTTTTTGCCAAATTCCAGATCAGGAATTGTTTCAATATCTAAAATGACATCGGTCATGGTCAGGTCTCTAAGACAACCATTGCAATGGACCAGGGATGATCATCGCTGATACTGATGTGTGAAGATGATATTCCTAAAGCATAAAATTTTTGTCTGATTTTATTTGTGTAATGCAACTCAGGTTTGCCGCTGGTTTTGCGACTGAGACCAAAATCTTTCCAATGCACGCCTTCAGAGAATCCGGTGCCAAGCGCTTTCACAGCTGCTTCTTTTCCTGCAAAAGCATTGCATAAGTAACGCTCTTTGTTTTCAGCTTCTTCAAAAAGCGTCATCTCATCGTCATCGAGTATGCGTTGAGCAAAGCGATCACCATACTTTTCATGTAGAGCTTGAATACGGTTGGCATTGACAAGATCAACGCCAATTCCATAAATACTCATTTCCTTGAAGACTCCATGATTGCTTTCATCTCTTTGACTGCCTCAGCCATCCCAACAATCACAGACCTTGCGATGATGGCGTGACCAATATTTAATTCTGTGATCTCTGATATTGCTGAAATGGAAGCCGTGTTCTGATAGTGAAGTCCGTGTCCTGCGTTCACTTGTAATCCTATTTTTTTAGCGTGCTTTGCACATTCTTTGATTCGCTCGAGCTCATGGTCTTGATCTTTTGGGTTCAAGCTATCTGCATAGATTCCGGTATGAATCTCAACGGCATCTGCTCCTGCCATCAAGCTTGATTCAATCTGTTTTGGGTCAGGATCAACGAATAAAGAGATTTTGATGCCTGATTTCTTCAAACGCTGAATCGAGAGTGAAAGCTGATCGACGTCACGCATGACATCCAGTCCACCTTCAGTCGTGAGCTCTTCTCTTTTTTCAGGAACCAAACAACAATCATATGGCTTCAGGGAACATGCAATATCAATCATTTCTTTGGTTGGAGCCATTTCTAGATTCACTCTTGAATTGGTAACTGCAACCAACCGTTCAACATCGTGATCCTGTATATGCCTTCGATCCTCTCTCAAATGAACCGTAATACTATCCGCCCCATTCTTTTCAGCTATCAAGGCAGCCTCTATTGGATCGGGATAATCAATTTTTCTGGCTTGCCTCAATGTTGCGACATGGTCTACATTGACGCCGAGCAGTATTGATGATTTTGCATTCATGATGTCCTACAATTTCTTTTGATAGTATAATAATACCATTCTTCAAAGCATGAATAAAAAATTGATCGCAATGAATAATCAACAGTTTTTATATAGAAAATAATGAACAAATTATCAGCATTCGCAACAGTCGACCCAATGAATGGAATGAATCAGCATTCGCAGGCCCGTTGTCAAAACTTGATCAGTGGGAAATGGAAAGATGATGACAATGATTACATCGAAATACCTGACCCTCTCAATGGCGATGATTTTATCTCAGTTCCTAACACTTCAGATACATATGAATTCATAACGAATCTCAGCAATTGTCCAAAAAGTGGATTGCATAACCCAATAAAAAATGTGGAACGTTATGTGATGCTTGGCGATGTCTGTGCCAAGTCAGCAGAATTGATGAGAGATCCGGAGATTGAGCTCTTTTTTGCAAAACTGATTCAAAGAGTGATGCCGAAAAGTATCAATCAGTGTCTTGGAGAAGTTAGAGTCACTAGAGTCTTTCTGGAGAATTTTGCTGGCGATGGGGTCAGATTCCTCGCCAGAGGGTTCAGCAATCCAGGGGATCACAATGGTCAAGAATCCAACGGTTATCGATGGCCATTCGGTCCAGTTGTGGTGATTGCTCCATTCAACTTTCCATTGGAAATACCGGTACTGCAATTTATGGGTGCCTTGTTCATGGGGAATAGACCGCTGGTAAAATCAGACTCAAAAGTGAGCATCGTTTTTGAACAGTTCCTGAGAATGGCTATTCACTGTGGTCTGCCAGCCACGGATACAGATTTCATACACTGCGATGGAGAAAACATGAATCAACTGATTAAAAAAGCTAAAGATTCTATAAGGCATCTGCAATTCACTGGCTCTTCAAAAGTGGCTGAGCACCTTGCATCAGAAATGAGTGGTAAGATTAAAATTGAGGATGCTGGTTTTGATTGGAAAATCATTGGGCCTGATTTCAAACCTGAATGGTTGGATTATGTTGCTTGGCAATGCGATGAAGACGCCTACAATGCCACAGGCCAGAAATGTTCGGCACAAAGCATTCTATTTGTTCACAACAATTGGTCAGAGCATTTATTACCAAAAATCAATGATCTTGCTAAACGAAGAAACCTTGAGAATCTAACCGTTGGGCCAGTGCTCACCTGGAACAATGATCAAATTAAATCACACATTGATGCCCTACTGAAGATCGATGGTGCAAGTGTTCTTTTTGGGAATGAGGAACTGGAAAATCATAAAATACCAAGCATCTATGGTTCAATTAAACCAACGGCTGTCGAGGTCCCAATAAGGAAGTTGCTCACAGAGCACTTTGAGCTTATCACCACTGAGGTGTTTGGGCCTTTTCAAGTGGTGATCGTATATGATGACGAGCATCTAGCCATTATTATGGATGCGCTTGAGAAAATTCAAATGAATCTCACAGCGGCCATCGTGTCGAATGACTTAGCATTTCAGCAGAAGATTCTTGGTAATACTGTGAATGGTACAACTTATGTAGGTATGCGAGCACGAACAACGGGTGCACCCCAGAATCACTGGTTCGGTCCATCAGGAGATCCTCGGGCTGCTGGAATTGGAACACCTGAGGCAATCGTTAATACATGGAGCAGTCACAGAGAAATCATTCATGATATTGGTCCAATAAAAACTGATTGGAACACACCGGATTCGCAATGACGATAAATGATAATCAAAAAAAATACATGGATCAGGAATCCATTCATGGGCCTGATAACTATAATCCATTGCCAGTGGTGCTCTCTGAAGCCAAGGGTGTTTGGGTATGGGATGTCGATCAGAATAAATATTTGGATATGATGTCTGCATACTCTGCCGTCAGTCATGGTCATGCACACCCTGAGTTGGTCAAAGTCTTTCATGATCAATCAGAAACACTGTCACTGACCTCTAGAGCTTTTTACACAAATACTTTGGGCCCGTATCTTGAGACCATCACAAAAATGAGTGGGTTTGAAATGGCCCTACCAATGAATTCAGGTGCGGAAGCTGTAGAAACAGCCATCAAATCTGCAAGAAGATGGGGTTACCGATCAAAAAATATTGAGGCAAACAAAGCTGAAATTATTGTTGCTGATGGTAACTTTCATGGACGAACAACAACGATCATCAGTTTTTCAAGCGATTCCAATTCAAAAGATGATTTTGGACCGCATACGCCCGGCTTTATCTCTGTGGAGTTTGGTTCCAGCCAAGCTGTTGCAGATGCCATCAATGAAAATACCGTCGCAGTATTGTTTGAGCCCATTCAAGGTGAGGGAGGAATCATCGAGCCCCCTAAAAATTGGCTGCATGATGTGAGAAAGCTTTGTGATGAAAACAATGTNTTAATGATTCTTGATGAGGTCCAGTCTGGTCTTGGAAGAACCGGTAAGTTGTTTGCATATNAGCATACAAATATTAAACCAGACGGNCTGATATTAGGCAAAGCACTCGGCGGTGGGTTTATGCCAGTTTCTGTTTTCCTCTCATCAAAGGAAGTTTTGCAATGGATGAACCCCGGTTCTCACGGCTCAACATTTGGTGGAAATCCTCTAGGCTCAGCCATTGCTAAAAGATCCTTAGAACTTCTGGAGGAAGAAGGCTTAATTGAAAACAGTCGAATCATGGGTGAATACTTTAAAAAATCCTTGCTGGAACTAAATTCTAGCGTCATTAAGGAGGTCAGGGGCAAAGGGTTATGGCTGGGTGTTGAGATTGATCCAGAGTTTATCTCTGGCAAAGATCTTTCTAAGCTCCTCCTCAAAAAAGGAATCTTATGCAAAGAAACCCGAGAGACCACGATTCGGTTTGCACCTCCTTTAATTATCAAGAAGGACCAGATTGATTGGGCCGTTGAAATCATTGGAAATACTTTTAAAGATCTTGAAGATAAGGCTTGATTCATAAAAAATGGCTTCACAATCTACAAATCATGTTTTATTGATTAGACCAGCGGAATTCTACTGCAATGATCAAACCATTGAAACCAATCATTATCAGATCAATGACCATTCATTTTCACGCAAAGAAACACTCTCGCTGGCCATCAATGAATTCAATCAATTCGAAAAAACCTTGATTGATAACAAAATCAAAGTAACAACCCTGGATGGAAACATAGGTTGTCCTGATAATATTTTCCCAAATTGGGCAGTCACCTACCCAGATAAAAGCATGCAGATCTTCAGTATGCTTGGAAAAAATAGGCGACTAGAAAAATCTCAAAATCACATTGATATCTTGAGAAAAATGTATCATCTTGATCAAGATTACTCTCCTTACGAAAAAGACAATTTATTCCTAGAGGGTACCAGCAGTCTAGTAATGGATCGACTCAATAAAATCGCTTACATGGGCATCTCTGCTCGTTCACATTTAGAGATTGCAGAGATATGGTCTCAAAAAAATGACTATACACTGATTCCATTTGAAACAAAAAGTCATTCCGGTGATGCCATCTATCACAGTGATGTCATGATGTATATTGGAACCAATCTTGCTGTTGTCTGTGAGGATTCTATTACAAAAGGTAAGAATAAAGTCATTGAAAGCTTGTATAAAACTCATGAATTGATGTTCATCAGACAGTCTCAACTGCTAGACTTTTGTGGCAACTGTATTGAAGTGAAGGATGATGAAAATCATCCATGTCTCATCATGTCATCAAAAGCACTTTCTGGATATGATGATTCCCAGTTAAAGATACTGAATCAATTTTATGATCGAATCATTCACTCAGATTTAGCGACAATAGAAAACCATGGTGGCGGGTCTGCGAGATGCATGATTATGGAACTTTATTGACCACTCACTGTCTTATTATAAAGATCTGGGTTGGTGTCACCCTCTGTTGAGATGCAAAATATACTGGATGAGTCGTTGATACCAATCAGGTCATCAAACTCTGAATATTTTGGACTTGAACAGATTGCCTCTATAAAGCCCGTAGTCACCGCCCCACTCTCTCCAGAAATAATTGAATGATCTCCTGCTTTTTGTTGAGATAACTTTCTCATTGCATCCAGCGTAACCTCATCGTCACATGTAGCAAAGAAATCAGCGGTTTGACTGATGATGTCCCAAGCTAGAATACTTGGAATACCACAGGATAATCCAGCCATTAAGGTATCTAATTTTTTTACAGGATGAGGGTATCCATCTCCCACTTTAATTGATTTAAAATAACAAGCAGCGCCGGAAGGCTCGACCAAAATAAATTTTGGCTTGGGGCGGCTGATGTTACAAAATGCATCAAATATTGAAGCAGCAAACGATCCCACACCTGCTTGCATGACAACATGGGTTGGCCAGATGAATTCATCATGAATGAGTTCATGGATGATTGTCTGATAGCCTATCATGATATCTTTGGGTATATTCTCATAGCCAACCCATGCCGTATCTTGTATCAAGATCCAGTCATTTTCCTCAGCCATTGTTGCTGCATATGAAACTGTCTCATCGTAATTAAATTCTGTCACTTCAGCATTAGCACCGTGAGACTCAATGGCATCTATTCGATGTTTAGAGGTACCTTTTGGTAAATAGACTCTGGCTTGACAGCCATATTTTTCAGCAGACCATGCAACGGCCCTTCCATGATTGCCGTCTGTGGCAGTTACAAATGTCATATCTTTGATCGCGTTCTTATGTTGCGTAATGAGCTGATAATCCAGATCAGATTGGTCGCATCCAATGCTTGAGACAATGATTTTCGCCATTGCATATGAAGCCCCTAGTGATTTGAAAGCATTCAGATTAAAACGCTTGCTTTCATCCTTGATTTGAAGACTCTTGAGATTCAATGTTTTTGAAAATTGTTTTAGATCAATCAATGGAGTATGCGAATAATTAGGCAATGAGCTATGAAACCTTCTACACTCCTCTGACTCAAATTGAGCAGTGTAGTCCTCATTCCTAAAAGGATTGGATATAAGCTCAATGTTATGATTCATAAAATATTATTTGAACCGATCGGCAAGAAGGCAGAGGATCTCATACATCATGGTTGCTCCCACCAGGGCTGTATTTCCAGTTTGATCAAAAGGTGGAGCTACTTCAACAACGTCTGCACCAATCAGATTCAGGCCTTTTAAGCCTCTAAGCAGTGCTTGTGCTTCAATGGTAGTGATTCCACCAACTTCAGGCGTACCGGTTCCTGGAGCAAAAACGGGATCGAGACCGTCGACATCAAAAGAGAGATATGTTGGCCCATCGCCCACGACTTTTAACGCCTCTTTGATTATCTCCTTGACCCCAACCTCAAAGAACTCTTCCATAAATACAACACGCATGCCAGAATCCATTGAAAAATCGATCCCATCCATAAAATTCTGAGCGCCCCGTATTCCGATCTGAATCGTTCTTTTTGGATCTAAGAGGCCATCTTCAACAGCCAACCTAAAAGGCGAACCGTGATGGAATTTTGAGCCCCATATTTCACCCCAAGTATCCGTATGAGCATCAATATGAATCATGCCTATCGGCCCATCATTGGCTATGCCTTTAAAAATTGGATAAGTGATAGAGTGGTCTCCACCAACACTAAGAGGAATAACCCCTGAGCTTTTGACCAATCTGAAGAACTCAGCTATTTCTTGATTTACTGTTTGATGATTAAATGGTTCTGAGAAGGAAACGTCTCCTAAATCTGCAATGCTTGCAATGTCAAACGGACTGACTCTGTTGATGTGGTGAATGGTTCGCATCAGACTGGACTGATTCCGTATTTCTCTTGGTCCATGCCTTGCACCAGCCCGATTGGTTACCCCTCCGTCATATGGAACTCCGATTAGACCGATGTCTATGTCTTTCAATGATTTTGCATGAGGGGTCCTCATAAAAGTTGGTATACCTGAATATCGTGGCTCGAGGTTCCCCACATACTCTTTTTCTGTAACGGGTGACTTAAATGTTCTTTTTTTAGTCATGGCATAAATCGTTATAATGTTGATACCAATCATATAATAAAAGCGGGTCAATAGTTTGAATCTTAAGAAACTAGATTTACATGGACTGAAGCATCATGAAGTACCAATTAGGGTCGAAAATTTCGTGCTACTTAATCAGCAATCTCTTCCGCTTGAAATTGTTTGCGGAAAGAGTCAAAAAATGATTGATATTGTTACGGATGTTCTCGATCAAATTGATTGCGAGAACTATATAATCAAAGATTTTGGAAGCGTTGTCGTAAGAAAGATATAAATTTTCTTAATCTCTTTTTATGGATTTATACATTTTTTTTGTCATCAATTCCTTTCCATCAAGATGAAAATGGATCGTTTCTCTGGTTAACTTTTTAGCAGCCAGTAATGTATCACTTTCTGAGAAATCCATTTTTTGAATGCTCTTGATCTGCCCTCCAGAATACTTTTTAATCTGAGAGTCACTTGGTAACAAATGAAAACCCTGTTCAGGTTCATACCTGTAATATTCATTGATATTGATAGTTTTAGAGCTTAATGCTTCTGTTTGAAAATTGATCGCATATCCGATCTCTTCGAGTAATTTGATTTCAAACATTCTCAACAATGGCTCGTGTTCATCAGATAGGTTGAACTGTCGCAATGCCTCATGATAAATCTCAAATAGACCAGGGTATGGATCAGCATTGGACAAAAAATGCAGTATGAGCTCATTCATGTAAAGAGCGGACAAAAAATGATCAGAATGAACCAACGATTGATGGTGTTCAACGGCTTCGATATTTCTGAGCGTTTTTAGTTGTGAACGTCCTGACCAAGAGGCACTCAACGGCATAAAAGGCTGTATAAATGATCTAAACTTTGACTTTGGTCTCTTCGATCCTTTGGCGATGACGTCTACTCTTCCGTAATTTTTTGAAAATAAGTTTAGTATTTGGCTGGTTTCAGAATACGGTCTTTGATGAATAATAAAAACAGGCTCATTTTCAATTATTGATCGACTTGGCATGGTTATTTTCTTTGTCCGGGCTTCACAACTTTTATGTATGTAGACAAATAGACTTGGCGACCCAATATTTTCTCAATCTCTGCCCTCGCCTGTGAACCAATCCTCTTTAATAATTGACCCTGCTTCCCAATGATTATCTTCTTATGGGCTTGTTTATTCACCAGGATGGCCATTTCAATCAGGAAAACTTTTTCTTTGTCTTCGAGTGTCTCAATGACGCAATCAAACTTATAAGGCAGCTCATCATTAAGATTCTCCATAAGCCTTTCTCTGAGTGCCTCAGATATTCTGAAATGCAGATCCTGATCTGTCGATGCTTTGTCATCAAAATCTAGGTGTTTATTAGGAAGGTGCCCCTTGATGACAGCAAGCAATGCATCAAGGTTCTTTTGGTATTTTGCTGAAACAGGGATCACATCAGAAAAAATATCTAGATGTGAGTGATCCTTTAGAGAATCCAATATCTTTGTTTTATCTTTGAAGCGATCAACTTTATTAACAACATGAATGGAAGGCATAGATTGCGCTTTAATCTGATCCAATAAATACTCATCGGTCTTGGTCCATTTGTTAGCTTCTGAAAGCATCACGATGACATCTGATGAGGATAAAGCATCCACAACGGACTTATTGTAGGTCTTGTATTGACTTGCGATTTGTTTATTGGAGACTAAACCAGGTGTATCGACGAGTATGATTTGTGAATCATCATCATTGAGAATCCCGAGAATATTCTGAACAGTTGTTTGTGGCTTGGATGTTACGATTGTCACTTTCTCGCCGATCAATGCATTAATCAGTGTGGATTTTCCAACATTGGGCCTTCCGATGATTGCTACGTAACCGCTCTTTTTATCAGTCATCATGATTCAAGATGATCTCTAGTGCTTTTTCGGCGGCTTGTTGCTCTGCATATTTTAGATTCTTACCGATGCCATTTGTAACCAGGTTTATTGAAGAAACAATGCATTCCACCTCAAACATTTGATCGTGCTGCTCACCTTCTGTTTTTATAAGGTTGTAGCGAGGAAGCTCCATATTGTTTTTCTGTAATGCTTCTTGAAGGCCGCTCTTAGAATCTTGAAAAAGATCATCAGGATTAATTTCAAGGATCATCGCATCAAAGAGTTTTAGGATAATGGCTTGAACCTTTTCAAATCCACCATCGATGTATACGCCTCCTATCAGGGCTTCCAATGAATCCGAAAGTATTGAGTCTCTGTTTTTTCCAGTCGTTCTCTCTCCCTTTCCTAAAATGAGGTGTTTATCTAATTCAATTCCTCTTGCAATCTCTGCAAGGGCCTTCTGATTAACCAAGTGTGCCCTCATTCTGCTCAATCTACCCTCTTCTAATTCTGGAAAATGTTTATATAGGGCTTCACTGAGTACCATATCAAGAACTGCATCGCCAAGGAATTCGAGTCTTTCATAATTCTCAGAGGAATGACTTCGATGAGTCAATGCACGAGACAATATTTTAGGATCGTTAAATTTATACTGGAATTTATCGTTGAGCGATCTATGTTCGTTTTTAGAAATCAAAACCAATCTGATTTATTTGATCTTGTTGCCGATCCTATTCCATTTCGGAAAGGTTGAGAAATCCCAATTGAACCATATTCTTGTTGCCGATCCGACCACATGATCACTTGGCACAAAACCTGGGCAATCGTAACGACTGTCTGTACTGTTGTCTCGATTATCACCCATCATGAAGTAAGAGCCTTCCGGAACAGAGTAAACGCCTTCTCTGCCTCTGCGGGATGGAGTGAGGAGTAACCGATGATCGATCTCATTGATCACCTCATTATATACATGCGAACCATATTGTTTGGGATCCCTAAAAACAGAATCATAACTCGAAATAATGCTTTCTCCATTGATTGTCAATTGCTTATTCTTATAGGTTATTTCATCTCCTGGCAAACCAATCAATCGCTTGATGTACTTGATATCCCTATCACATGGAAAGTCAAAGACTACAACGTCTCCTCTTTTTGGTTCCTTATTGGTGATTATTGTGGCTCCTGTCAAAGGCATTCTGAGGTTGTAGGCAAACTTATTGACCAATATAAAATCCCCTTTTTCAAGAGTCGGCATCATAGAAGCCGATGGGATCCTAAAAGGCTCATATGCAAAAGATCTAAATAAAAATATAACGAGTAGAATCGGGAACATCGCTCCACACACTTCATAAAACTCTGAGTCTTTCTTTAAGATCCGTTTACCAATAAGCCAAGAAAGCCCCAGGAAGAGAGTTATAAAAAACAGTATTGTTTGAAAATCAAATATCATCTGAGCATTATAGATTGGAATTATGTGGAATCTGTGATTTTTCTATAAAATGGTTAGTCTTTTTTCATAATTGTAAGGAAGGCTTCTTGTGGAATTTCTACCGCACCAAATTGTTTCATCCTTTTTTTTCCAGCTTTTTGTTTTTTGAGTAATTTCATTTTCCTGGTGACATCTCCACCATATAGCTTTGCAGTGACATTTTTTCTAAACGCTTTGACATTACCTCTTGCAATAATCTTGCCGCCAATTGCGGCCTGCAAAGCCACCTCAAACTGCTGTCTGGGTATGATTTTTGTCAATCTGTCTATGATTTCTCTTCCCCGTGATACGGCGTTTAATTTATGAATAATCACAGAAAATGCATCCACTTTTTCATGATTAACCAAAATATCGAGTTTAGCCAACTTATCGGGCTGAAATCTAAGAAAACTATAATCAAATGATGCGTAGCCTTTTGAGATGGATTTTAAATGGTCAAAGAAATCCAAGACGACCTCTGCCAAGGGTAGCTCGTAATCCATAACCACTTGTTTTCCTAAGTATTGGATTCTTTTTTGTATGCCTCTTCTGGATTGACAGAGCTTAATCACATTGCCTACAAATTCTGGGGGCAACAATAATGTTGCAGCAACAATGGGCTCTCGAATTTCTTTCACACTATTCATCATCGGAAGATCATCTGGATTATCAATTTGGAGAACTTCTCCATCGGTTTTAACCACCTCATAGACGACTGTAGGAGATGTGGTCACTAGATCAAGATCGTATTCTCTCTCCAGTCGTTCTTGGATGATCTCCATATGCAACATTCCAAGAAAACCACACCTAAAACCTATCCCTAATGCGGATGATGACTCTGGCTCAAAATGCATGGATGCATCATTCAGTTTTAATTTATCCAATGCCTCTCTGAATGCCTCTAGATCTTCAGAAACTGAAGGGTAGAGTCCAGCAAAGACTCTGGGTTGTATTGATTTAAAGCCTGGTAAGGATTCGGATGTGGGGTTCTTAAAATGAGTAATGGTATCTCCAACGGGTGCTCCATAAATATCTTTTACACCTGCAATCAAATAACCGACTTCTCCAGACGTTAAGGTCTTCTTTTCTTTTTTCTTTGGCGTATATACTCCGATATCATTGACAATAAAGTCCTGAGCCGTTGACATGACTTTGATCTTATCCCCAACCGATATGGTTCCTTCAAATATTCTTATGAGAGAAACAACCCCCACATATTGATCAAACCACGAATCAATAATAAGCGCTTGAAGTGGATTATCGTCATTGATTTCTGGAGAAGGAATTGTTTTGACAATCTTCTCCATCAGAAACGTTATGCCTTCACCTGTTTTAGCACTGATCAATGCTGGATCATCGACCTCAATGCCAATGATTTCATCAACATCATTCAGAACTTTATCGGGATCTGCTGCAGGAAGATCGATTTTATTGACCACAGGAATGATTTCCAACCCCTCCTCTATTGCGCTATAAGAATTTGCAACACTCTGAGCCTCGACACCTTGAGAGGCATCGACAACCAATAGCGCCCCTTCACATGCTGCAAGCGATCTGGAAACTTCATATGAAAAATCGACATGTCCCGGAGTATCAATCAGATTAAAAATATACTCATCGCCATCCTCTGATGTATATTCCAATGAAACCGATTGAGCCTTAATAGTAATGCCTCTCTCTTGTTCAAGTTCCATACTGTCAAGAACCTGTTCTTTCATTTCTCTGGCTTCCAAACCACCGCACAACTGGATCAATCGATCAGCAAGCGTTGATTTGCCGTGATCGATGTGTGCAATAATCGAAAAATTTCTTATTTTTTTCATTTAATTTGGAATGAATCTGTTGAACCCAAGATGATCCTAATCACCTGATAAACAGAAGTGTCGCTTATTCCTTTCGGGTTTGCAAAATAATCGATGATTGTGGGATCTTGTTCAGAAAGTATTTTCTTAAAAGATTCCTGATCTTCTTCACTGGCTATCAGGTAATGATTTTCAAAATACGACAAAAGAAGGTAATCCAACTCTTTCGTTCCTCTCCTACATCTCCATTTGATCCTTGAAAGATCGTGTTGTGTATCACTCATTCAGATCTTGAGTAGCGATCATTTTTTTAATTTCTGCAATGGCCTGGCCTGGATTTAACTCTTTAGGACATGCCAAAGAACAGTTCATGATTGTATGGCAACGATATAGCTTGGATGAATCATTGAGGTCTTTAAGTCGATCTTTAGTGGCATCGTCACGACTGTCTTGAAGCCATCGATAAGAAGCAAGCAATGCTGCCGGGCCGAGATATTTATCGCCGTTCCACCAATAACTCGGGCAACTCGTAGAACAGCATGCACAGAGGATACAAGCAGAGGGTTTATCAATTTTTTCCTGATCATTTTTACTTTGAAGCCGTTCCGAACCCTCCGGTGCAGGGCTGTCAGATTTTAGCCATGGCTCCACTGAAGAATATTGTTCATAAAAATTGGTTAAATCGACGACCAGGTCTTTTACAACGTCCATGTGTGGCAGGGGAAAGATCCGAATATCCCCTTTGAGATCCTTAATTGGCTTGATACACGCCAAAGTATTGACTCCATTGATGTTATGAGAGCATGAACCGCATATGCCTTCTCTGCAAGATCTCCTGAATGTGAGAGAGGAATCATAATCAGTCTTGATTTTAATGAGTCCATCCAGAACCATCGGCCCGCATTTATCCATATTGATTTCATACGTATCGACGCGGGGATTGGCATCGTCAGATGGATCGTATCGATAGACATGAAATTTCCTAAGATTTTGAGTCGATTTATCTGCACTATAATACCGACCCTTTTCCATTTTTGAGTTCTTAGGTAAAGTAAATTCCGCCATGATTATCCCTTTAATAAACCCTTGCTTTTAGAGGTATTGATTCTACCTCATCTGTTTGTGTATCCAAATGTACGGGGGAGGATCCGATGGTGACATTATTATTCTCATCCATCCATCCCAAACTATGAATCAACCAATTCTCATCATCCCGATTGGGATAATCATCCCTTGCATGTGCGCCTCTGCTTTCTTTTCTTGCTTGGCCGCCTTGCATGGTGATGATGGCTTGACCCAAAAGATTTTCCAATTCAAGCGTTTCAATCAGATCTGTATTCCATACCAACCCTCGGTCGCTCACAGAAACATCTTTAAATGACTCGATGCACGCAGATAGTTTTTCAACTCCTTCCTGCATCAATTCGTCTGTTCTAAAAACAGAGGCGTGTTTTTGCATAATGCTTTGCATTTCAGCTCTGATCTCTGCAGTTGGGAGCGATCCTTTTGAAAATCGCACAGAATCAAATTTGCCGATGATCTGATCCAATTCATTTTGATTAACCTTTCCTTGTGTATCCATTGGCTTGATGGTCTTTTGGCATTGTATGGCTGACTCTCTTCCGAAAACCACAAGATCGAGCAATGAATTCGAGCCCAATCGATTGGCGCCATGCACAGATACTGAAGCAGCTTCTCCAACCGCCATTAGACCAGGGACAATCTCCATGTCACCATTGGGATTCTTAGTAATGACCTCGGTGTGAATATTTGTGGGTACTCCACCCATGTTGTAATGCACTGTGGGCAAAACAGGAATTGGGTCTTTGGTGACATCGACATCTGCGAACACCCTTGCTGTTTCAGCGATTCCAGGAAGACGCTCTTCGATTACATCCGGACCCAAATGTTGAAGATTGAGGTGAATATGATCGCTTTTTTCGCCAACGCCTCGGCCTTCGAGTATCTCCATGGTCATCGATCGGCTGACAACGTCTCTTGACGCGAGGTCTTTGGCATTGGGAGCATACCGCTCCATAAATCGTTCACCATCGGAATTAGTGAGGTAACCTCCTTCTCCGCGAACACCCTCTGTGATCAAGCAACCAACCCCATAGATACCGGTTGGATGGAATTGAACAAATTCCATGTCCTGGAGAGGCAAGCCTGCTCTGAGAGCCATTCCTGAACCGTCACCGGTGCATGTATGGGCAGCCGTGCATGAAAAGTAGGCTCTGCCGTGGCCCCCTGTAGCCAATATGACTCGTTGTGATCTGAATGCATGAATTTTCCCAGTGGCCATCTCAAGAGCAACAACACCTGTGCAGACACCATCCTCCATAATCAAGTCAAGGGCAAAGAATTCTATGAAGAATTCAGCATCATTCTTAATCGATTGCTGATATAAAGTATGCAACATCGCATGACCGGTCCGATCAGCTGCTGCGCAGGTCCTTTGAGCTATTCCATCACCAAAATGCGTGGTCATTCCACCAAATGCTCTTTGATAAATCTTTCCATCCTCTGTTCTAGAGAAAGGAATGCCGTAACGCTCTAACTCCAAAACTGCATTGGGAGCTTCTTTGCACATATAGGCAATTGCATCCTGATCTCCCAACCAGTCTGAACCTTTGACTGTGTCATACATGTGCCATCTCCAATCATCATCACCCATATTACCCAGTGCTGCACTGATTCCACCTTGTGCAGCAACGGTGTGACTCCTTGTTGGGAATACTTTAGTGATGCATGCGGTTTTAAAGCCAGACTCGACAAGCCCTAGAGTTGCTCTCAATCCAGAACCACCAGCGCCAATGACGACAACATCGTATTGATGTTGAATGATTTCGTATTCTTTGTTCATCTATAGTTGCCGTTAATCAAATTCTCATCAAAGAAACAAAAGTAAGAACAATCGCCAACAATCGGATGGTCCTTACGAGGTATAAAATTGTGTTTTGTGTTGTTTTGGATTCAACATAATCCTCTGCAACAACTTGCAAACCAAGTTCTGAATGATACAAGGTATAAAGCACTGTGAGCGCCAAGAGCACAGAGTTGAAGGGTTGAGACATCCATTGTTGGATTTCTGCAACTCCAGCATCATTTAGAGAAAAAAAGATTTGTGAAATAAACCAGTATCCAAGCAGAAAAAGAGCGACGGATGACGAACGCTGGCTTTTCCAATGTTCACTGTGATGCTCGAATCCAGCAATGCCAAAAAGCCTTCTTATCTTTGTCAATACACCCATCAGATAAACCACCAGAATAATCCTGTCATAACCAATGTGAGTAGCACCATTGTAATTCCTGAGTTCCTAACTTGCTCTGGCTCAAACCCCTTTCCAACATCCCAAAATAGGTGCCTGATCCCATTGAGTGAATGATAAAAGAAAACAAACGATAGACCCACGAGCACTATATTAAAAAGGGAATAGTCTAATAACGAAACAATCAGCCGTGAAAAAGGTCCTTCAAAAGCAACGGCTGCAATCCATAAGGATAGATACAATCCACCAAAATAAAGAATCACTCCAGACAGTCTGTGAATTATAGAAAGCGTGTTGGTCACTTGCCAGCGATATACACTTAAATGAGGTGATAATGGTCTAGTTTCTTTAGTCATCTATTTGGTATGTTTTCTGCTGATCAATTATACTTTATCTTAATGGTCGGAAAAGTTAATTTTATGTTTATGAAAACTAAAAACAAAGATTTATGAAACACTTGGAACATCTCTCAATATTAAGCTTTTCAGGAGAAGATGCTGCGGAATTACTTCAAGGTCAAATGACACAAGATATTCGCTCAGTCAATGATGAAATGATTCATGTGACATCCTTCTGTAACGTCCAAGGCAGAGTCATTGCTTCCTCATTTATTCAGGGTAAAAATAATCAATATGATCTAATCCTTTCCTCGGAGCTTGCTGATGATCTTAAGAATCACCTTCAGAGATATCTCCTGAGCTCCAAGGTCGTCATAGAGAAAAGTGAATCGATGGTTTTTGGGGCTTATAAAAAAGATACGGATAAAAATCATCAACAATTTAGGCCGCTTAAAAATGATCCCGAAAGAATGTTATTTCACTCTAATCAAGTGCCTGAAAATACTGATAAGTTTATTACAAGCGAAGAATGGATCCGATGTGATATTGAAAAAAGGATCCCAATAATAAACAAAGAGAGCACTGAAAAATTCATTCCGCAAATGCTCAATTTAGATATTTTAGATGCGGTTAGTTTTTCAAAAGGTTGTTACACGGGTCAAGAGGTTGTAGCAAGAGTGCAACACAGAGGCAGAATCAAGCAACGCATGTTTATGATTAAAGCTGAGAGCCAAGATCTAATTTCTCCTGGTTCTGAAATACACCATGGATCTAAGAAAGTTGGAACTGTGGTTATATCGATATTAATGGATAACTACAACACTGGTCTGGCAGTAATTAATAGTTCTGACTCTAAGGGTCAATTGAATATAGGCGACAAAAATATACATCTCTAAAGAATTGAGTGACCATTAATTGGTTTCATGGCTTGTCTCACAAATGTAAGATCTACCCCAATCATCATATATGGGCTGATGCTCGAAAATTATCTTCCTAACATAGTTTCTATTTTCAATGATTGCCCAATCTGCTCTTTCACTATAATTCTCTACATTATCCCACCATCTTTGAGGGTTAGCTCCGTGCAATTTTGTTAACTCTTTATCTCGATTTAACCAACTAAGACCTCCATTGTATGAACTCAAAATCATTGCCCATTGTTCACACTCATTTTCGGATGCAACCTTCTCACTCAACCAGTTGTCATACAGGAGCATTGCTCTCATAGACCAAACTGGGTTGTATACATTGGCTCTTTTTAATTCTGGATAAACTTCTGCAATCCAATCAGCTGTAGTTCCAGTAAATTGAGTTAAGCCTTTGGCATATTTACTTTTGGCAAGGTGATTCCATGAACTCTCTTGGTGAATCTGAGATGCAAATAGTGGCACTGGAGCATTTAAGCCCCAAACAATTCGAGAATGCCTGATTAGATCCCTTTTGTATTTAAGGCTAGACCTGGGTTCTTCAGCATTGGATTCAGGAGTGACAAGAAAGAAAAGAAAAAGGCTGAGAAACAGTCTTATCACAATGCCATAGAGATACCCAGTATGGTACCGAATATAATAATCGCCCTTCTGATTGCAATAGAAGCTCTGATGATTGGATCTTTTTCTGTCTTGTCAATTATCCCTGGTCTCATGTGAGGGAATAGTAAATAGTCGATCCAGTATCCAAGTATGGCCGCTAATGAAACCAAGCTTGCTTTGAATATAATCACAGGAATTTGAGCTGGGCTGATCATGAAAACCATGCCTAATAGAAAGATTGTCACCAAAACAAACAAAAATCTATTTATCGGATTTTGCATGGGTTACTCCATTAAAACTATTTTTTTCTCATATGTGGGAAAAACAATACATCCCTTATGGATGCTTGATCTGCAAACACCATTACGAGTCGATCAATACCAACGCCGAGCCCAGCAGTTGGCGGCATTCCGTATTCAAGCGCTTCAATGTAATCTTGATCAAAGAACATCGCTTCATCATCGCCTCCATCTCTTGCTTTGACTTGGTCTTCAAAACGCTGTGCTTGATCCTCGGGATCGTTTAATTCCTGAAATCCATTAGCCAACTCTCTGCCGGCAATGAAAAACTCAAAACGGTCTACTATCCAAGGGTCCGCATCATTGGCTCTCGAGAGTGGTGATACCGTTCTTGGATACGATGTTATGTATGTGGGCT
Source organism: Gammaproteobacteria bacterium (assembly GCA_002717445.1). GTDB lineage: Bacteria > Pseudomonadota > Gammaproteobacteria > Steroidobacterales > UBA11654 > CACPJA01. Next base: position 38,429 of record PBDY01000012.1, on the reverse strand, counting down.
GTTGAAGTTCATGCTCAACAGTTTTCTCGAAAATCTCAAAAAGTATTTTACCTGCGTCTGTATGATCTTCAATGTTGAGATTCATCTCCTTTGAGTATGAAATTAAATACTCGGCATCCCTTATTTTCTCTTTATCGATGCTCGGATTGTATTTTAAAACAGCCTCCTCCATGGTCAAACGATTGAAACTTTTAGAAAGATCAATGGTTGTGTCTTGGTACTCAATACTTTCAGATCCAAATAATGCTTGAGAGATAGATCTCATCATGTCTTCAATCATGCCCATCAGAAAATCTGGCGTTTCATGGGCAACATAGAGCTCCAACATTGTAAATTCAGGATTGTGTTGTGTTGAAACACCCTCATTCCTAAATGAACGATTGATTTCATAAACACGATCAAAGCCTCCTACTGTGAGACGCTTTAAATAAAGTTCAGGCGCGATCCTTAGGTAAAAGTCCTGATCGAGAGTATTGTGATGAGTGACAAATGGTCTAGCAACTGCCCCGCCCGGTATCGGGTGCATCATTGGAGTTTCAACCTCCATCATATCCAGATCATTGAGAAATGATCTAATCTGAGTGACAACTTTTGATCTCACCTTAAAGACTTCGGCACTCTCCTCTGACATCATTAGATCTAAATATCTTCGCCTGTAACGAGTCTCGGTATCGGTCAAGCCATGGTATTTTTCAGGCAACGGTCTCAAAGACTTACTCAGAAGAATAAGCTCAGTCACATTAAGCGTTAATTCATCAGTCTTGGTGCGAAAAAGAGTGCCTTTAACCCAAACGATGTCTCCTACATCCATGGTTTTGAAATTGCCATAGGACTCTTCGCCTAGATCTGCTTTACTGAGAAAAACCTGGATTGATCCAGTTCCGTCTTTGATGCGAGAAAAACTAGACTTGCCCATGACTCTTTTTGCCATCATTCGACCGGCAATTTTGAATTCCTTATTTAATCCTTCAAGATCCTCTTTGCTCGATGAATCATGCTCACCAATGATCTCTTTAGAGAATGAGTCTATCGCAATTGTTGAGGGATAATTAAATCCATTCACTCTGAGACCTTGGAGTTTCTCTCGTCTCTCTTCCATTAATCGATTATCACTTTTGGAATTTCTATCTGACATCTGGTTAAACTCCCTGCTTTAAACTTGCTTCCAAAAATTGATTGATATTGCCATCCAGTATAGCTTCTGGGTTACTGGATTCAATTTGCGTTCGCAAATCTTTTACTCTTGACTGATCAAGAACATAGGATCGGATCTGGCTGCCCCACCCAATATCTGCTTTGGTTTCTTCCAATGCTTGCGCCTGATCCAGCTTTTTTTTGAACTCATGTTCATATAATTTTGCTCTGATTTGCTTCATAGCAGTGGCCTTGTTCTTGTGTTGAGATCTGTCATTTTGGCACTGCACGACCAAACCGGTTGGTACGTGTGTGATTCTCACAGCAGATTCGGTTGTATTGACATGTTGACCGCCGGCACCGCTTGCTCGATAGACATCAATTCTTAATTCGCTTGGATCAACATCAATTTCAATGTCATCATCAATCTCAGGGGAAACAAAAACTGCCGCAAAGGAAGTGTGTCTCCGATTACCCGAATCAAAGGGTGATTTCCTAACCAATCGATGAACACCGGTCTCTGTTTTTAGCCAACCGAACGCGAAATCACCCTTAACATGTATCGTCGCACTCTTGATTCCTGCGACCTCCCCGGGGGAACTTTCAATCAATTCAGCATTAAAGTTGTTCGATTCACAATATCGTAAATACATTCTCAATAACATATTTGCCCAATCTTGAGCCTCAGTGCCACCCGAACCAGCTTGAATATCCAAAAAAGCGCTTGAGGAATCCATTTCACCAGAAAACATTCTTTGTTGCTCAAGTGCTGATACCTCTTGATCACAAGCTTTCATCTCACCGGCCAATTCAATAAGTATTTCTTCGTCCTTCTCTGAGATAGCTAGTTCAAGCATAACCTCTGAATCTTGAAGTCTTTGTTCTATAGTGGAGATCTGATTGAGTGATTTTTCAAGCTTTGATCGTTCTTTATTGAACTCTTGTGACTTCTCTAAATCTTCCCAAACAGATGGATCATTTAAAGCCTCAAGCACATCTTGAAGGCGAAGCTCTTTCTTATCAAAGTCAAAGATACCCCCTGATCGAAAGGAAGCGATCATTTAATTCAGAAAGTTGAATTTTTAATTGGGACTCATCCATGGCATTAATCATTTGGATGTATTATGTCATATGATTTTCTTAAATCGATAAACTCTTGAATATAATCCAATGGTTTCTTTATGAAAACCTGTACCTCGAGATTCTCAACAGCAATCGCAATGACGATCTGATTGATTGCGATACCGGTTCTTTCCTCATACATCGCTGCATAAGCCGAGGATTGAAGATAATAACCTTTGATCCAGTGGTCTCTTTTTGGCTTTGTACTTGTTTTGAAATCTATGATTGATGGAACACCATCCCATTCTGCAATCAAGTCCACTCGCCCACCAACCCTAAGATGATCGCTGTACAAAGGTGCTTCAACTGCATTGATGACACCCAGCTTGTGATCAAGAACAGATGACAATCTTTCAAACATCAGTTGCGGTGTTGTTTTCTTTTCTTCGAACAAACTTTGTTGCTCTTTCAGTTCATTTTTTACATATAGCTCTGCCAATTTATGAACCTCATTCCCTCGGGAAATCGCCGCTCTTGTAATCTCATCAGCGCGTTTCTCACCGACTCTCATTCTCCATGCCTGAATATCTTCTTTGGAGAGGACACCAACAACAGTTGTCACCGAAGGATATGACAAGCCATCCGGTGTATCGTAAAATCTACGTCCATCAACTGTTTTTGAATTCAGTTCTTCTAAGTTAACTAGATCGAGTTGAAACATAAAAACTCATTGTGTGGATTAAAAAATAATTTGAACTGAATATAATAATCGATTTTAAAAATGAATATGACAACTAACTCTACTATTGAAGAGAGAACGGATACAAAGATCAAGTTTAATGGAGCTTGGTATGAAGAGAGCTTTCTCATTCATGACAATACAATCATATCTCCTTGGGGCCATCCAAGCGTTGACCGGATGAGCTTGAAGGATTTTTCATTCATTATTGATAACAAGTGTGAATTGGTTCTTTTTGGCACGGGAATCAGTCAGACATTCCCGCCGCTTTCAGTGATCATAGAATTGCAAAAGATGAACATTGGAATCGAGATTATGGATACAAAAAGCGCCTGCAGAACTTTCAATGTCCTAACGTCTGAGTATAGAAATCCTACGGCTTTGATTGTGATTGACTGATTCAGTCCTTCGGCAACCTTGAAATCAAAAAATATACCGCTAGAAGCAGGACAACAAAGATTATGACTCTGGTTAACACCTCAAAGCACTGACCAGATCAATCCAATCATGAGCAGTGCCATGAATAGATAGCCTAACTTGTCTGCATGATCCATGATCTTGTCGACAGCCATCTGGCCACCTTTTTTTGAGGCATAAGCCACGATAAAGAAACGTGCCCCTCTGGAGACGATTGAAGCCAAGAGAAATAAAAAGACATTCATCTTCATGCTTCCAGCCATAATGGTGAATATTTTAAAAGGAATGACAGTGAAACCTGCTATCAGAATAACGGCTGATCCCCATAGTGTAAACCATTCTGTCGCCTGTGCGTAAGCATCCATCAAGCCGATTGATTCTATGTAGGTCATGGCAAAATCAATCGCAAAGAAGCCGATCAGATAGCCCAAAAGACCTCCAATGACTGAACTGATTGTTGTCATATAAGCATAAAAATAAGCTTTGCTTGGTTGGGTAATGGACATTGGGATGAGTAATGCATCCGGTGGAACGGGAATGATGAACCAAGCCTCAACAAAACTCCACCCAATAAGCAAATAGATAGCGCCTGGCCGTGAGGACTGATCAAGAACAAAATTAATGATCTTTTTTGCGAGTTCTTGCATCACTTATAGCCAGTCTTTAAATTTTTCCATTGATCTAAAATCAGTAAAATCTTTTGCCAAAGGAGTGATTGAAACTTTATTTTTTGAAATGGCATCAAAATCAGTTCCTTCTTGACCCAATACAGGATTGGGTGGAGGGCCCACCCAATGGATCTCATTTCCGTAGGCATCCGTATTGATTCTTGCATTCTCTGGCATCTTTCTTCTACCTAAACGCGTGAGTGAGTAACCTTGAAGCTCTTCAATCGGTATATCTGGAACATTAATATTAAGAATCGATGACTGATTTGGTAGATCATCCAACTTTTTCTCAATGATTTCGCGTACCACTTCAACGGCTGTGGAAAGGTAATTGGGTTTTAAGTTGGTGATCGATACTGCCAAAGACGGAAGCGAATAAAAACGAGCACCCATTGCTGCGCCAACGGTTCCTGAATACAAAACATCATCACCGAGATTTGCTCCATGGTTGATGCCACTGATCAGAATATCTGGGGGGGACTCTAGAATCCTAGTGAGCGCCATAAATACACAGTCCGCTGGCGTCCCATTCACATAAAATCCTTTGTCTTTAAATTTTCTGATTCGAAGTGGATTTTTTAGAGTCAACGAACTGCTTGCGCCACTGTGATTATTCTCAGGAGCGACAACTGTTACCTCACCGAACTCAGCAAGCATTTCATCAAGCTTGGTTATGCCATTTGAGGAATAACCGTCATCATTTGTCAGCAGTATCTTCATCGATTATAGATTCTCAGCAATGTATTTCATTCGTGCTTGTACTTCATCATCAAACCAACCGTCTGCATATCCTTCTGACATAACACTTAATTGTTCATCAAATAGGTCATTGATTTCTGATTTGGTATTTAAACGCGTTTTATTCATAGCTGATGGTGGCAGCTGAGTGAGGCCTTTCAACCAATCAAGAGCTTTATATTTAACCTCATCGGGTTCGACCAACTCATCTATGAAGCCGATTTCGTGAGCAAAATCAAAGTCCATTAATTTTCCAAATACCATAAGATTGGTGGCGTGCTTTTCTCCGACGTGTCTTGCAAATCCTTTGTAAATAACTTTAGGAACCTCCAGTCCGACAAAAACTTCATTCATACCAATTTTGAAACTTCCTTTTGCAGCAACTCGATAGTCACAAAAGTTTGCCAGCACTGCACCCCCTGCAGGACTGTGTCCTGTGATTGCTGCAGCCACTGGAATGGGACTCTTTGAGATTTTTGCCATCAAACCCCAAAACGATTTAAAAAATACAGATATTTCTTCTGCATTCATTTCGAGTAGTTTTTTCACATCCAATCCAGCAGAGTAGATTCCTTCTCTCCCACTCAATATAAGGCCTTTTGCGCCATTTTTGGTGTGTGAGTCAATTGCTTGATGCAGTGCTTTTACCAACTCAAGATTCAGAGCATTGACAGGTGGACGGTTCATTTGAATATCAATGATCCCATCATTGTCTGTGATTAAAATAAGTTCTGTCATCTATCCTCCATTTGGAATATTTACTCAACAATTAAATAAAATTCCTCTCCCTCTTTAATCATTCCAAGATCCGTCCTTGCTTTCTCTTCAATGGATTCGGTTCCGGATTTAAGCTCCTCTATCTCTTGTTCCAATTGTTGGTTTTTTAACTTTAATCTTTGATTTTCATCATTTTGACTTTCTATCATTTGCTCAAGCTCCCTTAATCGATAAAGGCCATCGTCTTTGATCCAAATGTCAAACTGAATCATCAAAAAAAAGACAATGAGTATGGCGATGAAAAAACGAGTCATTTGAACTGATTAAAAGCCTTCTTTCCAGGATATTCTGCCTGATCACCAACTACGGATTCAATCCTCAACAACTGGTTGTATTTTTCAATCCTGTCTGATCTGCACAAAGATCCTGTTTTAATTTGTGAGATTTCTGGACTCATTGAGATATCTGCAATCGTAGAATCCGATGTTTCGCCGGATCGATGAGAGATCACGGAGGTGTACCCATGCTTATTTGCCAATGAAACAGACTCCAAGGTCTCGGTCAGAGTTCCAATTTGATTTGGTTTGATTAAAATTGAGTTTGCGACCTCTCGTTCAATTCCCTGCTTTAGAATTGAAGGATTGGTGACAAAAAGATCATCACCAACAAGCTGAACCTCTTCTCCAATGGCATCGGTCAATAATTTCCATCCCTCCCAGTCATCTTCTGCCATCCCATCCTCAACAGTGATAATGGGATACGCCTTAACCATTTGACTGAGGTAATCTACAAATTCTGATGAATCAAAGGACTTGCCCTCGGAAGATAAATGGTATTTTCCATCACGATAAAACTCAGTGCTGGCAACATCCAGACCGATCAAAACATCATTGCCTGCTTCATATCCTCTCGATTCAATGGCCTCAATAATGGTGTCTATTGCAGCGACATTGTTCTCTAGATTGGGTGCAAATCCTCCCTCATCTCCAACTGCGGTACTCATTCCATTTTTATCGAGAACACCTTTAAGGGAGTGAAAAATCTCTACGCCAGCCCTTAATGCATCAGAAAATCGATCGAAATTAACGGGCAAAATCATAAACTCTTGGATATCAATATTATTATTCGCATGCTCCCCACCATTGATGATGTTCATCATGGGTACTGGAAAGCTGTATGGGCCGTCAGATAAGTATTCAAATAGGTGTGTTTGCTTAGAGGCTGCAGCAGCTTTGATGCAAGCAAGTGATACTGCAAGAATCGCATTGGCGCCGAGCCTCGATTTATTTTCTGTGCCGTCAAGAGTGATCATGGTTTGATCGATGCTCTTTTGATCATAAATATCTAGACCCATGAGTGCCGATTGTATTTCTGAATTGATATTTTCAACGGCATTTGAAACGCCTTTCCCAAGATAGATTTCCTTAATCCCGTCTCTCAATTCAACTGCTTCTCGACTGCCTGTTGAAGCACCTGAAGGCACGGATGCTCTTCCGATAGCGCCATTTTTTAGTAAGACTTCTGCTTCAACTGTGGGATTCCCCCTTGAGTCGAGTACCTGAAGAGATTTCACAGAAATAATTTCACTCATTATCAATCTCCTGTATCAAACGATTATCGCTTAACGATTTTATCTATTGCCAATAACTGCTCAAGAAGTGGCTTGAGATTATCCAATGGGAGTGAATTTGGCCCATCACTCAGAGCATTTGCTGGATCAGGATGAGTCTCGATGAATATGCCTGCAATTCCAACACCCACTGCGCCCCTAGAGATAGGAATAATAAATTCACTTTGGCCATCCGATGATGCACCCTTCCCGCCGGGAAGCTGAAGAGAGTGTGTTGCATCAAATATCACGGGGCATGACGTTTCCTTTAAGACAATCAGCGAACGCATGTCTGAAACAAGATTGTTATAACCAAATGTATAGCCTCGCTCGCAAACTAAAATGTCATCGTTACCGGTAGACTTTGCTTTTTTTATAACATTCTCCATGTCCCAAGGTGAGAGAAATTGACCCTTTTTTATATTCACGGGTTTCTGCTGTGAGGCCACATTGATAATGAAATTTGTTTGCCTGCAAAGAAATGCTGGTGTTTGCAAAACATCAACCACTGAAGCAACCTCATTTAATGGAGTATCCTCGTGTACATCCGTTATAACAGGGACGCCTAACTGATCTCTCACGCTTTCAAGTATAGATAGACCCTCTTCCATTCCAGGGCCACGAAAACTATGAATTGAAGTTCGATTGGCCTTATCGAATGATGACTTGAAAATATAGCCAATGCCTAATGATTCAGTGATCTCCTTGATTTTACCGGCAACATCATGAATCAAATCTTTTGATTCAATCACACATGGTCCAGCAATCAATGTCAATGGTGCTTCATTGTCAATATTCAGATGAGAAACTTTAACTGCCATAATTTAGTTCTTTTTAGAGTATTCTACAGCAGCTTTGATAAAAGATTGAAATAAAGGGTGACCCTCGAGAGGCGACGAAGTGAATTCTGGGTGAAATTGGCAGCCAATGAACCAAGGATGATCATCAATCTCTATCATTTCTACCAAACCATCTTTTGAGAATCCTGAAAAAATTAAACCATTATTTTCAAGTTCTTCTCGATAAGTATTATTGAATTCATAGCGATGACGATGCCTTTCTATGATAGATTCTGCATCGTAAATCGTTTTAGCCTTTGTGCCCTTTTTAAATAAACACTCTTGAGCACCCAATCTCATTGTTCCTCCAAGATTTGAGTTTTCATCTCTGTTTTCAGTGGAACCATCTTCATTCATCCACTCTGTAATCATGGCAATGACTGGTGCAGATGTATCTTGGTTAAACTCAGTACTGTTCGCATCTTTGTGTCCTAGGATATTCCTCGTATATTCGATCACCGCTGCCTGCATTCCAAGACAAATACCCAAAAAAGGAATATTTTTACTTCTTGCGTATTCAATTGATTGAATCATTCCCTCGATACCACGATCACCAAATCCCCCGGGTATCAATATTGCATCCATCTGAGAGAGGCAATCTATACCGTTCATTTGAATATCTTCAGATTCAACATAAACGATCTCAACTTTTTTATTGTTCTTGAAACCTGCATGCCTTAAGGCTTCACTCAATGAAATATATGAATCCTTAAAATCGACGTATTTCCCCACCATCGCTACTTTTACTTTTGAATCACTATCTTTCGATGCTTTAAAAACATTTTCCCAAGGGGTTAGATCTGCTTTAGGTACATCCAGTTTTAATTTTTCAACAACGATATCATCCAAGCCTTGTTCTCTTAGAATAAGCGGTATCTGATAAATATCTTCGGCATCGTGTGCAGATATAACAGCATTTTTTTCAACATTTGTGAAAAGGGCAATCTTGTCGAAATGCTCTTTAGGTAGAGGTAACTCAGAACGACACACCAAAGCATCGGGCTGAATTCCGATTGCTCTAAGCTCTCTGACTGAATGCTGAGTTGGTTTGGTCTTAATCTCTGCTGAAGCTTTGATGTATGGGACCAATGTCAAATGAACATAGGCCACTTCATAACCGTCTTTGTAAATCCCCATTTGCCTGATGGCTTCTATAAAAGGAAGTGACTCAATATCACCAACGGTTCCACCGATTTCTACAATTGTTACATCATGACCCTGTGATCCTTTGACAATGCTTTTTTTGATCTCATCGGTGACGTGTGGGATCACTTGAACGGTTGCACCTAGGTAATCTCCTCGTCTTTCTTTGGCGATAACAGTCTCATAGATTTTTCCAGCAGTGTAATTGCTATGCTTCCCGGTTGTGGTTGAGACGTATCTCTCGTAATGACCTAAATCCAAGTCAGTCTCGGTTCCATCTTCTGTGACAAAAACTTCGCCATGCTGATATGGGCTCATTGTTCCAGGATCAACATTGAGGTATGGGTCAAGCTTCATCATGCCCACTTTTAATCCTCTGGTTTCTAAGATTGCGCCCAGCGATGCAGACGTCACTCCCTTGCCGAGTGCTGAAACAACTCCACCTGTAACAAAAATGTAATCCGACATGCCCGGGCACCTGTAACTAAAAATTTAACTTTGGGAATTTACTCGAGAAATACTGATGTGTTTATCGCAGTCCCGGTATTACAAATTAACAGACTATGATTACGCCCTCAATGATCATTTTCATAAGATCATCATCTTTGTATTCCACTGAATGATGAAAGAGCGTTCTGATTCTTTAGCCAAAAAGTCCTCGTTGATCCAGAAATCCCCTATGCATATGAGATGCTGATCATCGTATATCAATGGAATCTTATCCCTTGCCCAAGGAAGAATCTTTCTTTCATTGAAAAAATCCTTCAATGTTTTTGACTTTTTTTGAGCACTGAATGAGATTTTCTCTCCGCCTTTGCGGAACTTGATTTGGAGATGTTCTGAACATTTATCCAATGAAACTCCATTGCCATCAGCAATACCAGTTTCCAACGAGCCAATGGGGTGATCGAGATCAATGGGTTGATTGATTGACCAAGAAATATCTTCGGGTGCTGCAAACGGGATGACCTCATACTTATTGAGAAAATAAAGTCTTCCATTGAATCGCCTTATCACATGATCGCCCCATTTAATTTCTGCAGATTTTTCATCATTTATGATCAATTCACTGAGGCCTGAATTAAGAATGTACATCGATGGCATTTGCATATCATTTTTTTCAATCAGGAACCTAATCATGTTCTTAATTCTGGGAATGGAATGTGAATCAAAATTACTGATACTGATTGAGTTGAATTGAGCTTCTTTGGAGAGATCCTCTGAAGCAATCTCATTCAATAATTCAATATTTTCAGCTGCTATGAGTGAAAGTCGATGAGCAGAATTATCTGCTTTGTTCCATCGATCTTTGATTCTTGGAACAATGTGATTTCTTATATAATTTCGATCAAAAGAGCTATCTTCATTGCTCCCATCCTCGATCCATTGAATATTGTTCGTTGATGCATACCGCTCCAAATCAGCTCGAGAATAGTCTAAAAGAGGCCTAAAAATAATATTGATACTATCATCCTGAAAGGGAATGACTCCCCTCAAACCATCTATCCCTGTTCCTCTAAAAATTCTAAACAAAATGGTTTCAAGCTGATCATCTTTGTGGTGTGCAGTTAACAATGTTTCACGCAAATTCAGGGAATCTCTTATGACTCTGTATCTTTCATCTCTCGCCTTAGACTCTAACCCAAATCCGTCGCTCTCAGGATGAATGGACTTAATCAAGAGATCTATATCCATCTTTTTACATTGTTCTTCACAAAAAATACTCCAAGCATCAGAGTTTTCATGAAGATTATGATTCACATGAATTGCACGAATTTTGTATCTTTCAGCCAGATGGGCATGCATGAGATGCAATAAGACCATGGAATCAAGACCGCCACTCAGCGCGAGACATATTTCTTCAGTTTCTAAAGAGGAAAACTGACTTAAAAAACTATCCTCAAAATCTTGAAGATCGCTCATAATCAACTTTCATTGAATTCACCAATTGCCTTGTATCTTGCTCTTCTTTGAGCAAGTAAGGTCTCTGGATCAATTGATTTAATGTTTTGGAGCGAATTGATGATGCTTTGCCTGATTGAAGTGAAAGTCTTATCTGGGTTTCTATGAAAACCACCAAGTGGTTCTTCGATGATCTCATCAACCAAACCTAATTCATTCAATCGGCCAGAAGAAATGCCCATTGCCTCAGCAGCAGTTTCTGATTCATCCGGTGTTCTCCATAAAATGGATGAACATGCTTCCGGTGAGATGACAGAGTAAATGGAGTATTCAAGCATAATGAGCTTGTCCCCCATGCCAATTGCCAATGCGCCGCCTGATCCACCCTCGCCAAGCACTAGATTGATGATTGGCGTTTTTAGAGATGCTAGGGTAAAGAGGTTTCTTGCGATTGCTTCACTCTGGCCCCTTTCCTCAGCACCAATTCCAGGAAATGCTCCCGGTGTATCAATGATTGTAACAATGGGAATACTGAATTTTTCTGCAAGCTTCATCATTCTTTGTGCTTTTCGGTAACCCTCGGGTCTTGGCATACCAAAGTTTCTTTTCATTTTTTCATTGGTATTACCGCCCTTCTCCTGAGCGATAATCATCACCGATTGACCATCCATTTTTGCAAGTCCTGAGACAATTGAGGAATCGTCTGCATACATTCTGTCGCCATGAAGTTCTTGGAAGTCTTCACTGATTGCATCAATCACTTGAATTGATTTTGGTCTAAGCGGATGTCTTGCGAGTTGAGCGATTTGCCATTCTGTCAGATCTCCAAAGATCTTCTTTGTCAGTGATTCACATTTTTTATGGAGTCTTTCGATTTCATCATCCAGCTCAATAGCAGTATCTGCATCTGTATTGGTCAATCTGAGCTCTTCGATTCTTCTTTCGAGCTCAACAATGGGCTTTTCAAAATCTAAGAAATCCATAATATTTCATCGGTTTGGAAATTTATTATTAATTGTACAACAACTATGAATAACTTATTTGTTCTCAACTTGAAATAAACTGAAAATTCTCAATGCCAAGTTCTTCAGCCAAGGTCTCGCGCAATTGCTTTGTTGGATTAACCTTCCACTCTTCCCCCAATCTCATTTTTGTTTGATTTACATCACTAAGATAATTTAACTGGACGGAGCAGCTGCCTGGTGTATGGGACTTAAGAATCTTTTGAAGTTTATGGGGATTAAAATTTGAGTCGCATCGAATCACTAATTTTTTCGCTTTATTGCTGATCAAATCTTCAAGCTGAGAGACTTCTTCAATGACCAACTGCCACATATCTGCATAACTATCAAAACGAAGCTTTCCTCTGAGAAAAAGTAACTGATTATTGATGATGCTGCCTTTGAGGCTTTCCATTTTTTCACCAAAAATAATTCCCTCAATCATTGCGGTCCCATCATCAATCTTAAATGCAAGATTATTACCTCTTCTTTTGACATCAGAAATCAACCCTGCCAGATCAATTAGAGAGTTGCCATTCCCATAGCTTTCCCTTTTTTTTGAATCAAGCATTCTCTTTAATGATGAAATGTTATAGCGAGTAAAGTGTTTGCAATCATTGCGATAAGCATCGAACGGATGCCCACTAAAATAAAACCCCAATGTGGAATACTCAAAACCTAATTTCTCATCAACTTGTAATTCCTTTGCTCTTCTTAATTCAGGCAAGTTCTGATCCTTGTCGCTTTCAGAATAGAATAAATTTGTCTGCCCAGCCGATTGCTCAAGATTTAACTTATTTGAGTAACTCAAAGCAATATGGACTGAATTCAGCAATGTCGATCGATTCTCACCAAAAGTATCCATTGATCCTGATTTTACAAGTGCCTCAAGCGTTCTTTTGGAAGGTTTTTCGACTGCTAATCTTGAGCAGAAGTCAAAAATACTTCTATACTCACCGTTTTGCTTTCTTTCTTTATAGATCGCTTCAGAGATGGATCGCCCAATACCTTTGATTGCTCCCAATGCATATCTGATTTCGTCTTTCTTCCAAACACTAAATTCATAGGCGGAATGATTTATACACGGCGGCTTTACTTCGATTCCAAATGCCTCGCAATCCTCTTTGATACGGATCAGTTTGTCTGTATTTTCCATATCGTATGTGAGCGATGCTGCAAAAAATTCAGTTGGGTAGTGTGCTTTCAAATAAGCGGTTTGATAAGCAATTAGAGCATAAGAAACCGAGTGAGACTTATTGAAACCGTATCCAGCAAATTTTTCGATCAATTCAAATATTCTTCTGGCAGAGGCTTCGGGAATATTGTTTTCGATCGCACCCTGAATGAAGACATCTTTTTGTTTTGCCATTTCTTCTGGGGTTTTCTTCCCCATGGCTTTTCTAAGGATGTCCGCGCTACCCTGGGTATAATTCGATAGTTTCTGAGCAATTTGCATCACTTGCTCTTGATACACAATCACTCCATAAGTAGGTCTCAATATTGGTTCTAGAGAAGGGTGAAGATAATCAATAATTTTTGTCTGCCCTCCTTTCTTTCTTTCTATAAAATCATCAACCATTCCTGATTGGAGTGGACCAGGCCGGAATAGTGCAACCAAGGCAATGATATCCTCAAACCTAGAGGGCTGCATTCTTTCAATGAGATCCCTCATACCCGGTGATTCCAATTGGAAGATGCCAACTGTTCGTGCCGATGATAACAGTTTAAATGTGGACAAATCATCCAGTGAGATATCCTTAATGTCCATTGGAGAATCAGCATTAAAGTTAATCAACTCAACTGCATTTTGTATCACTGTGAGGGTCTTTAAGCCTAAAAAATCGAATTTTATGAGTCCAATGGACTCGGCGTCGTCTTTATCAAATTGAGTGACTGTTCCCTCCTCATCATTAACCTTGTATAAAGGCATAAAATCAGAGAGATTTGACGGAGCTATAACAACACCGCCAGCATGCGTGCCTGCATTTCTAACCAAACCCTCCAATTTGAGTGATAAGTTAATAATGGATTGAACGTCATCATCTTCGTCATATTTATCTGCCAGTTCATTGGACTTCTTTAAGGCATCACTCAGAGTAATTCCGATTTCAAATGGAATCATCTTGGCAACACGATCCACTAAACCGTATGGGTAACCAAGAATTCTTCCGACATCTCTTACCACTGCTCTTGCAGAAAGGGTTCCATAAGTAATGATCTGTGAAACCTTTTCATCGCCATACTTTTCATTGACATAATCAATGACTCGATCTCTTCCGTTGACACAAAAGTCAATATCAAAATCAGGCATCGAAATTCTCTCAGGATTAAGGAATCGTTCAAAGATGAGATCATATTCAATGGGGTCGATATCTGTGATCCCAAGAGAATATGCAACAAGAGATCCAGGTCCAGATCCTCTTCCAGGGCCAACAGGAATATTTTGTTCTCTTGACCATTGTACAAAGTCTGCAACAATCAGAAAATAACCTGCAAAACCTGTTCTTCCGATGATCTCAATTTCATCATTCAAACGTTTCTGATAGATACTAAGATCCTTGGTATCATTGGGCAAAATCTTTTGAAGGCCTTCATTTGCTTTTTGTTCTAAGTACTCATCAATGGATAATTCTTTTGGTGTCTCAAAATCAGGCAGAACATGTTCAGTATTTTCAAATCCAAAATTACACATCTCTGCTATTACGATCGTGTTTGATAATGCCTCAGGTATATCGGCAAATAGTTCAGCCATTTCTTCAGAACTTTTGAAATACTGCTCTGATGTATAGTCCTTTGACCTTCTTTGATCATCTAAGATAGTTCCCTGGTCGATGCAAACTCTTGCATCCAAAGAAAGGAAATCGTCTTTCTCTAAAAAGATTGGATTATTGACAGCTACAATAGGAATGTTGAACTTTGAAGACATTTCTATCATTGATTTATTGATCTTTTCTTCATTTGGAATGCCCATTCTTGATATGGATAAAAATAGACGTTCAGGAAAGAGTCCCTGGAGTCTGCTGACTTTTTCTAGAGACGTAGAGTCATCCATAGACTTAGAATCCTGAAGATAACCGCTGTTGTATGAGGAGATTGCAATCAATCCATCTGTCTGACCGTCCAACCATTTTAAGTCAATGAGTGGTTCGCTTTTACTCAATCCCTTAATATAAGATTGTGTGATAAGGCCGCATAAATTCTTGTAGCCAATCTCATTTTGACACAGAAGTGACAGCTTACACTTAGAGTGTTCTACTTCGTCAATTATGGTGATGGTAGAACCGATAATATACTTAATGCCTTTCTTTTGAGAAGACTTGAAGATCTTATAGGCAGAAAAAAGATTGTCACGCTCTGTAACCCCAAAGGCCGGCATGCCCATATCAATACAAGCATCAATTAATTCATCTCTTCTGATGGTGCTTCTACCCAGAGAATACTCTGTATTCACATCTAAATGTACAAATACAGGGTTATTCACTGAAGTCTCTCACCGTGATAAAGTTCGGGTTTAAAGCTAAGTCTGTGATATGGGCTTGGCCCTAATTTCTTAATGACCTGGATATGATCTTTTGTTGGGTACCCTTTATTCTTTTGGAAATTATATTGAGGATACTTTTGGTGCAATTCAATCATAAACTTATCTCTATAAACCTTAGCAATTATAGATGCTGCTGAAATGCAATGAAATAGTTTATCTCCCCCAATCACACCTCTTGTAATGGAGTCTCTTTGGTTATGCATAATTGGTTTATGAGGACCATCGATAATTATTTCATCTACAGAGATTGCAATATCATTTATTGAATCCCTCATTGATTGTAGAGTTGAGACTAAAATGTTTTTTCNATCTATGACACGGTTATCAATGCTGGCTATGGAAAAGCTCAAACATTCGTNTTGAATAACGCCATAAAGACTTTCCCTCTTCTTAGGGGTCAATAATTTNGAATCGTTCACACCATTGATAATCTGATGCTCATAAAGTACAACGGAAGCACTGACAACNGGTCCTGCTANACAGCCTCTCCCAGCCTCATCAACGCCCATTAAGATTTTTTCATCTTTTGAGCTCAAGACATACCTAAGAATCTTGTGATTACAAAAGCGGCACTCTCTTCTTTAGGTGTTTGTAAATCTTTATGAAGCTGTATGAGTGGATCAAAGTAGTCATCTGAATCGATCTTCAATAATTTTATTGCTTCATGCGAGATATCTTCAGCCTTAAAATCATTTTGTATAAACTCTTTGAAGAACTCATAACCCAGCAATATGTTTGGCAGTGATGCATAACTAACATTTATGAGATTTAATCGTTTCAACAGGAAAAATGACACGGGTGACATCTTATAAATCACGATTGTTTTCTTTTTATGTAGAGCCGATTCTAATGTCGATGTCCCTGATTTTGTGATAATGAGATCACTGGTTGATAAGCACTTGCTTGTATCTTCATAAATATTGATATTCAGATTCTCATATTTTGCATAAGAATTAATCCAATGTTCCATCTCTTTAAATCTTGTGGGTATTGAAAAAATACAATCTTTTGAGATTGAAGATAATCTTTCTTGGATGATCAATGCCGCATCGAGCATGATTTCAAGATGATATTCGATTTCTTTTCGTCGACTTCCGGGCAGAAGAGCGATATTCAGAACTTCATTATTGGATAGAGAAAGATTGCAATGATCAATTCCAATCTCATCAGCGAGAGGATGACCAATGAATGCAGCCTCAACATTTTTTTCCTTAAGTAACTTAGGCTCGAATGGGAACAGGCACAGCATCAGATCTACGGCTGATTTGAATTTATTTGCTCTCGCTTCCCTCCAAGCCCAGAAACTTGGGCAAACCATATGAATGGTTTTTATCTGTCTTTTTTTTAATGCTCTCTCTATGCTCAAATTGAATTCTGGATAATCGATACCAATGTAAGCATCTGGTTCAAGTAATTTGACCTTTTCAATGACTGCCTTTCTGATTCTAAGAATTCTTGGAAGATGCTTGATCACTTCTATTAAACCCATCACGGACAAATCTGAAATATCAAACCAGGGTTCACAGCCCTCGGCTATCATTCTTGGCCCTGCAATGCCTGAGAATTGATGATTGGGATTGGCTTTTTTTAAATCTGAAATTAATCTTGCCCCAAGTACATCCCCAGATGGCTCTCCTGCTACTACTACAAAATGTGCCATCTGTTTCAGCCTTTTCTGACAATACCTCTTGTCGCATTTGTTAAAAAATCGACAAGAATATTAAGCTCTCCATTGATATCTTCCAGCTCCTGAATCGCCTCAGTCGCTTCTTCTAGGCGAAGATCAGACATATACAAGGCTTTATATGCTGACTTGATATTTCTGATTTGGTCTTTAGAAAAATTTCTTCTCTTTAGCCCTTCAAGATTGATGCCTCTTGGTTCAGCTGGTTGTCCCATGACAATAACATATGGAGGCAAATCTCTTGCAACTCCTGAGTACATTCCCAAGAAGCTATGTGCGCCTATCTTGCAAAACTGATGTGCGCCAGAAAACCCACCGAATATTACATAATCTCCAACCTCCACGTGCCCGCCCAAGGTCGTGTTGTTTGCAAATATTGTACTGTTTCCAACTTGACAGTCATGAGCGATATGTACATAAGCCATGATCCAATTGTCATTTCCCAGTCTTGTTACGCCGACATCCTGAATGGTTCCTTTATTGATTGTCGTATATTCCCTTATTGTATTCCTGTCACCGATTTCAACTTCAGTATCTTCGTTGGAATACTTCTTGTCTTGCGGGTCATCACCGATAGAGGAAAAGGAATATATGTGATTATCCTGGCCAATCTTTGTTTTTCCCTTGATGACAACATGTGATTCAATTTTAGTATCTTTACCAATCTCTACATCGTCACCGATGACCGAATAGGCCCCAATAATAGCGGTCTCATCAATATTTGATTTTTGTGAAACGACTGCTGTTTTATGAATATTAGTCATCGCTTTTTTCCGATTTTTTTAGACGTCTAAACTTGGCAACATTTTTTTGCCAATCCTTGATCTTCTGATGTGGAAATAAATTACTTGAATATATGCCAGCTTTTGAGATCGATTTCATGACCGATGTTCTTGCTGTCAATGTTGTATGATCTGCAATCTCAACGTGGCCTGTAATGCCAACTTGCCCGCTGATCCGACAAAATTTTCCGATCTTTGAACTCCCAGCTATCGATGTAGATGCGACTATGGCTGTGTGGTCACCAATAACAACATTGTGTGCGATCATGATTTGGTTATCTAATTTAACGCCATTTCCTATGACGGTATTTGAAAGTGCGCCTCTATCAATTGTCGTATTTGCTCCAATTTCAACATCGTCTCCGATGATCACAGCTCCAACTTGCGGAATCTTTTCCCATGCATGATCCTTATTTTCAGAGAAACCATAACCATCACCACCGATTACAACTCCCGGATGGATTACTGCTCTATTACCTATAACACAATCATTCATGACGGTTACATTTGGTGCTACCCAAGAGTTATCTCCAATCCGAGCATTCTTCTCAATTACTGAATTCGCTCCTATATAGACCGATTCACCCAAATTTACACCTTCAGCGATGAAGGCTCCTGCCTGAACATTGCAACTTTCAGGAACGTTTGCAACTTCATGAATGAACGCAGCGGGATGCCTCTCTGGTGGAAATGATTTTGAATAATCAAGCAAGGATGAAATTCTTGTAAAAACAAGATAAGGATCTTCACAGATAAGCGAGGCACAAGGAGAGCTTTGCTGATCCTCCCTGGTAAGAATGACAGCAGACGCCTTGGTTTGATTTAAAAGGGGTCTATATACAGGATTTGCAAGAAAGGAAATAGAACCATGATCGGCATCTTGTAAAGTTGAGACTTTATTTACTCTGATTTCATGATCACCGATTAATTCACATCCAAATCTGGATGCCAATTCTCCAAGTGTAAGTGAGTCATCAGGCAAAAATTTCTCCTCTAAATAGTCAGTGTTTAACCGCCTGTTTTAATCTCTTGAAAGCTTTTCTCTAGAACTTTTGCAATGTCATTTGTAATGTCAACAGATGCACCTTTGTATAAGGTTCCACCATTCAGAATAGTATTTTGACTGATTCTGCCTTCATTGATAATTAAATCATATCCGCTATCCCTGCCAAATTTGTTTACAACGTTAATTGTTTCAACAATGATTTTATTGGTTTCTATTTGAATCCGGTTGTTTCTATCTTCTTGAAAGCTTTGTGCCAGGTATTCCAGCTCTCTTTGAGCAGAGGCTAATTTAAGTGTGGCATTCTGTCTCTCATCATTGCTTAGAGCTAGATTATCTTTATTGAGTTGCTCTCTGCTTTCAGTAAATGATGCTTCCTTCGCTTCAATATTTCTGACTCTCGGTGCAAACTCCTCTTCTACAGCTGATAGCATGTCCTGATACTGTGGAGATTCTTGTAGTAATTTATTCATATCAACTACACCGATCTTTACAGCTGACTCTTGTGAGATAACTGGCTGCGCTAAAATGACCAGAGCAGCAAATATTGTTAATAGGTATTTATTCTTCATAATTATTTCCTTTCTTATAAAAATTTATTAAGACATTATCTAAAATGCACCGCCAACTGTAAATTGGAATCTCTCTGTCTCATCAGAATTATAGTAGTTATTGCCTTCTACTGAATTCAATGGAATAGCATAGCTGAACCTAAATAAACCCATGGGAGCTAGCCACTGAGCTGCAATACCATAAGATCTCTTGAGGTTGTCTGCATCAAAATCATAATCGAGAGGATTCCCTTCGTTATCAAAAAAGTCTAATTCACTGGTTGAGAAAACATTTCCAATATCAAAAAATAAGCTGAATCTTGCTCGATTTGCCCAATCACCCGGTATGGGTAAGATGAATTCTGTCTGACTTGAGATCATTAAATTACCTCCATAAGGATTTCCGTAATTATCCTTAGGGCCTAATCTATGCTCCTTGAATCCTCGAACAGTATCTGGCCCTCCAGCATAAAAGTTTTTATAAGGCGGTACACCGATTGAATCACCATATGCGTCATTGAATGCAAGATCCGCTTTCACCATTATTGTGAGTCGACTAATAATTGGGAATGGAATGTTAAAATATTGTTTATAGGAATAGTTGATTCCATAGTACTCTACATCGCTTCCGGGTATTGAGGCATTTGCAATCAGCCTATGACTCATACCTTGGTCTGCAAACATGTATCTATTTCTAGAGTCATAAACCCATCCTGCAGTAATTTCAGCGTTGTTAAACTTGGTTTTACAAAAATCAAAGAATTCCTGCTCAAAACATTCGCTATTCCCATTGCTTGTGACCCATTGCAAAGCTTGGTCGGCACTGTAATCACCTGCCAGAAGCTCTGAACTTTGAAGAGAGCCTCCAAAAATAAATCTTTGGAATTCTGATAATGGGTAAGAATACTGCGCTCCCAATGAGTATGTTTGTGTTGAAAAATCAGATGATGAGGCTGTGAATTGACTGTAATTAGAGTATGAAAGGTTGAGCGTTCTGGCGATCTCGTCGATACCTGTGTATGCATTCGTCGTTGAAATACTATAGAGATCTCTGTATTTACTGGCATTGATATCAAGCCCTACTCGATTTCCAGTTCCAAAGAAGTTGGTGTGCGTAAAATTGCCATTTAAAATAAGTTTTTGATATCCAGAGTAACCAATCCCGCCTCCAAACTGGCCTGGAAGACCTTCTTTAACATTAAACTCTGCATCTACGAGATCTGTAGAACCTGGAACTGGATAGGTTTCATAGTCAACCTCCTCGATAAACGGAAGCCTTTGCAGTCTGACTTTGGATCTCTCGAGTTTACTTTTTGAGTAAAACCCACCTTCGAGTTGCCTCATCTCTCTTCTTAATACATCATCATTGATTGATGTTGTGTCTCTGAAACTTATCCTTCGGACGTATACCCTATCTTTGGGCTGGATATAGAATACGACTTTAACTTCTTTGTTCTCACGATCCAACTCAGGAACTGCCTCAACTTCTGCAAAAGAATAGCCTTCCTCACCCAATTCGTATTCAATGAGTTCTGTGATTGAGGTCAGTAATCCTTGTGAGAATGTTTGACCAGGCTTGGCAAAAATGTAATTCTCAATCTCCTCTTTAGGAATTACAAACTCTCCTGTGACTTTTACATCAGAGAGCGTATAAATCTCATCTTCTTTAATGTTTATCGTTACAAAAATACCCTGCTTATCCTTGGATATTGCGACTTGAGCCGATTCAATCATAAAGTTTGCATAACCTTGATCAAGATAAAAATTCTCAAGTGTTTCCAGATCCCCTTGAAGATCTTCTCGTGAGTATCTGTCATCTTGGTTAAAAAATGACAACCAGTTTGGCATCTGCAGTTTCAGTCGTTCAAGAATGTCCTCATCACTAAAGATCTTATTGCCGACAACATTGATTTGCCGTATTTGTGCTCGATCGCCCTCACTCACATCGACTTGAACACCGACGGTATTCCCCGGGAGCTCTTCGATCGTTGTTTTCACTCTTGCATTGTATTTTCCGAAACTAAAATACTGATCAATCAAGGAGCGTTCAATCTCATCGAGAATCGAAGGATCATAATTTCTTCCAATCTTGAAACCAATACTATTGAGTGAATCTTCTAAATCTTCAGTTTTGATATCTTTGTTGCCTTCAAAGTTTATTGAGGCAATGGATGGTCGTTCCAAAACAGAAATAATCAATACTCCTGAATCATCTTTTCTAAACTCGATATTCTTAAAAAATCCACTTGAATAAACTGAGCGAATTGACTCCTGAATCTTATTCTCATCGAGATCATCCCCGATATTAACAGGGAGATAATTAAGCAAAGCGCCTTCAGAAATTTTCTCAAGGCCCTCTATTTTTATGTCTTTTACGATGAATTCATCACTGGATAATGTTGCCATCGGAAAAACCAGCAACCAAATTGCAATGTTTAGAATATTCTTTTTAAGAAATGATCTCACCCAAAAATCCTCGACAAATCATTATACAGAGCAAAACCCATCAGAAATAAAAGAGCCATTACGCCGATCTGCTGGAATGCCATTTGTATTTTTTCGTGCAATGGCCTCCTGATCACTGTCTCAATACAAATAAAAAGAATCTGGCCGCCATCTAAGACCGGGATTGGTAACAGATTAAGAATGCCTAAACTAATACTTATAATTGCCATAAAAGAAAGTGTTGCTATGATTCCTCTCTTAGCGACCGTGCCGGCATCTTTTGCTATCCCAACGGGTCCACTTAAGTTATCACTGGAAATCTGACCCGTTACCATCTTTCCTAACATGTTTAAGGTCAGCCCAATCATTCTGTTGGTTTCTTGGATGGACATAAGAAAGCTTTGAGTATAAGAATACTTTTCAATCGCCATGTATTTCTGTAATTGATCTTGATCCAGTGTTGTCTGAAGACCTATATATCCCATTGCTTCATTGTCCTCTCTTACTGAAAGCGAAACCTTTGTGATGTAATCTTCTTCGTTTCTTTTAATAAGTAGATCAATTTCAGTATTTGGTCGATCCATAATCAATTGGCTGAATTGATCGATATTCATGATCTCAACGCCATCAATACTTTGAAGAATGTCATCTTTTTTCAATCCTGATTGATCTGCAGGACTGTTTGAAACAACTGAAACTACGATTGGTTTGAGATTAGGAGACTGAGGAGAAAATCCAAGCCCTGGAAATAATAAGTCTGGTGATGTGAGTTCTTTTGTCCTTCCACTGACATCAAGCAATGCGCTTTTTTGTTGTCCATTAGAGTCTTTTAGCTGAATCGATATTTGCTCATCATCCAGCACTTCTCCAATCATTGAAATCAACGCTGATTGCCAAGTTTTCACAGTTCTATCACCAACAGAAATAATTTCATCGCCAGCACGAATACTGGCCTCCCATGCAATAGATTGTTGATCCACATCACCTATGATCGGTTTTTGCCCTGGTACACCAGCAGAGAACATAAGCGTATATGCTATGATTGAAAATATAAAATTGGCAGCGGGGCCTGCAAAGAGAATAAAAATCTTTTTGATTGGGGTTTGATTATTAAATGCTCTATCTTTTTCATCATCAGAGACATCTTCACTTCTTTCATCGAGAAGCTGGACATAACCACCTAGCGGTATTAAAGATAAACAATACTCTGTTTGGTCATCGCCCGTTCTTTTGCTGGCTAAAACTTTCCCGAAACCAATTGAATAGCGTAGAACCTTAACATTGCATAATTTTGCAGCAATGAAATGTCCATATTCATGTATGGCGACAAGAACGCCAACCAAGACAATAAATGCAATTATTGAAAATAAAAAATCCATTTTTTAATTATCCGCCTCCATTATGAAGGAATTATAAAGATTGAAAGGATTAAAGAAAGCCAAAAACCCAATAAAATAAGGAATATCACATTAAAAGCATCGTCTTGAGTTTACAATCTTAATGATTTGGGGCATTGCGTTAAAAATTTCCTGGTAGGCTCATGAGGAAGAGAGCGAAAAAAGGCAGTGAAGCGATTGAGCCATCCAAAAGGTCAATAAAGCCACCATGACCCGGAATCAAGTTACTGGAATCTTTTACCTTGGCACTTCTTTTAATGAAACTAAAGGTGACATCTCCCATAAAGCTAATAGGTGTTATAGTCAAACCAAGAATGATTGCGCCTGATAATTCAATATCCAATAAGCCTGATAGTAATACTAAAAAAACTGGGGTGGTAAAAAAAGCGCCAATCAAACCCTCAAGTGTTTTTCCTGGACTCGTGTTTTTGAGTAGAACTTTACTCCCATATTTTTTACCAAAAAAATATGCAGCAGAATCTGCAAAAGACACGGCAATTAAAATTAATATTAATAATTTTGCATAGGATTCAAAAATAATGATTCCGGATATCATTGAAGGAATGATCATTAGGTAGCCAGCAAAAAATATTTCTATGCTGCCCATATTTGGACTGTCGTATAACAAGATTCTTGTAAATAGGCTGAGCCAAATAAGACATCCTAAGATGACTAACCATAAATAATATTCGCTCATTAAGAAAAAGGTGGTAAGGGCAAAAAGTATAAATAATACGGAGAGTATTTTTTCCTTAAAGAAGCCCGAGTATTCGTAAATTACTAAAAGTGCCAATAAAGCTATGGTATAAAGCGCGAAATCAGGAGTCTTTTTCACTGAGTAAGTAACAATTGCTAATGCTATCAGGAGAACTATGCCTGATGAAATTCTTTTCTGTAGGTTTGTCACGTAATTTATGCTTTCTTTAATTCGATATCTTCTTCAACGTTGCCAAATCTTCTCTCTGACTGCGAGTACGTCTGAAGAATCTCAAGGAACTCTTGTTCTTCAAAATTTGGCCATAATGTCTCTGTAAAGTGAATCTCTGAATACGCTGATTGCCAAAGCATAAAATTACTGATTCTAGTCTCACCGGAGGTTCTTATCATAAGGTCCAAATCAGGAAGATCTTGAAATAGAAGGTACTTTTTGAATGATTCAACTGTGATTTCATTTGCATCTATGATTTGACTTTCATGGTCCTCTATTAACCTTTTGATGCCGCTTACAATCTCCTGTTGACCGCCATATGCAATTGCTAGAGTCAATATCAAACCTGTATTCTGAGATGTAATAGATTCCATTTGTTCCAATTTTCTTTTCAAAATACGTGGTAACTTTGAAGGATCTCCAACTGCTTTGAATCGAACATTATTATTAATCAGCAAGCTGGTGTACTTTTCGATTGTCTTTTCAAACAGTCTCATTAGTCCGCTGACTTCTTTTTTTGGCCTAGACCAGTTCTCTGAGCTGAACGCATACAGTGTCAAAGCTTCGAGCTCAATCTTAACAGCAGTTTCAACCAATTCTCTTGCCTTTAGTACCCCTGCTTCATGCCCAAATATCCTTCTTTTACCTCTGAGTTTTGCCCACCTACCATTGCCATCCATAATAATGCCAACATGTCTTGGTTGATTAGGGTTTGGATTTAAGTAACTTTCTTGGGATGAGCTCATCGAACTAGATTGTCATGACATCTTTTTGCTTTTCCTGACTAACAGACTCTATTGAACTGATCATACTGTCTGTGATTTCTTGAACGTCATTCTGACCTTTGTGAAAATCATCTTCTGATATCATCTTTTCATTTAGATATTCCTTAAGATCTTGAATGGAGTCTCTCCGAATGTTTCTGATTGAGATCTTTGCTTGCTCTTCCTCAGTCTTGACTTGCTTAGTAAGATCAAGCCTTCTCTCTTCAGTCAGGGGCGGGAGAGGTATTCTGATGATATTTCCAGTTGTGACTGGATTAAGACCAATATTCGCTTTGATGATTGTCTGTTCAATTTCTGGTATGAATTTTTCTTCCCAGGGAGATATCGCCAATGTTTGCGAGTCTTCCACAGAAATATTTGATAACTGGTTTAAAGGGGTTTCGTTCCCGTAATAATCAAGAGTAATACTATCAAGGATATCTGGTGATGCCCTTCCTGTTCTAATCTTTGTAAGGCTCGACCTAAAAGCATCAATTGTCTTTTGCATCCTTTCTTTAGTGTCTTCGTAAATTTCTTCTAACATGATAGATTTATCCTATCAAAGTACCTATGTTTTTACCTTCAACAATATTCATTAATGCTCCCTTAATCCCCATGTCATATACCCTGACAGGAAGATTATTATCTCTGCACATCACTATGGATGTTGTATCCATTACCTTCAGCCCCATGGAGATAAAATCATCATAACTGATTTGGTCATAATGCTTTGCATCTGGGTTTTTGAGAGGATCATCCGAAAAAACACCATTAACTCTAGTTGCCTTGATGAGTAAATCAGCTTCTATCTCAACAGCCCTAAGAGAAGCTGCTGAGTCTGTTGTGAAATAAGGATTACCGGTTCCGGCTGCAAAGATTGTAATACGACCCTTTTCGAGGTGTCTTGTTGCTCGCCTACGAATGTAATCCTCGCATACTTCGTTAACCTTCAGAGCAGACATGACCCTTGCATACATTCCCTGTCTTTCTAATGCATCTTGAATAGCTAAAGCATTGATGATTGTTGCTAGCATGCCCATTTGATCGCCTGTTACCCTATCGATTCCTGATTGGGCTAGTCCCTCTCCTCTAAAGATATTGCCACCGCCAATAACAATGCCTAATTCAATGTCCTTAGCAGTTATCGATTGAATTTCCCCAGCTAAATAATTAAGTACCTTGGGGTCAACACCAAAAGAATGATCACCTAATAAAGCTTCACCACTTAACTTAAGAAGTATCCTTTTTATGTTATTAGGCGACAACTTAATTCACCGCATCTACTTGGGCTTTGACTTCATCAGCAAAATTTACTTCTTCAACTTCAACCCCTTCGCCAACTTCATAACGAGCGAATGAAACGACTGAAGAAGCGCTCTTCTCTAGCAGCTGAGCCACAGTTAAGTCAGGGTCTTTAATAAATTCCTGTCCCATTAGAGTGATAGAGTTAAATTGCTTATTCAGTTTTCCATCAACAATTTTAGGTACTATTTCTGCAGGTTTACCTTCATCTTCAACCTGCTTTGTAAGTATACTTCTCTCTTTATTCAACTCATCTTTAGGGATATCTGACATCTTAATATATTCAGGTTGCGATGCAGCCACGTGCATTGCAATATCCTTTGCTAGCTGCTCAGTTCCATTATCAATTATCACCACAGAAGCAATCTTATTTCCATGAATATATGAACCAGCAATTCCTTTCAGTGGAATCCTCTCAAATCTCCTAACTGTAATATTTTCTCCAATTTTAGAGACTACATACTTTCTAAAATCTTCGACTGAAGCATAGTCATCAATAGCTTGATCATTTAGTTGGTCTAACGTATCAACTGAGTCTGATAAGATTAGCTTTGATACCTTATTGACGAAACCATCAAAAAGAGCATCTTTTGCTGCAAAATCAGTTTCACAATTCACTTCCAAGATACTGATATGACCATTATCAATTTCAACCTTTACGAGTCCTTGAGCTGTAGTTCTGCCAGATTTCTTATCAGCCTTTGACTGACCTTTTTCTCTCAGTAATAACTTTGCTTTCTCAAAATCACCTCCGGACTCTAAGAGAGCTTTTTTGCAGTCCATCATTCCTGCATTGGTTTCTTCTCTGAGTTTTTTTACATCGATTGCTTTAATTTCCATTATTTCCTCGGTTACTTCTCTTTCTTACCTTCTTCCTCGGCTGGGGCTTCCTCTTCAACTGGGGCTTCCTCGGCTGGGGCTTCCTCTTCAACTGGGGCTTCCTCTTCAACTGGGGCTTCCTCGGCTGGGGCTTTTTGAGAAGTTTTCTTTATCACGATTTTCTTTTTCTTTTTTATTTTGGTAGTCGAGATTTTTCCTTCGCTGTCAACTTCAACAAAATCGTCTTCAATTTCCTCTAGGACTGGAATTGTTCTTTTACCTTCCTGATAACTTTCAACTATGATCGAAGTAATAAGTTCGGTTGTTAGTCTTGAGTCGTCATTTGAAGCAATCAAATAGTCAACACCTTCTGGTGATGAATTTGTATCAACAATAGCCAAAATAGGTATACCTAAAACAATTGCTTCTTTGACAGCATTCTTTTCGTAATTCACATCTACAATAAAAATCGCATCAGGTAATTTCTTCATATCCCTAATACCACCGAGACCTTTTTCTAATTTTCCGTGAGATCTTTTGAGTGTAAGAACTTCTTTCTTTGAAAGTCCCAGGGTATTTTCTTCTTTTAAGGCTTCCTCAAGATTCTCTAGCTTCTTTATAGATTTTGAGATTGTCTTGTTATTGGTAAGCGTTCCTCCAAGCCATCTATTAGAGACATATGGCATGCCACAAGTAACGCCCGCATTCTTAATGGCATCTTTTACTGACTTTTTTGTGCCTACAAAAAGAATGGTCCCTGATTGAGACGCTAATTTTTTAACAAAATCACAAGTACTCTCAATTTGTGGAATTGTTTTTTCAAGATTGATTATATGGATCCCGTTTCTGTCGCCATAGATGTTGTCTTGCATCTTAGGATTCCAATATTTGGTTTTGTGACCAAAATGTGCGCCTGCCTCGAGCAGCTCACGAATGTTTACTTTTTTCATTTTTTTCCTCTTTGGGTTAAACTCCCACAAATCCCAATCAATAACCAAATAAGGGCACCCATTGACTGTGTCGAATTGTGTTCGATATTAATGCAAAATTGCGGTGGGATTTATAACATAATAAACTCCGTGCAACAATAAAAAAGCGAGTAAAATTCTTAATAGAAAATGTCTGTAGAAATAAAAACTCAGGAACAACAAGAAAAAATGAGGATTGCCGGGAAACTTGCCTCCGAAGTACTTGATATGATTAGTGATTATGTAAAACCAGGTATCAGCACACTTGAACTCGATGAAATATGCAATGATTACATTATCAATACTCAGAAAACTATTCCGGCTAATGTCGGCTATAGGGGTTTTCCAGCTACAACATGCACATCAATAAATCACGTCGTGTGCCATGGAATACCCAGTGAAAAGAGACTAAAAAATGGAGACATTCTTAATATTGATATAACTATAATTAAAGATGGCTTTCATGGGGATACCAGCAGAATGTTTATTATTGGAAAGATCCCGAATCAAGCACAAAAGCTCATCGATGTTACATATCAGTCAATGTGTGAAGGGATAAGAGTCGTCAAACCTGGAAATAAGTTGGGCGATATTGGTTATGCAATCCAAAGATATGCTGAGGAGAATTATTTCAGTGTCGTAAAAGAATACTGCGGTCATGGGATTGGTGAGATATACCATGATGAACCACAAATTCTTCATTACGGTATTTCTGATACTGGTATGGAGCTTAAATCAGGAATGACATTTACCATTGAGCCGATGATTAATTTAGGCGGATCTGGAATCAGACTATTATCTGATGGATGGACGGTAGTCACTAAAGATCATTCACTCTCCGCGCAATGGGAGCATACCATTCTAGTCACCGATGATGGCTATGAAGTGCTCACTTTGTCTCCCGGCGAGTTAATTTAATTATCTTATAAATGATTAATACTAAGTTTCTAGATTCCAAGATCGAAAAAGATTTTTCATCATACGAGACTAAAAAGAAGGCAATCTCAGATTTAAAAAAATTTATCCAAAAAGAAGCTGGTGTGATCGATGAATTAGTCACAAAAGCACCAATTAAGGATATCCTATCGAAAAGATGTCAGCTGAATGACGATATTATCCGCTTTATTGCAAATCAATTTTTCTATGAAAACAAAGAAAAGCTTAGCATTATTGCTGTAGGTGGCTATGGAAGATGCGAACTTTACCCAAATTCTGATACTGACTTACTGATCCTTCTAGATAAAAACAGTAAAAATAATCTAAAAAACAATATTTCAAAATTCCTAACATTTCTTTGGGATATTGGTATCGAGGCCAGTCACAGCACTAGAACAATTGCTGAATGCATAAAAGAGTCAAAAAGAGACATCTCGGTAGAGACATCACTGCTTGAATCTAGGGCAATTTTTGGATCAAAAGAACTCTTCATGGATTATGAGAAAAAAGTTCTTACAAAGCACTCATGGGAGAGTGAAAAATTCTTTAGTGCAAAAATTGATGAGCAGACCTACCGCCATAATAACTTCAATAACACTGCGTATAACCTTGAACCCAATATAAAAGATGGTCCGGGTGGCCTAAGAGATGCTCATACAATTTTCTGGATTGCCAAAAGACTCGGCTTTACAAATATTGAGGACCTAAAAAAAGATAATATCCTGAATGATGATCAAATTAAATTACTACAGGAATCTTGGGATTCAATATCAAAAATAAGATATGCACTCCATTCATTGGCTAAGCGAGCAGAAGATAGACTCTTATTTGACTATCAAAGGATTCTTGCGAATGACTTCGGATATAAAGATTCAGATCATTTGATGGCTGTTGAAGTTTTCATGCAAGATTACTACAAAGCAGCAAAAACTATTTCTAGATTCAATGAAATTTGTCTACAAATATTTGATCAGAAAATTAATTCGAAAAGATTTGTAGCAAAAAAGAACATTGACGATAACTTCCATATCAGAAATAAGCTGATTGGACTAAGAAAAGGCAAAGATTTTAAGGATAATCCAAGCTTACTGCTCGAGATATTTCTTCACTTCCAGGAAAACAATATTTTGGGGATTGAGTCTGAAACAATTAACCATATTCTTGAAAATTTAAATCTAATCAATAATCAGTTTAGATCTGATCCAAATAATAAGAGACTATTTATCAAAATCTTAAAAGCATCAGAGGGCGTGACTCATGAACTGAAAAGAATGAATCTATATGGTGTTCTTGGCTTATACCTTCCGGTCTTTGGTCAAATAGAAGGGAGAATGCAATTTGATCTCTTTCACACCCTTACAGTTGATGAGCATACATTGAATGTAGTCAGCAACATCAGAAGGCTTGCCCTTAAAAGATTCAATCACGAATATCCGGAAGATAGCAAAAAGATGCAATCTTTAGAGTCTCAGGAAATACTCTACTTAGCAGGCTTATTTCATGATATTGCAAAAGGAAGAGGTGGAGATCACTCAATTTTGGGCGCGAAGGATGCAGAGGATTTTTGTATATCTCATGGGATGACAAGATACCAATCTAAACTTGTTTCTTGGCTTGTGGAAAATCATCTGATCTTCTCATTGACCGCCCAAAAAAAAGATATACATGATCCATTGGTAATAAAAGAGCTGATAGAAATTATTGGTGATGAGGAAAGACTCGAATATTTATTCCTTTTGACAGTCTGCGATGTCAGAGCAACAAATCCAAATTTATGGAATAGCTGGAAAGAAAGGCTTTTTAAAGACCTTTATCAATTAACAAAAAATGCTCTAAGGATGGGTCTTGAGAATACTCTTGGTAAAGAAGATATTGTTAAAGAAAAAATAGAGATAATGACTAATTATATAGAAGCTCATGACCTTGATCTGAGCGGACTGGATACAGAGCTTGATAAGCTGAATGAAAACTATTTCCTAAGATTTAATCAAAATGAAATCAACTACCATCTTGAGAAGCTCTTATCTAACGGGGGTGAGGATAAAAAAAATGCCATTGTTCACCTTAAACTTATTGAAGAGGAAAGCTTGATGCTTCTATTCATCAGAACAATCATGGATTTCGATACTTTCTCGATCATTACAAATAATTTAGTTGACAAGAATCTATCCATTAGGGACGCAAAGGTCATTGAATTGAATGATGGAAGTTGTATATACAATTTCTATATGGATATGCCCAAAGGCGATGCTTATGACATTGAAATAAAAGTAGAATCTCTGATTGAAAATTTAAGCCTGAGACTCGAGAAGAAGCAAATAATGAAAAAGAAAAAGTTTAAACTTTCCAGAAGACTGAGAAGTTTTACAGCCTCAACAAAGTTAAGTTTTTTGGAAGATCATATTCATAATCGTACTGTTCTTGAGGTGGTCTCTCTTGATAGACCAGGTCTTCTTGTTGATATATCCGAGGTTTTAAGGAGAAACAATATTTGGATTGAATCAGCAAAAATAGCAACAATTGGAGAAAGAGCTGAGGATGTCTTTTATCTAAGGGATGAATACCAGGATGCCATTTCTCTTACAACAATAAATAAACTAGAATTAGAGTTGATTGAATCTTTGGATAATTAATTCATTTCGTTCGAAGCTTTTAGGTTTGACCAAACTCCATAGATAGCTAGAACTGATAGGGATATGATGACCCATGCCGGCATGCTTAAGCCTAGAAAAGACCAATCTATATTTGCACACTCACCAGAACCTGAGAAAACCATTTCAAATATCTCTGCAAGCGGGAAGTTTTCCACCATGAAATCAAGTCCTGGGCCACATCCTGGAACTTTTTCAGGAGGAAGATTTTGCAACCATACATGTCTTGATGCAACTAGAATTCCAGAAAGAGATGTAACCAGTATCAATAAGCCGATGATGAGTCTTGAGGATCGACTATTTATTGGGAAGGAACCCATAAAAAATATCAATCCAAGTAAAATGGTTGAAATCCTTTGGAATATGCACATTGGACAAGGCTCTAGACCGAGAACATGTTCAGCATATAACGCGTAACTCATTAGAAAAAGACATGCGCAGAAACCAAAAAAGCTATGGGTTCTTACAGATAGGTTCTTAAAAGCTTGTATCAATTGGCTACCTCATCAAAAAGGTAATTTGGCTTTAGGCTCATACAATCTATTGTATTACCTTTTTTAAATTCTTCTAGGGCATGATCAATCAAAGTTTTTGAATTGAGATATACCTCTCCAGGTTCTCTGAGCATAGAGTTCGAATTAATTTTCATTTCAGGATATCTGATTAATCCGCTACCAATGATTAACCCATCCGTGTCAGAAATTTTCATTTCCTCAGTGTGCCTTACTTGATCATCAGAAATCCTAATACATTCTTGATCCTTTAAAGCATAAGCGCCGAGGTATAGATTACCCCTGCCAGCATCTTCTATCAGAAGTATTCTATCTACATCATTCTGATCCATAATTTCTTTTGCAATAAACTCGAGACTAGAGATCGCAATGATGGGAATATTAAGGACATAACTTATTGATTTAATGGCACTTATTGAAACACGAAGTCCTGAAAACCGACCAGGACCAATACCGACAGCGAGAAAATCAAGCTCTCTGATAGTGATATCTGCACATTTCAAGGCATGATCGATTTTTTTGAATATATCTTTGGCATGATCGGTCGTTTTATCAGAGGACATATCGATATAATCATTGCCATTCTTTGCCCCGAGACAGAATCTCCGAGTTGAAGTATCTATGGCTATGCATTTAGTCATGGTTTGGTTAAAATACAGCACTTAAATCTAGTTGGGTTTTTTTGAATAATAACAAAAAGATTTGATCAAGTATGAACCATAAAATCTATTAACTAAAAAATAACTATGTCTACATCAAATAAAGAACTTCAGAATTGGGTTGAGGAAGTTTCAAAAATGACCACGCCAGACAAAATCTATTGGTGCAATGGGTCAAAACAAGAATACGAAGAATTCATCCAACAAATGCTTGGGACCGGAGACTTAATGCAACTCAATGAGGAAACCTTCCCAAATTGTTATTTGCATAGATCGGACCCATCGGATGTAGCCAGAGTTGAACATCTAACTTTTATTTGCACAGAAAATTCCAACGATGCGGGTCCCAATAATAATTGGATGGATCCTAAAGAGGCTCATGAGAAGCTGGATGATTTATTTGAAAACTGCATGGAAGGAAGAACCATGTATGTCATTCCATATTGCATGGGGCCAATAGGATCAGACCTTTCAAGATGCGGTGTTGAAATCACTGACAGCCCTTATGTTGTCGCAAATATGTATCTGATGACAAGAATGGGTGATGAGGCACTTTCAAGAATTGAAAAAGAGGGAGGATTCGTAAAAGGAATACACTCCACGGGTGACCTTGATCCAGATAAAAGATTTATCATGCATTTCCCTGAGGAAAAAATAATAAGAAGCATTGGATCTGGTTATGGTGGAAATGCCCTCCTCGGTAAAAAATGTCACGCTTTGAGAATTGCAAGCTATCAAGCACTTGAAGAAAAATGGCTGGCTGAACACATGCTGATCGTTGAGATTGAGAATCCGGAAGGTGAAATTTTTAATATAGCCGCAGCATTCCCATCGGCTTGCGGGAAAACCAACCTCGCCATGCTGATTCCGCCTGAAGAATACAAAGGATGGAAAGTGAGAACAATTGGTGATGATATCGCCTGGCTAAACATGGATGAATCCGGCCAAATATGGGCCATTAATCCTGAGGCCGGTTATTTTGGAGTGGTGCCTGGTACAAATGAAGACGATAATGAGAATGCATACAAAGCCATTCAATCTGATGCAATCTTCACAAATGTTGGTCTGACGGACAATAATGAACCTTGGTGGGAAGGCAAAAAAGATGGCAACCCAGTCATCGATTGGAGAGGCAACAGAATCGAACAAGGTGAAGATGCTGTTTTTGCTCACCCGAACTCTAGATTCACAGTCTCGGCTAAGAATAATCCGAAATACTCTGATCTTGCGGATTCATCCAAGGGGGTTCCGATCTCAGCCATCGTCTTTGGTGGCAGAAGAAGTGAATTGGCACCATTGGTCTATGAATCAAAGGATTGGAACCATGGCGTTCTTGTGGGTGCCAGTGTAGGGTCTGAAACCACTGCTGCTGCAATAGGAGAAGTGGGAGTGATCAGAAGAGATCCAATGGCAATGAAACCTTTTTGTGGGTATAACTTTGCAGATTATTGGACTCACTGGCTCAGCTTTTCAGAACGTTCTGATAATCTTCCTAAGATCTTCCATGTCAATTGGTTTAGAAAAAATGAAAATGGATTCATCTGGCCAGGATTTGGTGATAATTTAAGAGTCCTCGAATGGATCATAAATCGTAGCAACAATGAAATAGATGCCCATGAAACACCCATTGGATTCCTGCCAAAATCTGAAGACATCAATACATCTGGTTTAACGATTACCAATGATGCAATGGAAGAACTCGTCCATATTGATAATCAAAAATGGCTAGATGAGATGGCTGATATCAGGGATTATTTTGAGGAATATGAAGAGAGACTCCCTGAAAAGTTGCTTGAGGAGCACACAAAAGTCATTGATGCACTCAATGCTGAGTAACTCTATCCTCCACAAATAACTTCATTGATTTCACGAGATCTTCGGCGCTGCTTTTTTTAGAATCCAAGCCACCGACTAATTTTCTCCATTCTTTTGCGCCCGACATTCCTTTGAACAGTGCTGTCATATGTCGAGTAATGAAATGAACGCCGGTCCCATAATTCGATTCTTTAAGAATATATTCAAACATTCTTTCAAAGAAATCTGTCATTTCCATCGGTGAATCCTGATAGATGGAGTTTGCTATATCCCGAAGAAAAAGTGGATTGTTGCAAGCCTCCCTTCCAATCATGACGCCATCGACATATTTGCAATGCTCTTTGATTTCATCGGTTTTCTTTATCTCACCATTTATCTCAATCTTCAGATCACTGTATTGTTCTTTGATTTTATAAACCCTTGGGTAATTGATCGGTGGTATCGATCTATTTTCCTTAGGGCTTAATCCATTCAATAGTGCTTTTCTGGCATGGAGAATATAATGATCACAACCATACTCTGATGTCGTTTCAATGAATTCACAAAGAAATTCATAAGAGTCGAAATCATCAATTCCCAATCGGGTTTTTATGGTGACAGGAAGATCACAGGTATTTCTTATTGATTCAACCATCCGACCAACGGTCTTTGGTTCATCCATCAATGCTGCACCAACCTTGCAATTCTGAACCCTTTCGCTAGGGCATCCAATGTTGAGGTTGATCTCATTGTAATTGCAATTCTCAATAACCTTTGAAGCAGCAGAAACAGATATTGGATCGTTTCCAGCTATCTGTATGGCAACCGATCTAGAGTCTTTGTTCTCTTTCTCTAGAAAGTTTTTTTTAGATTGAAGGATTGCATCAACATGAATCATGGGTGTATAAAGTGAGATTCTTTCGCACAATAAGGATGCCATGAATCTATAGTGGCGATCAGTCATTCCCATCATTGGGGCTACAGATATTCTCTTATCTGTCATTATCCTGCAACGTCTCTCCAGACAAAGTAGCGAGTCGCCAGAAAGAAGCTCAAAATCAACCAAACCAAAACACCAATGAGATTTTGATCAAAAGATAATAGGCTCAAACCATCATTTGCGATTCCCCTCAAGCTTGATGCAATGACACTTAAGGGAAGAAACTGGGCTACAGGCTGAATCATTTCAGGCAATGAACTGATTGGAAAAAACACGCCTGAAAGAATCAACTGTGGGAATGTGAACGATGTGACTAAAGGCCTTATTGCCTCCTGAGTCTTGGCGATGCTTCCAAAGCAAAACCCAAAACAAAGAAATATCAATGATCCCAATGCAATCATTCCATAAATAGACAGCAATCCACCAATGAGTTGGATGTCGAGTATCAGTAGAGCAAACCAAAGTACAACTGACAATTGGATGAGCACGATCATCAATCTTGCCAACACAATAGAAATAATAAAGTCTTTCGGCCTAATGGGGGTCACAAAAAGTCTCTTCAGGATCCCTCTCCTCCTGTATTCAACGAGATTAAATCCACTGCCGGCAATGCTAAGATTCATTAGCATAAATGCCAATAATCCGGGTATCAAAAAATCAATGTATCTTTGAGGCCTGGCCTTCATATCTACTATTTCAAGAGAGAACATTGCCTCAGTGCCTCTCAATTCCCTTTCAATTGAAAGCAATGTCTTCTCTATAGAATCTTTAATGCCATCAAGTTGCCTCACTTGAGATGCATCCAAAATAAGCTTCAACTCAGCTGTCTCATATGCATAGTCAAATTGATCGGGTATCTCGATAATTGCCACCAATTCCCCTTCGACAAGCTTATTGCTCAGTTCAGTCTCTAAACCTTCTAAGACATCAAAATTGGTATCCTCATCCAACAATAAGCTAAAACTCTTGGATAGTTGATTTGAGGCCTTATCGACAATGCCAATCTTGATTGGATCGGGCTCACCTCCGGTGAAAATAAAAACTGTTATGAATGCCATTGGGAAAAAAAGATTGAATATCATTGACTGGATGTCTCTGAGAAACATTTTTAGGAAAACAAGTGCTAGGTGGATTTGTGCCTCAGTCAACATTTTAGTCCCTTAAAGAGTGTCCAGTAAGATTCAGAAAAACATCCTCGATGTTTCCGGTCACAGGAATATCTGAAGGCTCAGGTGCGTATTTCTCGATCAATGCAGAAGGTGTATCTTCTGCAATCAGCCTGCCTTTATCCATGATTGCAATTCTGTCACATAGATACTCAGCTTCTTCCATATTATGCGTGGTCAAGACAATTGTCATTCCAGAAGAGTTGAGATCCTTCACAAGTCTCCATAAATTTCTCTTTGCTTGGGGATCAAGGCCTGTTGTCGGCTCATCTAGAAACAATATTTTAGGGCTATTGACTAGAGCGCATGCGATTGAAAATCGTTGTCTTTGCCCTCCTGATAGATGCTGTGTCTTCGATTGGGCTTTATTCAGTAAGTCAACCTGATCCAGCAATTTAGATGCATCCACATTTGTTGAATAAAGCTTAGAAAAAAGAGTAAGCAATTCGCTGAGATTCAACTTATCAAAATATTCATTGCTTTGTAGCTGAACACCAATTAATTTTTTAACGTTGTAAGGATCTATACTGACATCAATACCATCAATCAATGCCGTTCCATCATCAATCTCTTTAAGGCCCTCTAGCATTTCCAGTGTTGTTGTTTTTCCTGCGCCATTTGGTCCTAGAATCCCATAAATTTCCCTACTTAAGATATCAAAAGAGATGCCATCAACAGCATTAAACTTTTCTTTACCCTTTCCAGGAAGAAAATAAGCTTTTTTTAGATCTCTTACCTCAATAATTGTCATTTTTGGGAATTCCTATTAGTGGAGAATCAGCCTGATTAAATTAGTTAAAATTATTTTACAGTTTTTTTATGGGTCAAAATCCTATAAATTAGTAATTAATTATACTTGTATCTGATTCTCTAAGGGACATAAAGAAATGAAAAAAATAATTCTACTCTCCACATCACTCTTTTTAATGTCATGTGATGGAGGGATTGCATCACTCTTCCCTAAGCTGCTTATGAGTTCTAATCTTATGAGTGTAAATGTTGGGACCAGCATAAATATTAATTGGTCTGGTGAAAATATTAATGATTGTTTTGCTTCAGGAGCTTGGGCTGGGAGTAAAGATATATCAGGATCAGAAAATATTCTGATAGAAAAAGGTGGTCCGAATGAGTTCTCAATATCATGCAAGGATCTATCTGGAAATAAATTTCAAGAAACCCTGATCGTAAACGGAGAAAAGATTTTTTCAGGCAGAGTGATTGATGGTTACATCAGGGGTGCAACTGTATACATAGATCAAAATAATAATTTAGAGCTTGACGAGACAGAACAATATACAAATACAGACAATGAAGGTTTCTTTGAGCTGACATTTAAGCAAGGTGTTTTGGTCAGCGAAGGGGGGATTGACCTTATCACAGGAAATCTTGTAGATAACTTAGCTCTAACGCTACCACTATATCAGTACAATGAATTCTTTATGGTTACACCACTGACTTCATTAAGAATGCATTTTAATAAGCCCTCAAATCTAAATCTGGCTTTGGGAATTGATAACAATATAGATCTTTCAGAGCTTGACCCCGAGGCCATGAAAAACGTTGATCAAGTTTATTCATACATTTATGAGAAAGGCAATCAAATAGCGATACTCGCTAT
>PBDY01000011.1 GCA_002717445.1 Gammaproteobacteria bacterium | reverse complement strand
GGATTGCATTTGTCGATCGTAGCATCTGTCAATGTAAGCATTGATGTTAATCAATTGATTCCCTGAATATAACTAGTATCACTTATCTGTACATAAAGACCTAGAATTAGAATCTATATTAAATGCTTATCGTAAACAAGTAAAAGTCAAGATTCTGGCTTGGCTTCTTGTTGGATTCTTGTCGACTTAGTTGGTCGAACGTTGTTCAGCGAGTTCTGCAAATAGAGCAACATAATCACTAGGTCCACCAGGAACTAGAACATCAAAATGCAAAGGATCTTCTGAATCACTTATTCCTTTTAACTCTTTATCATTAAGAGTTGGTCGGTATACTTCTCCTCCACTACTATCAACAAGAACGACTCGATTAGTATGATTATAAATCTTTCCCAAATCTTGCAATAAAGTCAAGAAGCCTCGGTCGCTTCCACCGCGTAGCCATCCCGTCCCATCTGGACATGGGTTTGAAGTTACTGTGTCACCGACACCCATCAATAAGGGCATTTGTTCAGCAGGAATATTATTAAGGCATAGATCCAAAAGTTGCTGATGAGTCTTCGGCGCTGAACGCACATCAAAGTCTTCACCTAGAGGAGCACTGCCGCACTTGCTGGCAATGTGATTGTTAATCAAGACTAATAAACCGGCTTCTTTTATTGCTCCTTTGAGTAAAAATTGAAAATCAGTGGTTCCAACATCGCCTGTAGCCGCTGGCTTTAGTCGCTCCCGCACTCCATCGGAGCCCATATTGGGTGCAATATGCACGAAGAACGAATCAGTTAATCCATCGTTTGCCGCATTGTTAATTAATTCATCCATTAACTCCTGCAAAGTTATTTGTAGAGCCTGCTGTATGTTTACATTATCAGGAATCAAGCTAAATAAACTATTTAAATTAATTGTAGGTGATAGCTCAGTATCAAATATCGAAACGCGTGCTTGATATTCAATCTCAGCAGAGGTGAGTTTTGGGAGTATTGCTGGCAGCCTCTGCTCAAG
Source organism: Gammaproteobacteria bacterium (assembly GCA_002717445.1). Lineage (GTDB taxonomy): Bacteria > Pseudomonadota > Gammaproteobacteria > Steroidobacterales > UBA11654 > CACPJA01. The sequence goes on along the minus strand of PBDY01000011.1, from coordinate 13,827 downwards.
CAAGGTCTGCATGCGGCTAGGCAATACGGATAGAAAGGCTATTTCCGCCTGACTAATGCCTGGATGACTTATTTCGCCAAAATTATTCTGCAGTTGCACGCCACCTGCTGCCAGTCCAGGCAAGTAGAGTCCCTGCTTCGCAGGCATATGAGAGGTGCCTAGGACCGTCTCCACTAAACGATTCACACCGCGATGCCCACCATGCTCTCCATTGGTTAATACGGAAAAATTGCCCTCAAGCTTTTTTGCCGCCCATACGTAGACAGGGTCAAGAACTCGAGTTAAAGGATCCTTTACGAGGGGTATACAAACTCCGTCAAGATCTTGAACGATGAGAAGGTTATCTGCGCTAACCATCTCAGCTAGTAGCTGATCGAATTCAATATGGCCCATTAGCAGTTGGTTCAAGCGGATTTACAGCATCTCACGTTGGAGAGGAAGCTCCAAGTATTTTTTCCTGGTTAGCTGCGACTTGGTTATGCTAGGCCTTGAACTGTTCAGATTTGTTCATTGATAACGTTAAGCAATTTGCAAGCAGGTTTTTAATTAATCAAAGACTTCAATGGGTTTCTGATCGAAAGAAAAGGTGTTGCCTTTAGCGTAGAGAATACATGCCATTAATATGATGAGCGGGAAAAATCGATTTCTAGAGATCTGTCCGATCTTTAGGGATAATCAACTCACCGACAAATCGCTATAGAAGCCAGGAGAGCTTATGGACAACAGTTTTTTCAACAAGTACATGGATGCGGAGTCGATTCAGCACAGGATTAGGACACTAGAGACTGGCAATGTGGGTTTCTACAGCGTGGGGCTTTATCCAGCCTCACTTGCATACAATTGCGCCATGCAGGCAGATAGTGTGAGTTTGTTGCTTGCGGCACGTCCAGGGAGGGAATTATTAGGAGCATTCCCGGAGGGTTCACTTGACGGTATGAATGAGTGCCATCTTGCCTCTGTCATAAGCATGGGCACTCATTTACAAGATGGAGTTCCTGTAAACAACACTCTGGCTGATCTGATTAACCGCTGTGAACTTGTCGTTCTAAGCGCTAACAGTAACCATGTAGAGGTAGACCTCCAGGAAGCTTGTCGACTACGTGATGAATTAAAGCGAGAACATGTAGTATTGGCCTGTCTTGCAGGCTCTTTTTCGCATGACAAAATTGATAATGAATCGTATGTCTTATGTGAAAAACAGCCAAATTTAGGTTTCTTTTCGGGATTTCATCGTCATGGAGCATTGCGAAATCCGTTTGATAGCTTTACAGCCAATTTCTGCCATCCTAATGCGATGACAGCTATGCTAGGAGCAAGAATGTTGGATCGTTTATCACCCAATATTCAGGTTTCATCAGGTGTTCACAATGTTGAGGGTCAATACATTAAAGCTGCAAAGAATATGTCTTCTATATTTGCAGGTTTTGGTTATACATTTCACCATGACAACCCAGGTGTTCTCCCAACTCTATTGACTTTGCTTTTGGATCAATGTCTTGATCAGGCCGCTACGGTTTCAATGTGTAGACCAGATCGGCAAAGACTCTACAATCGGCAACCGTTTGCATTGACAGAGCTTGGTTATGGAGTTCAGCGTATTGAGGCAGCTTTGGTGAGAGATGGTGATATGGAAAAGGTTAGAGATCATACTTTTGCCCAGCTCACTGCCATGGTGGCTGATGTTAGGGGTAGCATGATGTTGCCTGTTTCAGGTAAGCCTACTCGCAACTTTCAAGCCGGACAGGTTCTTGCTAATAAGATGAGACTAGAGCAACGTTGTCCTTTCCAAATGGAGGAATTTGAAGAATGGTGCGAATCTGAAGGCTTACAAAAAAGTGCATTAGAAGGTTTGAAATCTCTTAAATATTGGCCTCAAATACTACGAAATTACTCGATTCCCTTACATGATGCCTCAATGGTGAATCTTCTATATATGTCTATCTATGGTAATCCTGCTACCAAAGAGCTGGCCTTCTCAGTAATGACAGAGAGTCGTGAACTTACACAATACTGTCAGGAATCAGTACGACCTACCCATAGCCGTAGGTATGCCGATGCACTTCAGCATCTCGATAATCCAGAGGCTATGGATTTACTTGTAAGTGCCGTAATTGCTGATAATGCATCTTGTGCCAATCGTGATGATTCCTTCGTTCAGGATTCGCAATCATTAGATACAATGCCAGCACACCTCAAGGCAATGAATGTAATCGAGAAGAGTTTGTAGATTTAATCAATAGTAATTTATTTTCCCTGTAAGACTTTTCCTAAATTCAATTTAATTTATGCACATTTATTAATCCATGATACGAAATTATTTGCAATAATCTTTCTGACTTTGGTATTGTCTAGTTGTGCCTAAGACTGGCTTATCTCCGACTAATAGTTCTAATCTGTTGGCTGTCAGCAAGACTTAGTCATAGTTCGCGTCAAGTTTTGTCAGAATTGCACCACTTCGACTGTGCAGCATGGTTCTACAACCCATTAGTGACCGAAGTGACATCTTTGACCCCTCGCGAGTGCTTTGTACTCCGTTTGGTTTGTGAAGGCTTCACCAATCGTGAAATTGGCGAAGAGATGTTCATTGCTGAAACAACAGCACGTGGTCATGTAAATTCTATACTTCGAAAATTGCATGTTCGAAATCGTGCGGCCGCTGCGGCAGAAGGTATACGGCGTCGTTGGGTTGCTTGACTAAAGCAATTATGCAACGCTCAGAATATATATCTAGTTGATTTTTGATTGGTGCGGATGGGTTGGATCGCTAGCGCTGAATTGTTTGCTAGACGAAAGCAGATAGATACTTCTCTGCATCATCTCTAGATGGCCTTCCTCGCATAGGCTACGAAGTGCTCGGGAAAGGGTTTCTGGTGTCGTGCTGAGCTCGTCAGCAAGATCCTTCTTGGATCGCTCTAGAACAAAGCGGTTACTACCTTTAAGGCTGGCCTGAGCTTGTAAATATTCAAATAATCGCACCCTCAGAGTTTTCATGCCTTGGGAACGCATACGTTCCTGCAGCATTCGACATTTTCCGGCCAGCATCTGCAGAAAAAAACCTGACAACTTTGGTGTTTCAGTTATTCGCTGCCAAGCAGGTCTGTGGGGAAACCAGAGCATTTCGCTGTTACGCAGAGCCTCAATGTGATGAGGGAATGGCACTCCTGAAAAAGCAAGTGCTGCCGCAACGATCTCACTATCACGGAAGCGGCCGAGCTCGCGTAGGCGGCCTTCACTGCTGATCTGGTGGATACCCACCATGCCGCTGAGAACCCACCAGAAGCCTTCTGCGTTTTCTCCTTCCATCGCCATGGTTGTGCCTTTTTCGATCCGCATTGGCTGGCCAAGATCGCGGAGAAGGTCAAGTGCTTCAGCAGTCTTGATCGACATCAAGGAAATCCTCAGCGAATTGTTCCATTTTTGACCTAATAGGTCACGCAGACGCAAGACCTACCCCGTTCCACCAAGGTCAAGATGTCAATGTTCTGTTTCCAATGTCAAGAAGCTGCAGGCGGCAAGGGCTGCACAGTAGTTGGTCATTGTGGCAAAAGCGCTAGCACTGCAGCTTTGCAAGATGCCTTGATCCATGTGGCACGTGGTGTGGCTATCTATGCAGACACTATTTATCAGCATTCTTCTACTGTGGCTTCTATTCCTGATGAAGTTGACGCATGGCTGCGCCTAGCTTTATTCACAACGATTACTAACGCTAATTTCGATGATGATGCCATCGAAAGACGGATTTCAAAAGGACTTGCTTGGCGCCTCGAACTACAGAAAAGATGTAACGATGCAGGCCTGAACGTACCTCTTGCATCAAGCCATGCTGCTTTTTGGAACCCAGTAAGTTCCAGCGAAATGGTTCAAGGCCTTCAGGGGGAAATTGGTGTTAATAGCTTCTCTAATTCCGACGAGAACTCATTGCGTGAATTGCTGACTTACGGCCTTAAAGGATTATCCGCGTACCTTCATCACGCAGCAGAACTCGGTTTTACAGATTCTTTACTTAATGCATTTCTAGTTCGTGCTTTGGTGGCCACGGTAAATCCCGAACTTGATGCCAGCGCTTTGACAGCTTTTGTAATGGAGGCTGGCGAGAAAGGTGTTGCCGCTATGGCACAGCTTGATTCAGCCAATACTGGACGTTATGGCCATCCCGAGCAAACAGAAATCTCTATAGGTGCTGGAATGCGTCCAGGCATTCTCGTTTCCGGTCATGATTTAGCCGATTTGGAGGAGCTACTTGATCAGAGTAAGGATGCCGGAATCGATATTTATACCCACTGCGAGATGCTTCCGGCAAACTGCTATCCCGGCTTTAAGAAGTATCGCCATCTATATGGAAACTACGGCAATGCATGGTGGCAGCAGCATGAGGAATTCACTAGTTTTCGTGGTCCGATTTTGTTTACTACAAATTGCATTGTCCCACCACCGAATAATGCAGCATATGCTGATAAAGTATTTACTACAGGCGCGACAGGCTTCCCTGGCTATCGTTACATCGACAAAGGCTTTGATGGTAGGAAGGATTTTTCTGAACTCATTTCATTAGCTCAGTGTAGTGAGCCTCCTGAGCCCCTTGAGTCTGGAACAATTATTAGTGGTTTTGCCCATAATCAAGTTTCAGAGCTTGCGACACCAATCCTTGAGGCTATTGAAAGCGGTGCACTCAAGCGCTTTGTGGTAATGGCAGGCTGCGACGGACGGCATTCGCAGCGAAGCTACTATTCACAATTTGCAGAAAAACTCTCTAAAGATACGGTTATTCTCACTGCCGGTTGTGCAAAGTACCGCTACAATAAACTGAAATTAGGTTCAATTGATGTTCCAAGTGGGGGCTCAATTCCACGAATAATTGATGCAGGTCAGTGCAATGATTCTTATAGTCTTGCCTTGACAGCTCTTACACTTAAGGAAGCACTAGGCCTAGATGATATTAATTCACTGCCGATTGACTACAACATAGCCTGGTATGAACAAAAAGCCGTAATTGTTCTTCTTTCTTTACTTCATCTTGGCGTAAAAAATATTCGACTAGGCCCTACTCTTCCCGCCTTCCTTTCTCCTGGTGTTGCTACCTTGCTTGTCGATAAGTTTGGCATTCACAGTATACCAGTTCCTGCAAAAGTGAGCTGACATTTAATTACTCACTTCAGGTTTTTTTATGGCAAAACAGAGTCGTAAACCATATTCTTATCTTAAAAAAAATATTCTCTGAATTACAAGAAAATGGATTCTATCAGCGGTAATCTTGTTCTTGCTAAGCTAGTTGATCAATATCCTCTTTCATCAAGGGTGTTGCTTAAGTATGGCTTGGATTTTTGTTGTGGTGGAAAAAATACAGTTGCCCAAGCATGTGAAGCTCGAGAGATTGATCTTGATATGGTGATAAGTGATCTAGGCTTATGCAAACTTAAATCATCTAACAAAATTTGGTCTTCTGCTTCTAACCAAGAGCTGATAACCCATATTCTTGATTCATATCATGCACCGCTTCATGAAAACCTGCCTCATCTTGTAGAATTGCTTTCTCGTGTTGAAAAGGCTCACGCACCAAAATATAAACAACTATTTATAGATCTAGCACAAACCATATTCAATTTTTCAAGTGAATTAATTGATCATATGGCCAAGGAAGAACAGATCCTTTTCCCTTGGATACTTGCTAACCGTCAACCGCGACCAATAGAACCAATCCATTGTATGAAAAAAGATCATCAGAGTGCCAGTGCCTTTTTGACACAACTTGCAGAGCTAACAAATAATTATCAACCTCCCAAAGAGGCTTGTACGACTTGGAAAAGTCTCTACACTCAGCTACAATTATTCGATCATGAGCTGCGCAATCATATTCACTTAGAGAATAATATTCTCTTTCCACGTTTTAGTTGATAAGCTACATATCTAACAGCATTCAATGCAAGGCCTACAGTTAGATTTTTTCGGACTACTGGCTTAACCGTCTTATTTTTATTCAAAAAAGAACCCTGTCATTGCATTACTACTTTTTTTGCTGCAAACTAGTATCTGATAATATACCTTTTACTAAACCATATTTGCGTTTAAAGACGTTCACGTGCAACCTTGACTCAAGCAACATCATTTTCCAAGGATCATCTGGCAGCTATTGCTGCACATTTTTGCTCCCTCGGTAGTATCTTAACGATAGATGTGTTGGGTTCTGGGAATGTAAATGATACTTTTTTGGTGACCCTTGATGGAACAGAGCAATTTAAGAGTTTTGTATTGCAACGCCTTAATAATCACGTTTTTGATAGGCCTGATTTGGTTATGAACAACATGCTTACCCTTGTTAATCATGTCGAATCCAAATTGGCATCTGTATCATTTGAAGTACGTGGACGCAGATGGGAGATGCCAAAGCTTTTACCAACTGTTGGTTTAGATGCTCATTGGATTGAGGAAGATGGTAGTTTTTGGCGTTCAATTTCCTATATCGATTCAGCAACATCTGCTGAAGTGATTGATGATCATAATCACGCTATAGAAGTTGGATATGCACTGGGCCGGTTTCATTATTTGATTAGTGATCTCTCTAACGATAAATTGTCTGACACCCTTGAGGACTTTCACGTTACTCCTGCCTACTTGCTCCAGTACGACCTAGCTGTAAATACCTTTAACAAGTCAGTTGGGCAATCTTTTAAGAAAGATCGACGTCTAGATTCCGCACTCAGCTTCGTAGACACTCATCGCGGGGGTGTTGATGTGCTGGAACTTGCTCTTAGCCGTGGAGAACTTAAGAAACGCCCAATTCATGGTGATCCTAAGATTAATAATGTAATGATCGACGATATCAGTCGTCAGGCAGTGGGTTTGATTGACCTTGATACTGTTAAACCAGGTCTAGTTCATTATGATATTGGTGACTGCCTACGTTCTTGCTGTAATCAAGCTGGTGAGGAGACCACTGATCTTAGCCAAGTATATTTTGATCTCTCACTTTGTGAGGCGATCCTTGAAGGTTACCTTTCTGAAGCACGTTGTTTTCTGAGCAAAACAGATTTTGAATACATCCCTGAGTGCATTAAATTGATCCCTTTCGAGCTTGGTCTTCGTTTTCTTACTGATCATCTCAACGGCAATATCTACTTTAAAACGAATCGTCCAGAGCAGAATCTTGATCGAGCGGAGGTGCAATTCCGTCTCACTCAGAGCATTGAGTCCCAATGGACCTCTATTGTTGACTTGATTGATCGTTTGAGGCGCAAACGCTGATATGGCTCGACATGCGGTAATGACCCGTCAAGTATGTCCTTTGCTACCCATTGAGCCAAGAGCTGGCGCTAATCTATTGGTCAGTGCAGAGTTTGTATGGCGAGAAGAAGGCATACTTGAGCTCAGTTACGGGTTCCGCAGCCGTACGGAGGCAGTCCTTAATGATGTTTTGTTGCCTTCTCCAGCGACCAACCCGCAACGATGTGATGAGCTTTGGAAAAACACATGCTTAGAAGCTTTTTTGGCACTTCCTGGAAAGAATAGCTATTGGGAACTCAATATTTCACCTACTGGCGATTGGAACCTCTACTCTTTCAAGAGCTACCGCAGTGCCTTTCAGGCAGAACTTGGCGTACAACCCCCTTTCGTTAGTAGTCAAGTAAGCCCGACGGACTTTCGGTGTGATGTACTACTGAATTTGCGTCCTTGGCTCCCATCTGTTAGTTGTCCTGAGCTCTCGCTTACTGCAGTTTTAAAGCATACAGATACAAGTTTGAGCTATTGGGCCATACGTCACACCGGTAAGGTGGCTGATTTTCATGATCGCCGCAGTTTTGTGCAACCATAAACTTAGATATTTTTAAGCCTAGAAGGCACAATATCACAGCCAAGAATGTTTCAGTCTATCGGAGCTATTGATAATAATAATTTAGCATTTACATAGAATAAATCACGCTACATGCCTAACATCTCCGATGTTGTCAAGTAATTATTACTTTATCTATAATTGTTGTATTCGCTATATTTGTAACTAGTTTACTGTAACAGAAAAGAATTCTTGTAATTGATTAGTTTTCTTTAGCGGATCAAAGCTTACACAACTCTGATCTAGCCGCTTTAGAAAAATCGATTTGGATCAATTACACCCTTATAATCGCGAAAAGGTGAAGGGGCTAATTCAAAATCTTAACAAAAAATGTCTTAAACTCATCGCATGGATTTATTCCTCTCTAATAAATCCTATTCTTTATTAGATAAGCAAACTCAGAATAGCCCATTCATGTAAATCAATAATTCTATACTTATGTTATATTGCGATTTGCCTGTGGATGAGTTATTCGTTCACGTAAATATCATTCATCTTTTAGCCTATAAGGCATGAAATTAGACAACCAGACAGTTCCATTAAAGCGGCGGATCATGCTTACTGGGGCTAGTTCAGGTATCGGTTATCAGGCCGCAGTTCGTATGCAGCGTGCCGGGCATTCTCTGATCCTTCCATGCCGGGATCAAGCAACTGCAATGTTCACACTTGAAAGGCTAGAAGAAGACACTGCTCACAACACTACAGGTAATCGCATTGTCACGGCGCCTGTTATGGACCTATCTGATTTAAGAAGTATTGAACATTGTGTTAATCGGTTGCTGAGGATTGGACAGCCCATTGATACATTGATCCTCAATGCTGGCCTTCAATACTCTGGAGAAGTTATAGCGAAGCAATCCACTCAGGGCTATGAACTTACTATAGCAGTAAATCATCTCGGTCATCAAGCCTTAACGCAGCAATTAATGCCTTTGCTATACGCGGGTAATGATCCTCGCGTTGTGGTGACTGCTTCTGAGGTGCATAATTCGAAATCTCCAGGAGGTCGGTTTGGCAAGCCATCTGGTTTAGGTAAGTTGGCTGGGCTTAAATCAGGCGCTGGTTTTAAAATGGTTAATGGAGATCCAATTTTTGATGCCGATAAGGCTTATAAAGACAGCAAGCTTTGTAATATCTTGTTTGCTCGTGAATTAGCACGACGCCTTAGTTTAGTCGCTAATGAAATATCTGTTTTGGCTTGGGCTCCAGGCCTTGTAATTCCTCGAAACGAAGGCGGTTTTTTTCGCTATAGCCGCCTTAACAATGAGTGGGGTCAGCGGTTTTTTGCACTACTTGCCCGCGACCTTCTGCGCTTAAGTGAAACCGTTGATAACGCTGGATACCTACTTATGAAACTAGCAACTGATCAAACTTTTAATCGAACTGGATTCAGCTACCACAGTAATAGGCTCGACGGTCCAGGGCGACACAGATTTGAAGAAGCAATTGTCAGTCAGGAAGCCCAAGATAATTATTTGGCGATATCGTTGTGGGAATTGAGTGCAGAGCTTATTGGTTTGTCCCCTGAGCTGACGCCTTCTTGACTATCACAATGCTAAGCTTTGGCAACAATGAGGTAATTAAATGCATAAATAGAAGCCTATTTGCTCAAATCCTATCAGCAACAGAAAGCTTTTTATTCGAGGCACTGATCGATTTTGAATTTTCAACTACTTGAAAATTTATCTCAAGCATTAGGCACCGTTATAGTCATACTGTAATGCCAAAGCTTCCCCCCGACCACAAGTTTTGGGATCTTTCAGATTACGCACGTCCGGGCGCGATATTGCTCGTTAGAATTTTATTGCCAACTCGTATAGGTGCAATCACACTTACATGGCTATTTACTATAGTTGGTCTTATTAGTGTAATTCTAATTTTTAACCGATATGCACTTGCATTGGCTGGAGGATTACTAATATTAAAAAGTTTACTTGATGCTGCAGATGGTGAAATGGCACGTGCCAGGAATTGTCCATCACATACTGGTCGATATTTGGATTCCATAAATGATTTGCTATTAAATGGTCTTCTGTTGTTCGCGATAGGAATACCGCTTACGGTTCCTGTTTGGGAGATTCTTTTGACATGGTTTTCTTTTCAACTACAGGGCACAATATTTAATTATTTCTATGTTGTAAAAAGGCATCAGTCTTCTGGCGATATAACAAGTCGAATATCAGAGTTCTCGCCCCCTGTCCCTTATCCTCAGGAAAACCCTGCAGTTTTATCTGTACTTCACAAGATATATATTATATTTTATGGATGGCAAGATTGGATAATCAATAAGCTCTTCAAGGATAATGAGATAGTTTGTTCTAAATCAAGCCCAATCCCTAACTGGATCATGAGTATGATCTCAGTTTTTGGTTTAGGTTTTCAACTTCTTATTTTGGCNGTACTTCTTTGTTCCGATCGACTGGAGCTAACCTTTCCCATCTTCTTGATCGTATATAATTTNCTTGCGGCCGCTGTTTTGGGTAGCGTTTATANTTTAGGTAGAATGAAATAANATCAATATTTCTTGTCACTTTAAGTTAATTTTAGGTCTTTGGCTTGATGAATTCTTCAATCCTTGAAGCCNCTCTTNTTTACCCCCTTTNTCTTNTCGGNAGTGTTNTCATGCTTACATTNTTACTAACTTCCCCCAANTCTATACTTAGGAATTCCCTTTTNAAATAGTACTNACTATTGTTACTCATTCTTATTGACAAGCTAGTTNGCTAGACTTTNTCAGATTTCTCTGTAGNCCTTTATTTTGGTTTGCTTGCAGGGAACTGCTTTAAGTATGAGGATGCTTGAATTGGTTTGCTTTGGTTATATCCAACAGGCAACCATAAATCTCCCATTTCGTTGACAAAGTGAATCTCCCAATAGTAAAGCCCATTAAATGCTTTTGGTTCTTCCTCTAATAAAGCTGCATATTCGAGCACGGCCTTTCCGTAGTGGTTGCTGTTGTTGTATCCCCATAGCCCTTTACGTATGTCTTGCAGTCCGCCACGACGAACTAGATATCGAGCTGCTGCCTGGATAGCATCATGCGGGTCACGAATATCGCCTTCGCCAATGCCTTGCTCATTCCATGTTGTTGGCAGGAATTGCATAGGACCTTGGGCGTTAGCTACAGATACACCGTCAATTCGACCCATGCCTGTTTCTACAAGGTTCACTGCTGCCAACACTTCCCAACCGATACCTGTAGCCGTTTCTGCTTTGCGGTAATAACTCAATAGATTTTTAGCGGGCTCTGGGGCGATGATTCTCCATGCGGGTAACAGGCGAGGAATATTGCTATTCCTATGCATGTTCAGAAATTCACGCCTTGCTGCTAGATGGCGTTTGGCTACATGTTGCCAACGCGTTGGCAACATTTTCAGTACCTTTTCAGACTTTTTGTAATCCTTAGATAACTGCCTATAGATCACCTGTTGCTGATGTCCAAGGCTTGGCAATTGTTCTGCAGAAGTAGTTGAATCATGTAGAGCTTTCTCTACAGCAAGAAGCAAGGCTGCGATCTCGCTTGGATCTGCTGGAACTATCGGGTAATGGCGTCCATCTGCCATAAGCGGCAGTTCAGGATCACTTGGCAGAGTTGGTCCTTTTGTTGCAACTTTGTCTTTCGATATCAAGACATTGTTGGTGCTTGGAGCATTGAAGGCCAAGCTACCCATCACGCTTATAACCCCAACGCTGATGAGCATTAGAGCGAGATGGCGCTTGCCCATTATGACTAATTAATCCAAAAACTGACCCTACTGGAATCGGCGGAAACTTTTTTTATCTCACCTTTCTGCACACAGCCGCTTACGCTGCGGTTCATAACATGAAACTTTCGCGTGGCCAAGGAATCCACTCACCGAGCCGATGAGCTTAAGGAAGTTGGCTGGTCCACTGATGATGTAGCCCGTTATGCGGAGCTATGGGACTACAGGCAGCGATGGGGAGCGATGAACTTGGAAAGGGAGGACCGTCAGTTCCTCCGCAAGGCCGAGGCTGCTCTACCAATAATTGTCACTGGCAAAGCTTCCGCTAAAAAGCCCACTGAGGAGAAGTCTTACTACCGCTGGCTGCGTTTTTATCTCCAGGCCATGGATGAGGCCGAGTCAGCACTTGGACTTGAACAAAACGCTCGTGGTGTATGGCCGATCTTGTTAGAGGAGGAGTTGCGAGCACTTGACTATTACGAGCCTGTTCTTGGTCTCCCTGACACACTCAAGGCAAAGAAGTTTGATGCTTTGCGTGAGTCGATTACTAGCCGCGCATCTAGCCTTGCTGCTGAACATGGCCAGTTGCTGAATTTTGATTTCCAGGCACCGTTAAACGCTTTGAGGGCTCAAGAACCAACAAAATGGCGCCCATTGAGAGGTGGTGATGCTGATGCTGATCAGTCGTATCCAGTACTTAATGGTTCTGCTGTAGAAGGATTTCGGCAGGAGGTAAGAGCCGAGTTGATTCCCATGATTCGCGAAACACTGCCATCGTTAGCGAAGACAGATAAACCTGATCTACCTGATGATTGGAAACGAGTTTGAGCTTTAGTAGCTAGAAAGAAGTTACATCCTCTTCCCTGAGTACTTGACGTCACTTCACTTCGAAACCCTCCAGCTCCATGCTGGCCAGGTACCTGATCCAGTCACCAACTCAAGGGCTGTACCCATTTATCAAACAAGTTCGTATGTCTTTAATGACGCTGAACATGGTGCGAATCTGTTTGGGTTAAAGGAATTTGGCAATATTTACACCCGTCTGATGAACCCCACGACGGATGTATTTGAGAAACGTGTCGCTGCTCTTGAGGGCGGTGTTGCCGCTGTAGCAACTGCTTCAGGACAATCAGCACAGTTTTTAGCAATTACAAATTGTATGCAGGCAGGTGACAATCTTGTCTCCACCTCTTTTCTGTATGGCGGTACATATAATCAGTTCAAGGTTCAGTTTCCGCGCCTTGGAATCAATGTGAAGTTTGCTGATGGCGATGGAGTTGATAGTTTCGCCGCACAAATTGATACTAATACCAAGGCAATTTATGTGGAGTCAATGGGGAACCCTCGCTTCAATATTCCTGATTTTGCAGGTCTTTCAGCATTGGCAAAAGATAAGGGTATTCCTTTGATTGTTGATAACACCCTTGGAGCTGCTGGTGCTTTGCTTCGTCCCATAGAGCATGGGGCTGATGTGGTAGTAGAAAGTGCCACCAAATGGATAGGAGGTCATGGCACCAGCCTTGGTGGAGTGCTTGTCGATGCTGGCACCTTTGACTGGGGTAATGGCAAGTTTCCACTTATGAGTCAGCCAAGCGCGGCATATCACGGTCTGGTGCATTGGGATGCGTTTGGATTCGGCAGTGACATCTGCACCATGCTCGGTGTACCAAACAATCGCAATGTGGCCTTTGCACTGCGTGCTCGAATCGAGGGCCTGCGCGATTGGGGTGCAGCTCTTAGTCCATTTAATTCATTCCTACTTTTGCAAGGGCTCGAAACACTGAGTTTGAGAGTTGAACGTCATGCCTCTAATGCCATGGCTCTTGCTAGCTGGCTACAGGATCATCCCAAGGTTGCCAGTGTCAACTATCCCGGCCTAACGCAAGACCCATACCATGAGAAAGCTAAAAAGTACTTAACCAATCGCGGCATGGGATGCATGCTGATGTTCTCCCTCAAAGGTGGATTTGATGATGCAGTTCAATTCATCAATGGACTTGAGTTGGCTAGCCATTTAGCCAATGTTGGTGATGCCAAGACCTTGGTAATTCACCCTGCATCTACTACACACCAACAGCTTTCTGCCGAGGATCAAGAGTCTGCTGGAGTTACCCCAACCATGGTTAGGGTATCGGTAGGCCTTGAACACATTCAAGACATCAAGGCTGATTTTGAACAGGCCCTAGCGGCCATCAGCTGAGACTGGAGACCGCCATGGCGCTGATCCTGCCACGCAGTTATCACAAGATCGCCGCGGTGGAGAAGAACCGGATCTCTTGGATTGAGCCGGAACTTGCA
>PBDY01000010.1 GCA_002717445.1 Gammaproteobacteria bacterium | reverse complement strand
TAATTGGATATGTCCGTTGATCATCCACATTATTCGTGTTCCGAAATAGGAGATGGTTCCAATTTTTAATATAAGCCTAAGCCCCACCACCCCTTCTTTCTGAATTCAGATGAATTTGTTAGTCTTAGAGACATGAAAAAACTGATTTTTATATTATTATTAGCTCTCATTTCTTTTAACTCGTTTGCTCAATGGTCAGAAGCACCAACAAATGAAATCGTAATCCGCGGTGGCTGGTTATTTGATGGGGTAAGCAATTCCCGAAGAGAAAATAAGGGCATTTTGATACGGGAAGGAAAAATCATAGAAGTTGATACAAGCAAAAAAAATAAAACTCTTCCTTCAGCTAAAACAATAGAGCTATCGGATGACGAAACCATTTTGCCTGGGATGATCGATCTTCATGCACATTATAATTTTGATTTCATTGATGAAGGTCGTGCAGAGGAAGTTAAAAATAATGGCATTATATTTCTAGCCAATGGCGTTACTTCTACCTGGTCAGCTGGCGAGTATTTCCCAGAGCGTGTTTTGGAGCAGCGTGATCTCATCGATACCGGGCAAGCTATCGGTCCAAGGCTATTCTCATCAGGCCCTTATTTTGGTGGTTTTAGGTGTGAGTATAACGTTGTCACTGCCCAAGATGACTGCACTGGATGGCCTAATGATATTACCGAGGAAGAGATTAGAAGAGAGGTAGATAAATGGGCTAAAAGGGGAATTATCAGTATCAAAATCAAGCAAGCAACCCCCGCTGAGACAGAAATTATTATTGATCAAGCACAACAGCACGGGATCACTACTGCAGCTCATTTAGCTAATTATGAATGGGAATATGACGTACATCCTAGAGATGCAATTAAAATGGGATTAGATCGTCTCGAGCATCAGATTACCTTAGGTAGTGGCGGGGTAGAAAGTGCCGATATGGATGAAGTCATTGATCTCATACTTCAGTATCAAGTTTATTATGATCCCAATTTACAAATGTATGGTGGGGTAAATCTTCGACAGGAGCTCGGTGATGACATGATTTGGGCCGATGAAGCTAAGTACTTCACTCCTTATGCTCAAGAATTATATAGGAAAAGAGGAGACCCGCCTCCCGAATCTGATGTCATTGAATATGCTCAGCGAATACTCGAACTCAATAGGTTGCATGATTCTGGCGGTGAAGACCTCATCATTGTAGGTACTGATGAGCCAGTATATACAACCTTATTGCCAGGCTTTGCTTATCATCGTGAACTTTTTGCCTTAGTGGATGCAGACCTGCCTATAATTTCAGTCTTAAAAGCAGCAACCATCAATGGGGCTCATGCTCTTGGCGTTGCAGATAAGATTGGGTCTATAGAGCCTGGCAAACTGGCTGATCTTTTCATCGTTAAGGGCAATCCATTTGAAGACATTAAGGCTGCAAGAAATATTAAATTGGTCATTAAGAATGGAGTTGTTTATGATCCAAAGATATTGTTAGGGTTAGCTGAAAATAAGATCGGCCCACAAGGACCTGATGATCATGATAATTGGAAGCTGCATATTGAACCACTTAGAACGCAATAGTAAATTGATATAGCTATGACATCAAAATACGAAAAAGAACTCGGTATGGATAAATCCATCACAAGAAGGGATTTTTTCATAGGCTCTTCTCTAATTCTTGGTTCTGCTGCTATCGGCTCTGGGAGAGACGTTTATGGTCAGCCTAATTCACGCGGTGATTATTCTTTCAATGTTGACTCTGATTGGTATGGACCTGGAGGAATAGGTGATTATAAACAATCTCATGGCAACACCCCTGAACTTATAAAGACAGCTCATGAAATAAGGGCTGGAAGATTTAACACAGAAGCAGAATATGCGGCTGACTCAGGAGAAGAATATGATCTAGTAGTGGTTGGCGGAGGCTTTTCAGGTTTATCTGCTGCATACCATTTTAATCGTCTAAATCCGTCCGGTCGCATTCTCATTCTTGATAATCATCCCATCTTTGGAGGAGAGGCAAAACGCAATGATTTCAATGTAAATGGGTACCATATCTCAGGTCCACAAGGGTCTAATGATTTTGGAATACCAACAATAAATGGTGGACCGGATGATTATTTTTCTGCATTAAATATGCCTAGAGAATTTAAATATATAGAACCGGGTGGATCTGCAGCTGGTATGCGTATTCCTCTTGATAATTATGACTGGATGACCTGGCAGGAAAGACGTTTTGATGTGGGTCATTTTTTTCAGGATGAAGCAAATCCGTGGGTCAAAGATGTTTGGAATAAGGGATTGAATTCGACACCATGGAACAAAGAGACAAGAGATGCTTTTACTTATGTCCGCTCCTTTGATCGAAGAGAAACTGATACACCTGAGACTGAACGATGGTTAGATTCTATTACCTTAAAGTCTTATTACGAAGACGAATTAGGATTGCCGCCTGAGGTCACATCATATTACGACCCAATTATGGCAAGCATTATTGGCCTTGGGTGTGATGCGACCAGCGCATATTGGGGTAAGTATTTTGAAATGCCAGGATTCTATAAAACCTCTGAGTACGATGAAACATTACTTCAGAGCTTCCCTGGGGGAAATGCAGGCATTGCAAGACACTTTGTAAAAAAACTCAATCCAGAGGCAATTTCCGGTACCTCATTTGAGGAAATATTATTCGGTAAAATAGCTTTTAATAAGCTTGACGAGGAAAGCAAACCTGTTCGAATTCGACTTAATTCAACCGTGGTTAGTGTCAAACATGAAGGACAAGGCAAGAAACATGAGCGAGTAAAGATCGTTTATTCCAAGGATGGGCAGTTAAGCCAATTAAATGCAAAAACAGTTGTTATGGCATCTGGTGGTTGGGTTAATAGGCACATACTTAAAGACCTGCCTCAGAATTATCATAGGGCATATAGTTATTTTGGTCACTCACCTGTACTTGTTGCCAATGTTGCCTTAACAAACTGGCGTTTTCTTCAACGCCTTGGTGTCTCTTCGGCAATTTGGTCAAAAGGATTCGGTTTCAGTTGCAATATTCGCCGCCCAATGATTGTTGGAGATCAATCACAACCATTGCATCCAGATAAACCCATTGTGATGACATTCTATGCACCGATATATAAACCAGGCCTAACAAGAAAAGAGCAAGGCGCTATGGGTAGAGCTGAGATTCTAGGCACAACATTTGCTGATTATGAAAGACAAATCAGAGAACAAATGGTCATGATGTTCTCAGATGCTGGATTTGATCCAGTAAAGGATATTGCAGGCATTATTTTGAATCGATGGGGTCATGCCTACGTAAATCCTGGTTTGGGCTTTAGGTTTGGGGCTAATGGAGAAACTGCGCCACCAGACATCATTCGTAAGCCATATGGCAGAATTGCAATAGGTCATTCAGAGCTGAGAGGCCATCAATATTGGTCTGGAGCCGCTGGCGAAGGAAGGCGAGCAGTCGAATCGCTTATTGATCAGTATTTTTAGAATGCATAATAGAAAATCTTATTTGTAATATTTCGCCTAATAAATGGGTATGTTTTGAGATTCAGGACAAGTAATTAGTTGACTGTACTATGCATATCTCCGTATACAATCTCTCCACCAAACATGGTGAGCATAACTTTTGCTTCTGAGATTTCACTTGGTGGAATTTCAAATAAATTTTTATCAATCACGATTAAGTCAGCAAGCTTGCCTACCTCTATAGAGCCTGTCTTTTGGTCTAAAAAATTTCCAAATGCGCTGCCTAATGTTGCAGCTTTAATAGCGGTTGCTAAATCAATGGATTCATTTGGTAAAAGTGGATCAGTCCTGTAACCATCTGGATCAAGTCTCGTAACAGCCACTTCAATAGCCAGCAATGGATTGGCAGAAGTTACATACCAGTCACTTCCAAAGGCAAGCGTTACTCCACGCTGGTGAAGTGAGTTAATCGGATAGATATACTTAGACCTTTTCTCTCCCATGCGTGCATATGTTATCTCATCATAATGTTTATCTTTAGATGCCCACAGTGCTTGAAAATTAGCAACAGCATTTAGTTCTGCCATGCGATCATAGTCATTGGGGTCCCAAACCATAATATGTGAAAGGTGATGACGGCTATCACGTTGACCATTCATATTTCGTGCATTTTCAAGAGCATCTAATGAATAGTGTGTTGCAGCATCACCGATTGAATGAAAGTGTATCTGAAAATCTAAATCATCTAGAAGCGTTACAAGATCTATTAGATTGGATCGAGAAACCAGAGGTTCTCCTTTAATGCCCTCAGCCTCACGATCCGCATAAGGTTCTAGCATGGCAGCCGAATATGAAGTTGCCACACCGTCGACTAGAATCTTGATTGCAGTTGCATTCACAAGCTCACGATTCGATTCTTTTCTTTGTTTTTTAAACAATTCAATCTGTGGCCTAAGCGGTAAGGTTGGATCATAAAGCATTGCTGCAACCACATGCATCTTTAGATTACCTGCGTCCGCAAAAGCAGTATATGCTTCCATATTTGAATAAGCAGTTTCTCGACTAACTTCTACATAGGAATCATGAACGCCTGTAATACCATAGCTATGAAATAACTTTTGAGCAAAAGCAAGTCCTGCAATTCGTTCTTTTAGAGTGATTGGAGGTTCAAAATTTTGTATTAAAGGCATCGCGGATTCTTGAAAACTACCAGAGGGTTCTCCTGTTATTGGGTTGCGATCAATTTGACCTCCTTCTGGATCTAAAGTTTCTGCTGTTATCCCCGCATGTTCTATAGCAGCTGAATTTGCCCATACAGAATGAGCTGCATTGGATAATAGTGTTATTGGTATATCAGGAGAAATTTCATCCAAGAGTTCTTTAGGCGGTTTACCTGATGGAGAAAACGTGCTCACATACCAGCCAGCCCCAACAATCCATTCAGCATTTGGATTATTGTTAACGCATTCTTGAATCGCATCTAATAAGTCTTGGAGTTGAGGTAAATTAAAAACCGCACATTGATTGTAGGTCATTCCTGAATCGACAGGATGCACATGTGCATCTTGAAATCCAGGCATTAGCATTTTTCCATTCAACTCAACAACACGGGTATCTGGACCAATAAATGGTATCACCCCCATATCATCACCAACATAGGAAATCTTATTCTTACTGATTGCTACAGAAGAAGCCCATTGTTCGTTCTCAGTGACTCGGTAAACTGAACCGCCAGTAAAAACAATGTCTGCATGAGTAATCTGACTGTAAGCAATGTCAGTGAAAAAGCTTAAGAGGCTCATAAGGATAAATTTTCTTTTATGCATAAATTTAACTACTAAATTTCTGAATGTTGAACGATTTACTTTTAAATAATAATAACATTTATAACTCCTACCTATTCTATAGAGGATATTTTTTTACTAAATGCTAACTCAGCATGAGTTCTGATTCAGTTTGAAAAATACCTCTATTAGATGCACTATATGAGAGTAGTGAAATTATCTTAGGGGTATAATTAGTATGTCTAGAAAGCATATAAAGGCTTTAAAAAGATCAAAAGCGATCAGAAGAAAGCATAATATTGAACGAATGAAGAATAAGGTCAGGGTAGCAGCTACGGTAGCTACATCAGCAGCAGTACTAGCCATCCCCGAGATCAAAGCTCAAGCAATTGATGAAATCACTGTAACGGCAAGGAAGAAAGAAGAAATCGTCCTCGATATTCCAATGAATATCTCAACTATTACAGAGACCGAGATCAAAGCCAGAAATATTGTCGATAAAACTGAGTTATATCGAACAATCGCAGGGGCAGCATCACCACGTGGTGAGCTAATCCTTCGAGGACTATCAGGCTCGAACAGCGCATACCCTAATACAACCAATGTTTGGACTGATGGAATTCCTTTCGATTTTGACAATGTCTACGATGTTGAACGGGTAGAGGTTCTCAGAGGTCCACAAGGAACTCTATATGGATCAAATGCCATCGGCGGCACAGTTCATGTCATCACAAATAAACCAAATTTAAATGAATTAGAGATCTCAGGATCTGTGATGTTTAAGAATGAAAGGCACCGACCTGGAACAGAGGTTAGAGCATTTGGGGTGGTCAATGTTCCTATTGTGGAGGGTTCATTAGGATTACGTGTAACAGGACACAGTGGAAGCAAAACAGGCAAGATTCTAAATATAAATGATGGCCACAGAGGAGAAACAGAGGATGAATTTCTCAGAGCACAGTTACTGTGGGAGCCCAATGATAAAACTCAAGTCAATCTAAGTGTAGTGAGAGATGAGTGGTTTTCAGATGAATATGCTGATGTAGATCTGTCAACACCACCTTACTACTATGAAGCAATTTTAACACCAAATGAAGATGCTAGTTATGGATATGATGTCGAACTCACATTTCCAGACTGTCCATCTGGTGCATCCAGACCAGAGTGTAAGATCCATTCTATTGGTGCATTGATTCAAGATGGGTATAACCCTGATTTTGCGACTTGGTATCTTTTGAACCACTTCGATGCAAATGAAACAAGTTTGATTGGGTTGACAATTGACAGACAGGATATATTCGACGGGGTCGACTTGTCATATGCGGGATCATACAGAGACTCCGACACCTCTGGCAGACAAAACCACTGGTCTAGATACGATGCACAAGACATGTTTAGAACTTGGATCGATGACACCAATGGTTGGAACAGATTCACTCATGAGCTTCGTCTACAGTCATCCGGCGATGGACCAATCGAATGGACGGTTGGAGCATTCCATGATGATTCAAGAGGGAAAGAAAACCCAAATGTCCAATGGCAATATCATGCAAGCGATAATCGAAGTAGAGCAATTGCTGATTATCTTTGGGGATATTGGTGGGGTTATGAGGATCCAACTCAGTTAGGTATTGATGTTTATGGTAACGGAAATGTCCACTACAACGGCAATCAGTTACGATGGGACGATACCGAAACTGCGTACTTTGGTGAGGTCAGTTACACAATGGATCTTCAAGATGGGAAAACCTTAGAGCTTACAGGCGGTATCCGTTTCTATGATATAGAGAACGACTATTACTATACCGATTCAGGTCTTTGGAATAATGATGTGACCGATATCAAAGATGGTGAGGATGGCAACAGAATTAAGCTCAGTGCTAACTATAGGCCAACTGAAAATTTTGCGGTCTTTGGGATTTATTCAGAGGGATATCGGCCCGGAGGCAATAATGGATCTGCGCCACCTGTATCTTGCAGAAACGATCCTGCTGTTGGCGATTACAGTGATCGTTATACATCAGACGAAACTGAAAACATGGAAATCGGATTCAAAGGTCTATTATTTGACCGAAGAGTTCAATTCTCTGGTGCAATCTATCAAATAGACTGGTCAGGTGTTCAAGCCAAAGTCTATATGGAGACTTGTGGTTTTAGTTACACAGCTAATGCGGCAACGGCTGAATCAAAAGGTTTTGAGATTGAAACAACCACCTTATTGGCTGATGATCTTAAATTGATTGCTAATTACTCAAGAACAAAGAGTGAAATGACCTCTGATGTTCCAAGTATTGGAGCTTCAGCAGGCGATGATATGACAATGGTACCTAAGTACAATTATTATATTGCTCTTGATAAGGAGATAACATTCCGAGGAAGGGACGGCAATCTGCGTCTTGATGTCAATGGCTATGGTAAGTACAAATCACACTTTAATGTCCGCGAGCAAGATATTTCAGATGCATATGAAGTGGTGAATCTGCAAGCCAGTCTTCAAGTCAGTGAAAATACTACCCTCAATGTGGTCGTTAATAATTTACTAGATGACAGGATTATTCGATATAAGAATGCTCGATCTAGAAACATTGGATCCTATTGGAATATTTATCATACATACTATGCTCCAGACCGAACTGTTGCATTACGCATGGACTATACCTTCTAGGAAATAGATAGCACATTCTCGTTTTTGAGAGAGGGGGGTCTTTAAATAGACCCCTTAGTGTTTGGATGAGAAAAAATTGACTGAAGAATACAACCAAAAATATCAGACGATTGCTGATCAAATAAAGCAAGGCAATACCGATGATGCCATCACTAGTCTCAAAAAGATCCTCTCATCTAACCCGAATGATTTACTTGCTTTATCGATGAGTGGCTCTGCTTACATGAGAGCCGGTGATGAAACTGAGGCATTCAATTCTTTTGAGGCGGCCGTCAAAGCAGAACCAAACTCATTTGCATCTCATGGTGATCTGGCTTTTGCAGCAATGAAATGTGGTCAATCTGCTCGTGCGATCACTCATTTTGAAAAGTCATTAGAAATAAACCCAAATTTTTATCCAGCTTGGAGTTTTCTTGAGGCATTGTATTTTGAGAAGAGAGATTATGTGGCTGCACTGAATGCAGTGACAAAATCTGAAGCGCTCGACCCAATGGATGAGGAGTATAAAGAAATGCAAAATGCTCTTAAGAATGGATATCCTGGAAATGCTGAAAAAATAGCTCGCTCTATGATCGCAAGACATCCTGGTCACCCAAGAGCATCTTTTATGCTGGGACATTTGGCTTCTAGATTGGGTGCTCATGAAGAGTGTACAAAGATTCTCAGATATGCGCTCCAGCATCATCCGGCAAATATGATGTTAAGAAAAGCACTGATTCAGAATCTTGAGCGACTTGGAGAATTTATATTAGCAGTTGATGAAGCTGAGGGGCTGACAAAACTCGATTCTGACTATAGGCATTGGGTGCTTCTTAGTAAGGTTTATGGGCACATAGGATCGCATGAGGATGCACTTAGAGCAGCNGAAGAGGCCGCAAAAAATATTCATGACAACACTGAAGAATTNGGCAAGATCGATCTTTTACGTGGTCATGCTCTCAAAATTCTTGGGAGGCGATCTGAAAGTGAGNAAGCTTATCGTGACTGCATTGTAAATACACCTGGTAACGGGGCAGGTTGGTGGGGGTTGGCTGATTTCAAAGATTACAAGTTTGATAAAGCCGATAAGTTAAATATGAAGGAGATCTTTGAGAACGAGAGATATGAGCCTGCTCAAAGATGCCAAGCAGCATTTGCCTTGGCAAAAGCTTTTGAAGGAGATACTGACTTTAATGAATCATTCGCTTGGTATAAAAAGGCGAATGATCTTCGACCCAATTTAAATTTTAATCCGAAGGATCATGGGAAATTTTGTAAAAAAATTATCGAAGGATTTGATCTTGATACTTTAAAAAATCAGGCTAATAAACAAGATGATGCACCAATACCAATATTTATCATTGGTATGCCAAGATCTGGATCAACTTTAATTGAGCAAATACTATCCAGTCATTCTCAGATTGAAGGCACTATGGAACTGATGACGCTTCCAAACTTGGAACGAAAAATGATCATTTCTGGAGGGCAAAATTTTGATAAAAAGTATCCGGAATCTTTTAAATACTTCAATAAAGAACAGCTTGCTGATTTTGGGATGGAATACCTCAATCAGACATCTATATACCGTACAGATAAACCTTATTTCATAGATAAGTTACCACCCAATTTTGAGAGAATTGGCGTAATCCATAAGATTTTACCCAATGCAATCATTATTGATGCAAGAAGGCATCCTTTGGCTTGCGGATTCTCTATCTATAAGCAACATTTTGCTGGCGGTCATGAGTATAGTTATGACTTAAAAAATATCGGCTTTTACTACAATTGTTATTTAAATGTCATGGATCATTTTAATCAATTGATTCCAGAGAAAATCTTCTTGATAGAGTATGAGAAGAACATCCAAAACACAGAAACAATGACACGCAAATTACTTGATCATATTGGTCTTGAATATGAACCTGCTTGTTTAGAGTTCTATAAAAACAAACGAGCGGTGAGAACTGCGAGTTCCGAACAAGTTCGAAAACCGATTTATACTGGAAGTTTAAACGAATGGAAGAATTATGAGGAACAGCTTCAGCCTCTCAAAGAGGCAATGGGTGATGATACAATTAGGCGTTTTGAGGAGCTCTCATAGCTATAGTTAAATGGATATTTTTAGTAAAAATAAACTCTTTATTTTTTTTATAATTTTATTCAGCCATAATCTTATGTCTATGAATGACCAAAATCGTCATCTTGATGAGTCTTTTCAGTTAGACACCACCTATTTCAATGAACTTCATGAAGAATTCAAAAGGGGTAATCATGGATACATTGATAGTTTCCTAGTCATTCAAAGTGAAGAAGTAATTTTTGAGAAATATTACGAGGTTGATTATTCGACGCTCACAAAAGAAAGAAAGAATGAGCAGAGAAATATTA
Source organism: Gammaproteobacteria bacterium (assembly GCA_002717445.1). Taxonomy (GTDB): domain Bacteria; phylum Pseudomonadota; class Gammaproteobacteria; order Steroidobacterales; family UBA11654; genus CACPJA01. The sequence goes on along the minus strand of PBDY01000010.1, from coordinate 12,240 downwards.
TGCAAAAAAATTATGGTGATTTAGCCACAGCCCAATACAATTATTATGACCCTGAATGGCATCCATATTATAAAGATACTAAGCTCCACACCATACAGTCTGTTAGCAAAAGTGTGACTTCTGCTCTATTTGGTATTGCTTTAGAGCGAGGAGAGATAGAAAGTATTGATAGTGAAATCTATGAATATTTTACTGATTATGAGCATCTATTCGATAGCAGACTCAAAAAATCAATCACCATCAAAGACTTATTGAACATGACATCAGGTATAAAATGGGATGAGTACACTTACCCATATACCAATCCCCTCAATGATGCTGCAAGCATGGAAAATAGTTTTGACTGGATTGAATATATTCTTTCATTGCCCATGGAGCATAAACCTGGCAGTAAGTTTGTCTACAACAGTGGCATCACCGTTCTGCTCTCACACATCTTACAAGAAGCAACCGGGCTGAGTGTTGCTAGGTATGCTGAGAAATATCTATTTAAACCTATTGGCATACAAAAATATTTTTGGAAAAAAACTCCAACTGGATTGACTGATGCAGAGGGAGGGCTTTACTTATCTACGAAAGATTTTGCAAAAATTGGCCTCTTATATCTTAATCAGGGAGTTTCTGGTGGGCAGCAAATATTAACAAAAGACTGGGTTGGGTTGACCATGTCGCCAGGTGTTTCAATTGAGGATAGTGATCGAAGATATGGATTCCAGTGGTGGTTTGTGCCTTATGGTATCGGAAAAGAAAAATGGATTTTTAGCGGAAGCGGCTATGGAGGACAATATCTTATGGTTATACCAGAGTATGAACTTGTCATAGTATTCAATGGTTGGAATATTTTCGACACCGAAAGACCATCTATTGAATACTTATCCTCAAGAGTTCTGGAAGCCGTGATACTGAATAAATAAATCAATGGATCAGATCAATATCATCCCTTTGGCTAATTTGATGCTCGGATTTATTCCAGTTGCTGTTTTAATATTAGTCATGCGTTTTTGGGGGCTAAATATTACCAGTTCATTGTATGCAAACTCCAGAATGCTGATTCAATTACTTCTTATTGGCTACGTACTGACTTACATATTTGAAACGGATCAACCAATCATCATTGGCTTAGTTGTTTTATTCATGATTCTTATGTCTGCATGGATAGCAATGCGTCCACTTAAAGAAAAGGGCATTTATTCTTTTATAGTAATTTTTCTATCTCTTGCTTTGAGCGGACTAGCAGTACTGTTTCTCATCAGTCAGTTTATTGTGGACTTACCAAGATGGTTTGAGCCCAGTTTCATTGTCCCAATTGCCGGCATGATTTTTGCAAACAGCATGAATACAGTGAGCTTGGCAGGTGAAAGGTTTTTTATTGAGAGGGATCGTGGAGAACATTATAAGAGTTCAAGAAAAATAGCCTTAGAGACAGCACTGATACCCCAGATTAATGCTTTGTTTGCTGTTGGATTGGTATCACTTCCTGGCATGATGACAGGGCAAATATTATCAGGCATTGAGCCACTTATGGCTGCTAGATATCAGATCATGGTTATGTGTATGATATTCAGTACTGCAGGACTTTCTGCAGTGACTTACATGTCTTTTAAGAAATATTAAGGAGAAAACTATGACAGCGAATATGGGTGGTTACATTTCGGTAGGTACCAATGATCTTGAATCAGCAAAGAAATTTTATGACCATGCTTTTGAGGGACTTGAAATAAAAAGCTTTAAAGGCAACGATCGTTCCTATTTCTATTTCTTTGAAAGCACAAAAACTTATTTCGCTGTTTTCTCGCCATATGATGGCAATCCTGCGAGTATTGGGAATGGCTCAATGACAGGCATCACATTTGATTCTATCGAAGAGGTCGATGATATATATAATAGAGCTATTGAAGCAGGTGCAACGTGTGAAGGTGCGCCTGAACAGAAGATGGAAACCTTTTATGGTGGGTATGTCAGAGATTTGGACGGCAACAAGTTGGTCTTTTGTAAAATGGGTTAAAGATTAGGATGGTCATATTACTCTTTGTTATTTTTTTAGCGATTGCACTTTTTTTAGGGCAGGCAGCTCTCAGTCTATTTCTAGGAATATTTTTAGCATTTGTAAATAACAAGTTCACCCTAAAGCCAATCAGCGTGAATGGCTCAAATTTTTTGAAAGCCGGAATCATATGCTTAGGGGGTACCATCAGTCTAAAAGCACTTGGCGATATCAGTACTGACTATATTCCGATGGTTTCTCTCTATGTTCTTTCCATCATGATCTTTGGGACTCTTCTAGGTAAATTAATCAAGCTGCCTAGAAACCTTACACTCTTACTGGTCTCAGGCACCGCAATTTGCGGAGGAACAGCCATCGCCTCTCTTGCGCCCATCATTAAGGCAAAAAGCGAAGACTTGGTTGCATCCATCAGTTTGGTTTTTCTATTGAATGCGATAGCAATCATTCTTTTTCCATACATCGGTGAGTATTATGAGATGACCAATGAAGAATTCGGGATTTTTTCTGCTTTAACCATTCATGACACGGCATCGGTGGTTGGTACAGCCAGTTTGTATTCCGATGAATCAGTCACGTATGCAAGCATCACAAAATTGGGCAGAACACTATGGATTGTTCCATTACTCATAGGTGCTTCAATTTACACCAAGAGCGATAACAAAGACTATGAGTTCCCTTATTTTATTCTTGTATTCCTTGCCTTTGTTATTATCGGCAATACTTTAGGTGTTGATGAAGAGATCAAATCCATAATGAAAAGAGTCAGTATCGCTTTATTTCAGATTGGTCTCTTCATGATTGGTTATAAGTTTCAACTGAATACCATTTTAAATTTATCCATCAAACCCGTTCTTTTTGCGGTCTCAATATGGATAACAATCATTGCATTGACGTTATTGGTTTTCCATGTCTAGAAGAGTAGTGATTGTCGGTGCTGGCATCAACGGTTTAGTTGCTGCAAATTACTTAAGAAGGGCTGGCTATCATGTCACTCTTGTTGAGAAAAAAACATCAACGGGCGGCGCTTGCACTACAGAATCATTTGATCATGGGGACACGCGTTATCAGTATCCATCTGGCGCATCAGTCCTTGGTTTAATGCAAGACTTTGTCTTTCAGGAGACCGGGCTATCAAGTAAACTAAAAACATTCGTGCCTGAATCGCCAAAACTTGTTTTTTTTCCTAATCTAGAAGGCCCCACATACATTTATCGTGATCCAATTCAGCTGGATGCTGAATTAAAAAATAAATGGGGTGAGTCTGGGGATGCCAGAGCTTTTAGGGCTGATGAAGCTAAGATCATAAGCTTCATTCAATCCGGTTACCGAGAAGCTAAAACGCCCTCTATTGAAGAGGCAAAATCAGTCCTGGGAAGCGATTTGGTTGACTTATGGATTACCGGTGACGCCCGGTCATTGCTGGATCATTATTTTGAAAGTGATTTTTCAAAGATGTATATGGCAATGACAGTGACAGAGAGTGGACCGGTTTCACTTTCTGAGAGATACTCAGCCTTCACCATTCCAATAATGGGTTCAGGGTCAGTTTTCAATGGATACTATGGCTTTGTTTTCCAAGGAATATGGAATCTCACTCAATCTCTATCAGCGATCAATATCGGTCTTGGTGTTGATATCAAGCTCTCATCAAGCTTGGTGGATAAGGATTTAGATAATAAAAAGGTATTGGTGGAAACCAATGGCAAAGAGGAATGGCTTTATTATGATGATTTAGTGTTGGCGACAGACCCACTCACTGCACACTCAATCATCGCTGATTATAATGAGGAGCAGTTTTTTTCTGAGAACAAGCTCACAGGCAGCAGTGGTAAAATGAACCTATTCTTTTCCAAACCCATTCAATGGAAGGAGGAGGTTTCGCATTCAGACTCAGACTCTGCATTTCGATTTATTTTCTCAGTAGGGACGCTTGATGCATTTGAGAGTGCCTCTCAAGAGATTCTAGGCGATAGAGCACACTATGCACCAGGCTTTATGCAAATTTATTGTGAAGGCGCTGCTGATCGAACAATTGACCCATCAATAGAGCATGATCGAATTGCAGTTTTTTTTAAAAACCTTTCTCTTTCTTCTAATGGGGAAGATTTAGGATCGGTAGAGGAAGAGGTGAAGCAGCAACTATTTAAGCACATCAAGAACCCAGAAGATTGCTTTTGGAGCAAGCTATCTACACCCAAGGATCTCAAAGAAACGTTTTATTTCCCTTCTGGCAACGTTGATCAAACAATGTTGGCCAATGAACAGATGTATTTTGATCGAACATTTTCATCCAATCCAAGTGAAAACTTCTATGGCTTCTTAGACCATGAGAATATCTATTATTGCGGTGCCGCTGCTTATCCGTGCGGCTCTATTGCAGGCACTCCAGGATATATGTGTAGTCAGCAAATCATTAGACAACAAAAAAACTCATCTTAAATTAGATATATTTCTCAACATTCTTTGATTAAACTGTTCAGCCTGTTAAGTAGATGAAAGTGAATGAAAAATAAAATACATAACATTAATGTGGTCGCTAAAGAGAAGCTGCCTTCTCCAAAAGCGCTCAAGGATACCTTGCCTCTGACGACTAAGGCGAGGAAGACGGTCTTATCTAAACGTAAAGAATTGATGAGAATTCTAGATGGCAAGGATTCAAGACTTGTCGTCGTCGTTGGTCCTTGTTCCATTCATGATACAAATCTTGCAACAGATTATGCATTGAGGCTAAGGAAGTTATCCAAGGAAGTAGAGGATGCTTTTTTGATTTTAATGAGGGTGTACTTTGAGAAACCAAGGACAACAACTGGCTGGAAGGGCTTAATCAATGATCCCAATATTGACGATACGTTTCAGATTGATAAAGGCATCCATATCGCACGCTCATTACTCATTGATCTCAATGAGATGGGCCTAGGGGTTGCAACAGAGGCGCTTGACCCGATAATGCCACAATATTTAGGCGATTTAACCAGCTGGACTGCAATTGGAGCAAGAACTGCAGAATCCCAAACACACAGGGAAATGGCAAGTGGATTATCAACACCTGTGGGTTTTAAAAATGGCACGGATGGATCGCTCTCTGTGGCTGTAAATGCTATTCAGTCATCAAGACAATCGCATCATTTTTTGGGTTTGGATGACGGCGGAAGAATCACTGTTTATCAAACGAAAGGGAATAAATACTCCCATGTGGTTTTAAGAGGGGGAACCAAGCCTAATTATGACAGTCGAAGCATTCAATCATGTGGAAAACAACTAATGGATGCAGATTTGCCAAAAAAGATTATGGTCGATTGCAGCCATGGCAATACGAATAAGGACTTTAGATTACAACCCAAGGTAGCAAAGAGTATTGTCAATCAAGTAAAAAAGGGCAATCAATCAATCATGGGTTTGATGCTTGAAAGCAATATCAATGAGGGCAATCAGAAAATCACAGAGAACCTGAGTGATCTTAAATATGGAATTTCCTTGACTGATGCATGCATTGATTGGGACACAACAGAAGATTTACTAATAAATCTCAGATCGACACTAATTTCGAAATGACATGATAGAATAATATGTTATGAAAAAAGAATTTAAAGATTTTGAGGAGTTTTATCCTTATTACATAGGTGAACATAAAAATAAATACAACAAATTGCTCCATTTTATCGGAACAACCATCTTTCTTATTTTCATGATTATTTTTCTTTCATCTCTAGACCCAAAGTATGTCTTTTATGCTTTTCTATCCGGTTATAGTTGGGCATGGATTGGGCACTTTTTCATTGAGAAGAACAAACCAGCAACCTTTTATTTCCCTTTGTATAGTTTGAGAGGAGATTGGAGGATGTATAAAGAGATCATTCAAGGCAAGCACACCATAATTTAACCATTAAATACCATGAGCATTGATTTATTTGATATCAATTCACTTCTAAGCAATGAGGAGAAAGCTGTTCAAGATTCTGTCTCTAGATTTGTTAAGGAAAATGTCAACCCGGTCATCCAAGAGTGTTTTGAAAATCATGAGTTTCCATCTGAACTCATAAAACCACTTGCAGAATTAGGTCTTTTTGGGACTTCCATAGATGGTTATGGTTGCCCAGGGATGAATTCAATCATTTATGGCCTCATTTGCAAAGAATTGGAAAAAGGCGACAGCGGAATGAGAAGTTTTGTTTCCGTACAAAGCAGTCTTGTCATGTATCCGATATATGTGTTTGGCAGCGAGGAACAAAAAGAAGAGTGGTTACCAAAGCTGGCATCTGCAGAAGCCATTGGTTGTTTTGGGTTGACTGAATCTCAAGGAGGTTCCGATCCATCCAATATGAAAACTCATGCCAAAAAAGACGGCAACGATTGGGTCATTAATGGATCGAAGATGTGGATCACGAATGGTTCTATTGCAGATGTGGCAGTCATTTGGGCTCATACGGATGAAGGCATCAGAGGGTTTATTGTTGATACCAAAACAGATGGGTTTGTTGCAAACAAGATTGAAAATAAGTTTTCTCTGAGAGCTTCAGTTACCTCTGAGCTATTTTTTGACAATGTTCGACTTCCAGCAGATAGTGTCCTCCCTGGCGTTACCGGCTTAAAGGGACCGCTAAGCTGCCTTACTCAGGCGAGATATGGAATATCATGGGGCGTTATAGGAGCTGCAGAGTCATGCCTAGAAGAGCTTTTGGAGTATACGCAAACCAGGATATTGTTTGATCGATCACTGGATGAAAATCAGGCAATTCAGATAAGACTCGCTGACATGCAAAGAAGGATCGTTACTTCCAGTCTTCTTTCATACAGATTGGGACAACTGAAAGATCTTGATCAAATGAATCCCACTCAAGTTTCTTTGGCAAAATGGAACAATGTCAGAATGGCACTCGATGTGGCAAGGGATTGCAGAGATATGCTTGGCGGTTCAGGCATCAGTGCAGAGTACGTTCCAATTAGGCATATGCTTAATTTAGAAAGTGTAGTGACTTATGAGGGAACAGAGACGATCCATCAGCTTGCTGTAGGACGATCACTCACTGGCAAGAGTGCCTTTTAGACGAATCATTCTTTTCTGTTTTCGAAATATATATCAACCACTTTATCTGCAATCACAGTCGCATCGATTTCATTGGTATTGCAGAAAACGACTGTTGAGAAACCCAGTTCTGGAAATCTAGCATAATGCGCAAGCCATCCCACCCAGGATCCTGAGTGAGACCAACGCTTATAACCGTTGTAGTAAGAAAGATTTTGAGCAAACGCATAGGTACCCTCATTTTCTTTTTCCCCATCCATTTTTTGATTTCTCTTACTCACTTGTGTTTCCTCAAATGTCATTTCCATGGTTTTAATGAGCGATTCATCTTCTTTGCCTAATCTGTTCTTATAGAAATTCTGATCCCAATTTATGAAGTCGTTTAGAGAAGTGTAAACACCACCATCACCCACCCAACTTAGGTTGGTTACATTGATTTTATATTCATCAGATGCATTATCTAATGGTGAATAGGCATCAGCTCTATTTTTAAAAAGTAAATTTACATCATCATTGAAAAAAGAATGATTCATACCAAGTGGAGCAAAAATCTCTTTTTCTGTAAATTGCCTAAGACTCATGCCAGAAGCATTTTCTGCAACAATTGCGAGTAAGACATACCCAGTATTGCTATACCAAAATTTCTTTTCAGGTTTTCTGATCAATGGCAGGGTTTTAATTAAATCATGAAATTCTTCATTGGATAGATAGTCTTCATTGCCCCATCTAAATTCATTGCCCACAGCATTTTTGAATAGACCTGGGTAGTCCATGTATTCATAATCTCCCAATCCACTGTAATGGTGGATCATATGGTTGATTGTGACGATTTGATCATAGTCAATTAAGTCTGGGATATGAGCTTTCATTTCATCCTCAAATGAGAGCAGGCCTTTCTCCTCTAGAATTGCGATAGCCATTGCTGTGAATTGCTTGCTTACTGAACCAATTCTAAAGATTGTATCTGAATCAATTGCTATCTCATGCTCAAGATTGGCAAAACCATATCCTTTTGAGTGAAGATAGACACCATCCTCTATAACACCCACAGCGCAGCCCGGTTTCTCGGTTCGATCATCAAATAGTAAATCAATCTTTTCAGATAAATTAGATGCCTCCACACCAACTGAAATTGATGCGGTTAGGATAAGTATTTTTGCAAGAATTAACTTCTTTTGATGCTGTTTCATTTTAATTAATTTACAATTATCGTCCTGAAAAAAATAAGATTTAGGTAGCTAGAATATTATGAAGACAATAAAAAGAATAATAATTTTTCCACTTACTCTTTTATTCGCCCTTTCAATATCGGCAAATGATCAATTGCCGGAAATTGAATATGAGAAATTTACTTTACCAAATGGACTGAGAGTCATTGTTCATGAAGACCGGAAGATACCGGTTGTTGCAGTAAATGTTTGGTATCACGTGGGTTCCAAGGATGAATTGCCAGGTAAAACAGGATTTGCACATTTATTTGAGCATCTGATGTTCAATGGAACTGAAAACTACAACAATGAATATTTTGCACCATTTCAGAAAGTCGGTGCGACCGACATGAATGGAACCACCAATAATGATAGAACCAATTATTTTCAGAATGTTCCTACGACAGCGCTGGATCTCGCTTTGTGGATGGAATCTGATCGTATGGGGCATCTTCTTGGTGTTGTCGATCAGGAGAGACTCGATGAGCAAAGAGGGGTTGTTCAAAATGAGAAGAGACAAGGAGAGAACCAACCATATGGGAGAGTTTTTTTTCAAGCCTCAAAAGCAACCTTTCCCGAAGGGCATCCTTATTCTTGGAGCGTCATTGGATCAATGGAGGACCTCAATGCAGCATCGATGGATGATGTTCAGAATTGGTTCAAAACGTATTATGGCCCCAATAACGCGGTCCTTTCGCTTGCTGGTGATATAAATCTTCAGGAAGCAAAAGAATTGGTTTATAAATATTTTGCTGACATCCCTCCAGGGCCGTCTCCATTAAAGAAAAAAAAGTGGATTGCAAAACGCACGGGTGAGAAGAGAGAGATCATGTATGATCGTGTACCAAATGCTCGCATATATAAAGTTTGGAATACCCCAGAGATTGGTTCGAAAGAGCACCCACAATTTGAGCTAATTGCAGCACTTTTGACAGGCGGTAAGAATTCAGCACTTTATCAAGAGTTGGTTTACAAGCGTCAGCTCGCAACCAGCGTGTCTGCCTTTTATTATGACAGGGAACTGGCAGGACAATTTTGGATTATTGCAGATTTAGCAAACGGTGTCTCCTTGCAGGAATTAGAAAATGCACTGGATGAGACTCTTGCAAACTTTATAAAAAAAGGACCCAATTCTAAAAATCTCAAGAACACTAAAACATCAATCAGAGCTTCATTTATAAAAGGGCTTCAAAGAATAGGGGGCTTTGGTGGTAAATCAGACTATCTCGCATACTCCGAGGTTTACACAGGAGATCCGGGTCGGTTTAATAGTTTTTACTCAGATATGCTTTCTACAACAAAGCAAGAGATCCAGGAAACAGCCTCAGATTGGTTGACTGACGGAGTTTATGTACTGGTGGTTCAGCCTGAAAAAACGCATACATTTGACAAAGAGCCATTGGCAGATCGTTCCCAGCTCCCATTCCCAGATACATTTCCGAAGCTCAACTTACCAGAAGTTCAAAGAGCAAAGTTGGATAATGGCATCGATGTAGTTTTTGCAGAAAGACACGATGTTCCGATGATTAATTTGAGTTTATTGCTCGGATCCGGACATGCTTCTGACCCAACGGATAAACCAGGTCTGGCAAGCTTTACAATGTCAATGCTGACCGAAGGAACTAAACGTTACGACGCCCTTCAATTGAGTGACAAGCTTGATGAATTGGGTACAAGTTTATACACAAGTACTGGCCTAGATTCATCTAGTGTGACACTTTCAGCACTGAAGTCTAACTTTTCAGAATCGCTCGACTTGATGATAGGGGTTATCAACGAACCAACATTTGATGCAACCGAGATAGATCGTAAGAAAATGAGATGGCTGGCATCAATTGATCAATCACTATCAACGCCCAATGGAATCGTTTCTAATTTCATCCCAGAACTAATGTATGGAGAAGATCACCCCTATGGTAAGCCCTCCAGCGGAAACGGAACTAGACAATCTATTCAATGGATGACTCGCCAGGACATGGTTGATTACAAAGAGGCTACAATTACAGCGGTCAATTCTACAATCGTAGTGATCGGCGATACCACGCTTGAGGAACTTCTTCCAATGCTTGAGTCTAAATTTGGAAGTTGGAATAGTGAAGCCAGTCAAGCAACTGACATGAACTATGAAGTTACAGTCCAATCAAATGCAAGAAAGATTTATTTGTTTGATAAGCCAGAAGCCATGCAGTCACTCATTGTTGCAGGGCAATTATTGCCAGCCAATGGAACGGATGACGAAGTTGATATTGATTTAATGAATCGGGTCATTGGTGGAAGTTTTACCTCAAGACTCAACATGAACTTAAGAGAAGATAAAAGCTGGTCATACGGCGTAAGAGCGAGGCTATCATCTCGCAAAGGACCAAGACCGATGCTTGTGTATGCACCCGTTCAGACAGATCGAACGGTTGACTCAATCAAAGAGATTCAAAAAGAATACAGCGAGTATCTATCCTCAAGACCAGCCACAAATGCAGAGTTGGACCCAATCAAACAACAAATTATCCTTGGATTGAATGGACAATTTGAGACCTTTGGTAGCTTGCTATCAGGAGTATCAGGAATTGTCACATTTGATAGGGGTGATGATTATTTAAATGCCGTTCCAGAAAAATACAATGCCGTCACAATTGGACAAGTAAATGCTGCAGCAAAGAAATATATGGATCCTGAAACATGGACATGGTTCATCGTTGGTGATCTATCAAAAATTGAAGAGGATATTCGTAATTTAGGTTTAGGAGAGGTAGAGATTATAGTATTGGATTAGTATTGCTTTTTTAAATATACTTGCCATCTAATATCACTATTTTGTTGATATTTCTTGGGTCCCCTTCGTCTAGAGGCCTAGGACACCGCCCTTTCACGGCGGCAACAGGGGTTCGAATCCCCTAGGGGACGCCATAGCTCTGAAACCCAATAAGAATAGGGGTTTCAGAGATATAGATAATTGAGGGATATAGTAAAAAAAGCCTGCAATAAGCAGGCTTTTTTTTGACCAATTATTCTAAATTATGACTTAGAAAATTGCGGTTGAGATGGATCATAAATAACTCCAGAATCATATCCATCAGGTACATTACAGGTTGCTGTAGCTTCGAGTGATGCTTTTGCTGTACCACCAGTTTCCAGCCAGGCAGCAGCCCCACTTGCTGCATTTTCTGAGGATTCATGAAAGTTGCCCCACCAGAAGTCTGCTAATTCATTGGTTCCATCACCAGCGTATATGCCATATGCATAGAAACCAGTTGAATCCAATCCATCCAACCACTTGTTGTATAGTGCAATTGATTCCATTAAATCATCAGATGATTTTCCATCATTGTATTTACATGGAAAAAACTCAGAATAGAATGATCCATCTTCTGCACTGGGTCCAAATGAATATACATCCCTATGAAAAGTCATATCCCACGCTGCTCTTTCTGCGCCATCACAAACCATTACTGATTCATTTGCAGCCAGAAATGCCATTGCCTCTTCATCTTGAACCCATTCAGCCCAAGCAGCATCAGCGGCTTCCTTGGATTCCCAAGATAGTTCCCACCAGCCATTATCAAATCTACCTTTAGTAGCTGGAACATAGCCCCATGCACCTAAAAGATCGTCAGAGATATTTAAAGACCTCCAACCTTTCATCATTTCATCAACATTCTCTTGATTGAAATCTGCTCCACCAACACAGGGTATGAATTCGTTATAAAACTCAACTCCAACAAGATCAAATGTCACATTGTTTCCATTTGGTGCTTCAGATTGCCCACAAGAGACAACAAACACCAAGGCCAATGATAACGTAATTATTTTTTTCATATTTTTCTCCAAAAAAAGAATCTCATCCTTCATTAAAATATACATAATGGTTAGATAATTATCCAATTCCATTATTTAGGAGAAACAATAATGCAAGAATTTATACTCGGATTTACTGTCTTCAACACTATTCTGATACTCTATATGTTTAGAGTTACTAAGAATCACCATTTCTATGATGGTTATCCTAA
>PBDY01000009.1 GCA_002717445.1 Gammaproteobacteria bacterium | reverse complement strand
GTTTCTTTTAGACTCTTTGATGCCTTCATCAGACAAGCTATCAACAACTGCATTGACGGCAGGTGTGCTGAATGAGTAGGGCGGTATGACTCGTTCAATAAACTGGCATATCTCTGGAGAAGAAATTAAAGCTCCGCACCTTACTCCAGCCAAACCAAAAGCCTTTGATAGGGTTCTCAACATGATGACGTTGTCAAATTTAGATAAAACCTTTTGATAAATCCCATCGTCATCAAATTCAACATATGCGCCGTCTAATATAACGAGTCCAGATTCTGAAAAATGCTCACACACACGAAAAATGGATTCATCACTGAGCGTATGACCAAGAGGATTTGATGGAGAACAAATAAAAATCAGCTTGGCTTGATTGGGATCAAATATTTCTATGGCTTTCATGTCCAATGAATACCTGTTTTCTTTATCCAAAAGGATGGTATGCATTTTAATTCCCTGAATCTCAGCATAAAATTTATACATTTCAAACGTTGGCGGAAATACCAGGATTCCATCCTTATCTGGAACGCAAAACGTTCGGATAGAAACATCTATTGCCTCTGTGCTTCCCCTTGTGATGACAATATTTTCACTAGATATTTCCAAATAACTTGCAACCATACTCCTTATTTCATCGGGTCTTGCATCTGGATATAAATTCAAAGAATCTTCAGACGCAGAGCGCGTAACAGAATATGGGCTTTCATTTGCATTCAATCTAATTTTATCCAACACTTTCTTTGCTGGGACATAAGGTTTTAGGTTTAATACTTCGGGTCGAACTAAGTCTTTGATATTCATTCTTCAATCCTCACTGCAACGGCTTTTGCATGTGCCTCTAGACCTTCTGCCATTGCTAAATTGATTATATCATCGCCAATTGATTGCAACCCTTCTCTGGTTAGACTTTGCACTGATATCGATTTACAAAAACTGTCTACTGATAAACCGCTGTATGAGCTTGCAAAACCAGCTGTGGGTAATACATGGTTCGTGCCACTGCAATAGTCTCCTGCCGACTCTGGGCTCCATTCACCGAGAAACACAGATCCTGCTGACGATATTTTAGGAAGCATTTGTTCTGCATCCTGACAGTTAATGATTAAGTGCTCAGGTGCATAAATATTTGAAATGTTAAATGCTTCCTCAAGTGCATCAACAAAAATCAGTTTGGAGTTTTCCATTGAGATTCTGGCAATCTCTCGGGTACTGATTGTTCGAATTGCTTTATCAATTTCAATACTGACTTTTTTTAGAAATGATTCATCTGGTGAAATCAAAATGACCTGAGAATCAATGCCATGCTCTGCTTGTGAAAGCAAATCATAGGCAATAAATTTAGGATTTGTATTGCCATCAGAAATAATCATGACTTCTGTAGGTCCGGCAGGCATATCGATGGAAACCGGTAAACCGAGTGTTGAAATCATTTGCTTAGCTTTTGTGACCCAGCTGTTCCCTGGACCAAATATTTTATCTGCCTGAGGAATCGATTCTGTTCCTTGGGCCATTGCAGCAATTGATTGAGCGCCGCCGGCTTTAAAGATTTTCCCAATTCCACTTAATCGAGCTGCAACAACGATTGAATCATTTACCAGTCCTTCATTGTTGGGAGGAGAAACAATGAACGATTGCTTATTGTTAGCAAGCGAGGAGGGCACGCCTAACATTATTGCTGTAGAGGGAAGAGGGTTATTACCAGCGGGTATATAAAGTCCTACATTTTCGATGGGTCTTCTTATAACCTGACATTTTACACCTTCCTTAACCTTTATTATTCCTGCGTCTTTACTGATATTTTTTTGATGAAATGTTTTTACATTCTCTATCGCATTCTCAATTGATTGCATTAAATATCTGGGCGTTCGACTGAAAGCAGATTCAATTTCCTTTTCATTCATTAAAAAGTTATCTATCTCAACTCCGTCATACATTCTTGTGTATCTTTTGAGAGCTTGATCACCCTCAGATGCAATGCTTTCGAAGATACTAGAAATAATCGACCCTTGCTCCCTCAAGCTCTCAAGAACTGGTCTCTGAATGGATGAGTTTTTTTCATCTTCAGCCAATCGATTCCATTGTATGATTTCATAGCTCATATTCTTTACATCAACATTTTCTCAACTGGAACCACCAATATGGATGATGCTCCAACCTCTTTAAGGTCCTCTAATGTCTCCCAGAAAACAGTCTCTTTACAAACCACATGAACAGCAACAGTGCCTTCAATGCCGTCCAATGGGATGACCGTTGGTGATTCAGTCCCGGGCAAGAGATTTGTTATCTCATTGATCGCATTTTTTGGAGCATGCATCATTATGTATTTACTCTCATTCACTTGAAGCACACCATTGATCCTTTCAATTATTTTATCGATCCACATATTCTTAAATTGAGATTGCTTTGCATTGGATTTAAGAACGGTTGCAACACTCTCCATGATGGTCTCTCCAAGTTCAAGGTTGTGTGCTCTAAGCGTATTTCCGGTTGATACGAGGTCACAGATTGCATCGGCTTTACCTAAACTTGGTGCCAACTCAACAGCTCCTGAGAATTCCGTGACATTTGCATTAATCTTGTTTTCAGTAAAGTAGTTTCTAACTGTAAAAGGATAACTGGTTGCTATTGTTTTGCCTTCAAGGTCTTTGATTGAGCGAATGATTGATGAGTCTGGGTATGCAAATGATAGCTTGCAATGACCAAAATCAAGCGGTGACATTAGAGTAAATTCACAAGAAGATTGGTCCGCCTCGTATGACAATTTCTTTTCTATTGCAACATTTGCACCCACAAGTCCAATTTCACAGAGATTTTCTTGGATTAATCCTGGAATATCATCGTCTCTAACAAACATGATATCGAATGGCATATTTTCGCCATATCCAATTAATTGATCTTTAGTGTGACTGATAACAAGGCCACATTTCTGAAGCAGGGTAATGCTGTGCTCAGTGAGTCTGCCAGATTTCTGTATGGCAATTTTTATTCTCTCATTCATTGTTTTTTAATCCTATCCAGTGCCATTTTGTAGCCATTTGCTCCATCAAATAGAAACCTAGCAACTCTGCCGATTGTTGTCAGGCTCACGCCCGTCATGGTCTTTATTTCTCTATAGGTATAACCCTTGTCGAGAAGTTCAGCTACACTCCATCTGTCTTTAAGTGACTCGAATTCAGCCGGTGTACATATATCGTTAAAGAATGACCGGTATTCATCCATATCCTTTAACGTCATGATTGCTTTATAGAATCGTTCTTCAGCAAACTGTTCTTCTTTTTTAGTCAAAACTCTTTCTATTTTCATTTTGATGCTTCCTATGTTCTATTGTACTAATGTGTTAATACAGAGCGACATTATAAACATAATCTTTCTAAATACAATAATTTGTTTAAATGGATTAAATTATTTTGGTGAGAATTGCGGTTCCCATTTCGTCTGTTGATACATGGTGATCGCTTGATAAGTCTGCTGTAAACATTCCATCATTGAGAACCGACTCAACAGCATTTTCTATTTCATTTGATTCCTGAACCAACTGCAGTGAATGCTTGAGCATCATCGCAACAGAAAGTATCATGCCGCATGGATTGGCAAGCCCTTTGCCTTGAATATCCGGAGCAGAACCATGTATTGGTTCATATACGCCAAAATTGTTATCGCCCAGAGAAGCGGAAGGTATCATGCCTATTGATCCAGTTAGCATTGATGCTTCGTCGGTTAAAATATCGCCAAATAAATTTTCAGCAACAATCACATCGAAATCAGCTGGACGTGAAAGAAGGTGCATGGTGGCAGCATCAACGAGAAGATGTTCCATTTCAATGCTTGGGTATTCGCTTTCAATCAATGAAGTGGTTACTGATCTCCAAAGTTGTGACGTCGCCATTACATTTGCTTTGTCAACAGAAGTCAGCTTATTTTTTCTCTTTATAGATAAATCAGCTGCCACTTTCACAATACGTTCTATTTCAAATGATGAATATTCGCAAACATCTTTTGCGTAGTCATCTGACCGCTCTTTGTCACCAAAATAAATCCCGCCGATGAGTTCGCGAACAAATAGTATGTCTATGCCCTCAAGTCTGGAATTTTCAATCGGTGAATTGTCAATCAACTGAGGATACGTTTTAATTTGCCTTAGGTTTGCATAAACACCTAAGTCTGATCTCATATCCAATAAACCTTTTTCAGGTCTGGTTTTTGCCTTTGGGTCACTCCATTTTGGTCCGCCGACAGCACCCAATAAAACAGCGTCACTTTGCTTGCATAAGTCTTTTGTTTCCTCTGGAAATGGGTCACCGGTCTCATCAATTGCAATGCCGCCAAAGAGTGCATCATTTAAGATGAAGTCGTGATCATACTTTTTCTCAATAGCCTTAAGAACTTTTAATGCATGTTCAGTGATTTCAGGCCCTATACCATCACCTGCCAATACCGTTATTTCTGCTTTCATGGATTATCCTTTATCTTCATATGCTTGGATTTGATTTTCATGGTTCATTATAAATCCAAGTTGATCAATACCATTCATTAAGCAATACCTTGAAAAAGGTTCAAGATCAAAAGGCTCAGTCATTCCATTGGAACTCTGAATGTTCATTTCCTCTAAACTGACTTTAACTTGAATCCCTTCACTGTCAGTCAACATGCTATGAAACTCTTGAGATACCGTAAGTGGTAACAGTCCATTCTTTAGTGCATTATTCTGAAAAATATCAGCAAACGATGTGCTTAGGATTGCTTTAAATCCATAATCAACCAATGCCCAAGGTGCATGCTCACGAGAAGAGCCGCAGCCAAAATTGCTCCCAGCGACCAGGACTGAGCAACCTTCTGATTTAGCCTGATTCAATGGAAAATCTTCAATCTTATTTCCAGACTCATCGAATCTCCAATCCGAAAATAAACCATCCCCAAGTCCATCTTTCGTTGTCACTGTTAGAAATCTGGCGGGTATGATTTGGTCAGTATCGATATCGTTGACTGACAGAACTACAGTCTTGGAAGTGAATTCAATAATCTTATCCATACAAATTAACTATATTTTCTGGGATCCTCAACTGACCCCGATATTGCTGATGCCGCTGCTGTTTTTGGACTCGCGAGTATTGTTCTCGCTCCTTTTCCTTGTCGGCCCTCAAAATTTCGATTGCTGGTACTGACTGCTAATTTCCCATTCCCAACTGTGTCTCCATTCATCCCTAGACACATGGAGCAACCAGGCTCTCGCCATTCTGCCCCAGCCGATTCAAAGATTTTATCCAATCCAAGGCTTTCTGCTTCCTTCTTAATAGCCTGAGAGCCTGGCACTACTAATGCTTTTACTCCATCAGACACTTTTCGATCCTTGAGTATTTCAGCAGCATCTTTAAGATCTGAAATTCTTGAATTTGTACAACTGCCAATAAAAACTACATCAATGTCTTTTCCAATAAGCGGTTTACCAGCTTCAATTTGCATGTAATTGAGTGACTGCTTAAAGCCAAGGTCGCCGTTTGTTTCTGGAACAACACCATCAATTTCCATTGCCATTCCTGGATTCGTTCCATAAGTAACCATCGGTGATAACTGATCGATATCTATGTTTACTTCCTTATCAAACGCAACATCCTCATCTGTAACCAATCTTGACCATCGTTTCATTGCCTGATCCCAGTCTGGACCTTTTGGTGACATTGGTTTATCGATCAGGTAATTAAAAGTTTTATCATCGGGTGCAAACATTCCGGCTCTTGCTCCTGCCTCAATGCTCATGTTACAAATGGTCATCCTTTCTTCTAGAGAGAGAACGCCAGCTGTTGAGCCCCTGTATTCAATGACATGCCCAACGCCACCATCGACTCCAACTTTTTGAATAATTTTCAAAATGATGTCTTTTGCGGATACGCCTGATCGGAGTGAGCCATCCATATTGACTGCGAATGTTTTCGGTTTTCTTTGAAGTAGACATTGTGACGCCAAAACATGGCCAACCTCTGTTGTACCTATGCCAAAAGCGAGCGCTCCAAATGCGCCATGAGTACTGGTGTGGCTGTCACCACATACAATGGTTTTACCTGGTTGGGTTGCTCCAAGTTCAGGCCCCATTACATGGACAATCCCTCTTTTGTCTGAATCAAATCCATGGAGTTCGACTCCAAACTCTTCACAATTTCTAATCATATCTCTTATTTGATCTGCAGGTCCTTTTTCGGCAACAATATCAAGATCGGCTATGCTTTTAACGGGTAGAGTTGGGGTGGAATGATCCATAGTGGCCAGAACTTTATTTGGGTCTCTTAATGATAACCCTTTATCCCTAAGAGACTGAAAAGCTTGGGGCGTTGTAACTTCATGAATGAGATGGAGGTCAATAT
The DNA here is from genome assembly GCA_002717445.1 of Gammaproteobacteria bacterium. Taxonomy (GTDB): domain Bacteria; phylum Pseudomonadota; class Gammaproteobacteria; order Steroidobacterales; family UBA11654; genus CACPJA01. The sequence goes on along the minus strand of PBDY01000009.1, from coordinate 37,944 downwards.
AAAGTATTGCTGGCGTATTTGGGGTTTCTTCAACAACCAAATGATCTTCCCAGACCTTTTCAAATAGTGTTTTTCCTGATTCAGCCAACAGAACTCAACCAATTCCATTTGTCATCAGATTCACCATTGAATAACCCAAAAAATACTTTTTGGATGCTCTCTGTGATATGACCTCTTTTTCCTTCGCCGATCTGAATCCTATCGACACTTCTGATTGGGGTAATTTCTGCAGCAGTTCCTGTGAAAAATAACTCATCGGCGAGATAAAGTTCCTCTCTTGTGATTCTCCGTTCAACGCATTCAATATTCAGATCCTCTGCAATTTTCATTACTGAGTCTCTTGTAATTCCGTCCAATATTGATGAACTGAGAGGAGGGGTCATTAGCTTACCATTCTTGACCATAAAAATATTCTCGCCCGAACCTTCACTGACAAACCCATCCGAATCAAGACAGATCCCTTCATCGTATCCGTTTTCCTTTGCTTCTATTGCGACCAATGTGCCAGATAAATAATTGCCGGAAGCTTTTGCCATAACAGGTATGGTATTGGGAGCATTCCTATTCCATGAGGAAACACCAACATCAACACCATTTTCTAGAGCATCTGCACCTAACAAGGTTCCCCATTCCCAAGCAGCAACCACTACCTCTACGTCATCATCCTTTGATGCATGGAGACCGAGGTCATTGTATCCTCGGAACGCTATCGGCCTGATATATGCGCCACTGTCTAATTCATTGGTAACAACAATATCTTTACAAGCCTGATTTAACTCTTGTTGCGAAAATGCAATATTCATTCTGTAGATTTTTGCTGAATTGAAAAGTCTTTTGATGTGCTCATCCAAGCGAAAGATTTTTGTGCCATCATTGGTGGAATAAGCTCTGATGCCTTCAAAGACTGCTGAACCATAATGCAATGCATAACTAAGCACATGAATCTGAGCAGACTCCCATGGAACCAGTTCGTTGTTAAACCAAATATTCTTTGTTGGTTTGAGTGGCATAATATCTCCTAATGTTTTGCTTGATTTCTCTCTATTCTGTTAATCACTTCAAGATAGGCCAATGCACCAGATTCTATGATGTCTGTACTGACCCCATTCCCTCTATAATTCTGACCATCATAACCTACTGTAACAGTTACTTCACCCTGAGCATCATCACCAACACTGACGCTGTGAATTTCAAAATTTACTAATTCAAGAGCGTAGCCTGTGATATCGCTGATAATATTAAAAACAGCCTCAATAGGTCCGCTTGCAGGATCGTCATGGTTATCGCGTTCAATAATTTTATCATCAGAATCCTTAAGTTTAAGAGATGCAGTCGAACCCCAAGATGAGCCAGAGCTTGTTTCCAAATCTAAAAGAGACCACCTGCTCATATTTGCAATGTCTGCATTCAAAACAATGGCCTCTATATCTGTATCAAAGATTTCCTTCTTTCTGTCAGCTAATTTCTTGAACTCTTCAAAGGCTGGATCAATTTCATCTTTTTCAAGAGCAAAGCCAAGATCATTGATTCGATCTAAGAATGCATGCCTGCCGCTGTGTTTGCCAAGTACAAGGTTGGATCTTGCTATACCCACATCTTGAGGCTTCATGATTTCATACGTTGATGAATCTCTCAGCATTCCATGCTGATGTATCCCTGCTTCATGGGCGAAAGCATTGTCACCCACTATGGCTTTATTTCGCGGTACGTGCATCCCCGTGATTGAGGATACCAACCTACTGGTTGGATAGAGCTTAGTGGAGTCTATTGATGTTTGGAAATCAAAATATTCTTCCCTCGTTTTAATTGCCATACAAACCTCTTCGAGTGAAGTATTCCCAGCCCTTTCTCCAATTCCATTGATTGTGCATTCAATTTGCCTTGCTCCAGACTCTACTGCTGCCAAACTATTGGCTACAGAAAGACCGAGGTCATCATGACAGTGAACGCTAAAAATAACGTTCTCCGTATTTGTGCAGTTTTTGATTAGGTGATTGAATAATTCACCGAATTCGTAAGGAATTGTATAGCCCACCGTATCCGGAACATTGATGGTAGTGGCCCCTGCCTCAATTGCAGCATCCACCACTTCGGTTAAAAAGCCATGATCTGTTCTGGAGGCATCTTCAGGAGAAAATTCAACGTTTTCACAAAAAGATTTAGCCATCTTTACACCTTCGAAGGCAGCCTTCAGTACTTCGTCTTTTGCCATATTAAGCTTATGCTTTAGATGAATTTCACTCGTAGCAACGAAAACATGAATCCTTCTGTTCTTATTGGGCTTAAGTGCCTCGTTTGCTTTTTCTATGTCGCTTTCATTGCATCTTGCTAGAGAACAAATAGTCGGTCCATCAATTTCTGAGGCAATTGTACTTACAGCATCAAAATCACCAGGAGATGCGGCAGCAAAACCTGCTTCAATGACATCCACATTCAATTCTTTCAATGAGTGTGCAATTTTTAATTTTTCACCAATAGTCATGCTGCATCCCGGCGCTTGTTCACCATCTCGCAAAGTGGTATCAAAAATTATGATTTCTCTTGAATCGTTCATAACTAGTTTTTAGCTTTATCTACGATCTTGTTTGCAGAGATCCAGGGCATCATTGATCGAAGGTCCTTGCCCACAGACTCAATAGAGTGCTCGGATGAATTTTTCCTGTATTCGCCCATCTTGGATCCTCCGGAATTGCAATCATCCATAAAATCTCTGGCAAACTCCCCGGACTGAATATCAGCCAGTATCTTTTGCATTGTTTCCTTAGTGGAGTCATTTACAATTTTAGGCCCAGTTACATAATCTCCATATTCAGCAGTATTGGAAATGCTATACCTCATATTTTGAAGACCACCCTCATAGATAAGATCAACTATGAGTTTCACTTCATGAAGACATTCAAAATAAGCCATCTCAGGTGGATAGCCATTTTCTACCAACACTTCATATCCAGTTTGAATTAAAGATGTTAATCCTCCACAAAGAACCGCCTGTTCGCCAAAGAGATCTGTTTCGGTTTCATCTTTAAAATTAGTTTCAATGATTCCTGCACGGCCAGAACCTATTAATGAGGCATAAGAAAGACCAATGTCTTTTGCTCTTCCAGAAACATCTTTATGAATGGCCAACAAGCAGGGCACACCTGCGCCTGATTCATATTGAGATCGAACGGTATGGCCTGGACCTTTTGGAGCAATCATAATTACATCCAAGTCACCCCTTGGCATAATCATTTCAAAATGAATATTGAATCCATGAGCAAAGGCCAAAACTGCACCGTCTCTTATATTGTCTTTCAAATAGTTTTCATACATTACAGCTTGTTTTTCATCGGGAATGAGCATCATGACAAGATCAGCATGCGGAACAGCATCATGAACTTCCTTGACATCAAATCCAGCTGCTTCAGCTTTTACCCATGACCCAGATTCCTTTCTCAAAGCAACTGTAACATTAACGCCCGAGTCCTTTAAATTGTTAGCATGAGCATGTCCTTGAGATCCATAGCCAACAATGACTATGTTCATATCTTTAAGAATATTCTGATCAGCATCACTGTCGTAATATATTTGCATTCGTTGCACTCCCTTTTTGTTAAATTGTAAAAAAAACCCCGCTTTTTTGCGGGGTCTTAGAAATTCTTTTAAAGTAAAAAAACTCTATCTCACCCCAGCGTGATAAATCAGCAGTAGGCTCAGTAAGGTTCCTTCTGATCCGTAAGCATTCTCTCTAGCTTTAATGTCAATCATGTTTTGCATTCGCAAATATTCATCGAACTGAGACTTTTTGTCAACATTTATTATAATTTCTTGTCAAACCCTATCAACAAGCAGACGAATAGATGAATGCTTATATAGATATATTAAAAAAATATATATCGAAGAAAATTACAAGTTTTTTTTTAGTAAAAATTTTGTCATTAGTCTTTGGAGTATTTTTTGATTATGCTATTATCAATGCTTCCTTGGGGCGTGTACCCAAGCTTTCTAAATAAACCATTTGGGGAATGTTTTTATGAATAAACATAAAATTACTACCAAACTGATTATAGGTAGTCTTCTGCTAGTAGCAATTCCAATGATGGTCCCTGCGGAAACTTTGAGCCAAATTCTTACAGCTCAAACCGAACGGACAATATTGGCACAAGAATCACAACAGCGTGTTGACAAAATTAGTGATCAAACAAATAAACTTGAAGATCAATACAGAGCGGCACTAAAAGAAATTGATGGCCTTCAAATCTATAACAAGCTATTAGAGCTTCAGATTGAAAACCAGGCCAGAGTGAAAGTTGACTTGGAGAAATCAATTGTTCTTGTTTCCGTCATCAATCGACAGATTGTCCCCACGATGACAAAGATGATTGACTCTTTAGATCAATTTGTTCAGCTCGATGTACCTTTTCTATTAGATGAAAGAGCAAAACGAGTAGTTACTCTCAAGGAAATTATGCAAAGGGAAGATGTCACAGTTGCTGAGAAATTCAGAAAAGTAACAGAAGCCTATCAAATTGAAAATGATTATGGGAAAACGATTGAAGTCTACAAGGATACTTTAGAGGTTGATGGGAAGACACTTGAATTAGATTTCCTTCGTGTTGGTCGTGTTGCATTCATGTATCAATCAATAGATGGAAAAGTATCTGGTGTTTGGAACCAAAAAACAAAGCAATGGGATGATGCCAGCGATAATCGTAATGAGATAAAGATGGGACTAAGCATAGCCAAGAAGCAGGTAGCACCTGATCTGGTAATTATCCCAGTTGATAGTGCGGAGGTACTCTAAATGAAGAAAATATATCTATTTTTAGTTTTAGCATGTCTAACAACTAGTCCGCTGTTTGCTCAGCAATCAGCTTTGACCATTGATCAATTGCTTGAAAACGTTGAGCAAGGAAAAGTCAATGACAATTCAGAAAATAAAAAAAGGGAAGCAGAATTTAGACAAAAGAGAGATCAGCAAGAAAATCTCCTTTCTGAAGCTGACACCACTAGAGTTACTGAAGAAAATAGGAGCACCCAACTAGAAGCAATTTTTGAAGAGAATGAAGCAGAGTTGAATGTTCTTCAAGACACTCTAACGGAAAGACTTGGGGCCCTAAAAGAACTCTTTGGTGTTATGCAGCAAGTTGCTGGTGACGCCAGAACAAGGTTCGAGAATTCATTAACCAACGTTCAATACCCTGATCGTACTCCGTTTCTAGAAGAATTGGCTAAGAAAATTGGAAGCAACTCAAAATTACCATCTATTGATGAAATTGAGAGACTCTGGTTTGAGCTTCAACGAGAAATGACTGAGACCGGAAAAGTTGTCAAATTCACAACTGACGTGATTGATACCAACGGCAGCAAACAATCCACTGAAGTCGTAAGAGTGGGAGCGTTCAATATTGTAGCCGATGGAAAATATCTTACGTATTCTCCAGAGACGGGCAATGTCACAGAAATTCCAAGACAACCCGAAGGCCGAAGATACACCAGCAGCACTTCAAACGTCTTTGAAAGCGGTGATGAGAAAGTCTCTTTTGGTATTGACCCAACATTAGGAGGAGTTTTGGCTTCTTTGGTTGCAAGACCCAACCTCATGGAAAGAGTTCAACAAGGCGGTATTGTTGGATATCTGGTATTACTACTGGGTGCATTTGGTGTGGGAATCGCAATACAAAGACTCTACATTCTCATTGATGCTGATAAGAAAGTTACAGCCCAGTTGAACAGTGATGTGATAAGCACTGACAATGCTTTGGGAAGAGTTCTTAGTGTTTATGAGAAAAATAAGACTGTTGATACAGATACACTTGAACTAAAAATGGCTGAAGCAGTATTCAAAGAAACACCTGAACTCAATAAAGGTTTACTAATCATTAAAGTGATTTCTGTTGTCGCGCCATTAATGGGGCTGCTCGGAACAGTGACTGGTATGATCAAAACATTCCAGGCAATTACTCTTTATGGTACAGGTGATCCTAAGCTCATGGCTGGTGGTATATCACAAGCATTGGTCACTACTGTGCTTGGATTGACAGTTGCAATTCCAACTACGCTTCTGCATACAATTGTTAGCGGAAGAAGTAGAAGAGTGACTCAGATCATCCAAGAGCAGGGAGCTGGAATCATTGCTAGTCACTCTGAAAAATCCTCTTAATTATAATAATCGATAGGATCATTAAAGATGGGTGACGTAATTATAGCAGTCAGAGACTTCCTAGAAATGGGAGGAGACGTCTTGAATATAATTGCACTTGTAATATTTCTGATGTGGATGCTGATCCTAGAAAGACTATCATTCTTTCAATCCGGACTAATTTCACAAAAAAGCTCTATACAAAATAACTGGAACACCCGTTCAAACAAAAAATCATGGCATTCAGAAGCCATCAGGGAAAAGATGATTTCTGAATTCACCATGTCTGCAAATCAATATCTGCCGATCATCAAAACTCTTGTAGCTCTATGTCCATTACTGGGTTTGATGGGAACTGTTACAGGCATGATTGAGGTTTTTGATGTAATGGCAGTATCAGGCTCAGGAAATGCAAGATCAATGGCTTCTGGAGTGTCTAAAGCCACCATCCCTACAATGGCTGGAATGGTTGGAGCTTTATCAGGAGTATTTCTTGTGACATTATTAAATCAAAAGGTAACATCTGAAGTCGAAGATTTAGAAGATAATCTGACGGCAGACTAAATTATTAAGGTACAGACATATGAGAAAGAATCTATTTCAAGCAGCACCAGAAGAAGAAGCTGAAATAAACCTCACTCCAATGCTTGATGTTGTATTCATCATGCTCATCTTCTTTATTGTAACGGCCTCATTTGTAAAAGAATCAGGTTTGGATGTGAATCGTCCTGATGCGCCAACTGCTGTTAAGAAAGAAAATGCTAATATTCTTGTCGCAATTGGAGCAAACAATGAAATTTGGATTAACAGAAGAAGAATTGATCCGAGAGCAGTCCGAGCTAATATTGAAAGAATGCATGCAGAAAACCCCGAAGGAGCAGTAATCATTCAGGCGGACAAAAAAGCATTCACAGAAACACTCGTTACTGTCATGGACTCTGCAAGGCAAGCCGGTGTCTTTAATGTATCGATTGCTGCAAATGAAGGCGAATAATCTAACGATTTAATATGTCTGAACTGATTCAACAAATAAGAAATACCATAGGAATTGAAGACCCTATTACTCGGATTGCGGCAGCTGGATTCCTCTCCGTATTCACCACATTTGGGATACTCTGGGTAATGCAAATACTCATAGCAACTGGTGAAGGAGCAATCACCTCTAAATACGAAGGACGATTCGTTGATTTTGTTCGTGTGAAGAAAGATGAGTCATTAGATACAAAAAATGCCAAACCAAAAAAGCCACCCGAACCTGAAGAACCACCGCCCGAACCTGAACAACAAATGGATGATATTGATACAAGCATGGAAACTGTAAGTATTGGCTCAGTCGATGCAAATGTAGATGTTGGTGCTGGAATTGGTGGATTTAATGCTGGCGAAGGTGAATACCTACCAATCGTAAAAGTCGCACCCATTTACCCAAATAGAGCACTTTCAAGAGGCATTGAAGGTTACTGCATAGTAGAGTTTGTGGTTACAAGAAATGGAACAACAGCGAATGGAAAAGTTATTGAATGCACAAGCAGCCTTTTTGCTAAAGCCTCACTAAAAGCTTCATCAAAGTTTAAATACAAGCCCCGTGTCATCAACGGTACACCAATTGATGTACCTGGCGTTCAACATAAGATTACGTTTGAATTGGAGAAATAAATGAAGAAACTCTCATTGTTTTTTATTCTTTCCTTCAGTTTGGCTATCCTTCCAACTTTCTTATCCATTCCTTCTGGTGAACTCGTGGCTCAAGAGGAGGAAAAAAGAAAAACTAAAAAAGTAGGGGCAATGACTGAGAAAGTAGCAAAGAAGCTCTCGGCAGCTCAAGAGTTGATTGAAGATGAAAAGATTGCAGAAGGCATCCAAGAATTAAATGCCATCATGGCCTTTAAAAAACTCACTGATTATGAGAGGGCCCAGGTTAATTATTTTTTTGGTTATGTAGAATATATCAAAGAGAACTATGAGGGAGCGATAAGCTTCTATCGTAAAGTTCTTGAAGACGATAGAGTGCCTGAGGGTTTGATATCATCAGCACGAACCACAATTGCTCAGCTTTACTTTCAATTAGAGGACTATCCAAAAACCATTTCATCGGTTGATGAGATTTTAAAGAATCAAACAACGCCTAGGCCAGACCTTTATATTCTAAAGGGCACGGCGCAGTATCAAATGAAACAATTCAATAAAACCATTGAGTCCGTTTCTGAAGCCATAACATTGGCTGAATCAAGAAATGCTGATCGCGTCACGCAACTTCAGAAGAACGTCACTTCAGCTGCTGGCAAATACAGAGTGAAGTATGACCGAAATAATATTGATTACATATTTTTAGCCAACGAAGTTAAAAAGGTTTTAAAACTTCAACTAGAAGACACTAGAAAGGGCAATGATAAATACGTTCAACTTGAAGAAGAAATCAAGGGGCTTCAAGCCGATGTAAAAAACCTAGCCATCGGGCCAACCAAAGAACAGTGGTGGTTATTGCTCCGGGCCAGTTATTATGAATTGGAACAAATGGATCAAGTTAAAAGGATCCTCGAAAGACTCGTAGTCGAATGGTCTAAAAAAGAATACTGGGTTCAGCTATCAGCCATGTATTCTCAAGATAGGCAGGAAAGCGAACAGATAGCTGCCTACCAAACCGCCTATCAAGAAGGATACCTGGAGAAGAGTTCTGAATTTGTAATGATGGCTCAACTTTATTTAACTCAAGAGGCCCCTTATGAGGCTGCAAAATTACTACAAAAGGCAGTGGATGACGGAATCGTAGACACGGATGATGAAAAAAATTGGATAGTTTTGGCTCAAGCATGGTTCCTAGCAAAATACGATGAAAAAGCGATAATCGCTCTAAGAGAGGCAGCAAAGTTAACCGACGACGGAGAACTTGATATGAGGCTTGCTAGATCATTGTCCAATGTAGGTGATTATTCGGGTTGCATTGAATCTGCTAATACCGGAATATCTAAAGGCTCTCTTAAACGGTTGGATGAGTCGTATATTACAAAAGGTATGTGTGAATTTGAAGCTGCAAAATATGAGGATTCAAAAAACTCGTTTGCAAATGCAAAAATTGATGCCGATATAAGAAACGATATCGCACTTCAGCAGTGTGCTGATTCTGAGAATCTAACCCTTGATGCACTCTTGGTAAAAATGGAAACACAAAAAGCCTTTCTTGAAATGGGTAAAGAAATTGAAGAGAAGGTGATCAGATGTCAACTTCCATCGTCAGTTAAAACGGTTGAAAACTGGTCAAAATTCTTAGAAAAAGAAGTGGAACGAGTGACGCTATTACAGAATCAAATAGCAGCTATTGAGGCTCGTCTTGCATCCGACGAATCACAAGCCCTAACATTCTAAGCGCTAAATATATCCCCGAACATTTTTATGGCAGTAATTGCCAAAAGAACACTGAATATAGTTTGCAATCTATTTCTTTCAAATCTATGAGCCAACCGGACTCCAAATGGTACGAAAAGTATTGTCAGGGGAATAATTAATCCTGCATAAAGTAAATTTACATAACCAAGAGAGTAATCTGGAAGGCTTGGTAGTGAGTATCCGCTAATCATAAATCCAATAGATCCAGGAATCGCAATAACGATCCCAAGGGCTGATGATGTTCCAATGGCTTTCCTTATCTCAATACCCATATAGCTCATTATAGGAACACTTAGATTTCCACCTCCAATACCCATCATTGAGGAAAATATACCAATAAAAAATGGAGAAATATTAAGCAATGGATGTCGAATGGTTCTTAGTGTCTCATCCTTTCTACTGCTCCTAAACATCTGATAAGAAACCAGTAAGGCCAATGTTGCAAAAAGCAAGGTTAGCCCTTTAAATGTTGATATACCAGCGAGATAACTTCCCAGAATTGATCCCAAAGCTATTGGAATAAACCATTTTTTAAAGATCGATTGATTAAAAGAGCCTCTTTTTGAATGCTCAAAAGCAGACCTTAATCCGGTAGGAATGATTATGAATAAGGACGTACCTACAGCAACATGCATTATGATTGCTTGATCAAAGCCAAAATATGTCAGGAGATAATAGAGCATTGGGACAATAACTATTCCTCCTCCAATGCCGAGCATTCCAGCCAATACACCTGCCACAGAGCTTGCTGAGGCAATAATTAGTAATGTGATTAAATTAGGCTCCAAATAATGTCTCCTAGGCGTAGAGTAACTCGATTAACTCACCGCTGCTTCCTTTTATTGTATTTGCCCCAACTTTCTCAAAACTTGGAATATTCGAATCATATGTTTTCTGAAGAAATTCTGCTTCGTGAGCAATAAAACTTACAATTGAGATACCGGATGGCAGGTAACCTGAATGAAATCTTCTTGGGACAGCATCGGGTGGCATTTCATCCAGTTCTATTAATGATTGTCCTCTGATTGCCAAAGCAGCGGATTTGTATTGAGTATCTTCTGGAAGATTAAAAACTTTTGAAATTGCTCGAATTCTTGACTGCATAGGCGGCGCTCTTTCTATAGACAGTGTTTCGTTAAAGAAGGATTGCATCTTATCTATATTTTCTCCGGCAAGAATGACAATGAATGTTTGATCGATGTCACATCTTGGAGTGGGGCTATCAAACTCATCCAATTTAGATTTAAATTGAGTCAGATAAAGAATTTCCTTAGATGGGCCCATGATTTGCATCGCCCTGATCTGATCCGTGAAGGACAAATCTGCCGGCTCACCAATGATCTCAAATGGTGAATCGATTAATTTCTTAGCTGATTCATCGACGTCTTTTACAATCAGCTCTGCTGCGTTCCATCCGTGCGTTCCAAATGGAACATAACTGGGATCAATGGATTGCTCAACGAATCGAAAGAAAAAATCATTTGATCCTTCTGGACTCATGTAAATCATTTCAGCATTCTCAATGTTTTCAGCATCCCAACTTCTTGCTTGATCAGAATTTACTTTTGTCGAATAAACCAAGCGATAGTTCAGATAATTTGAATAAATATCAATAACCCGATCCAAATCGGGCGTGGTTATTGTAACTGCTGTAATGCGTCCTACTTGCATGATATGACACCAATCCAAAAGATAGAGAATATCATAATATTTGTATACACTTGATCAAATCTAGATAACAAAAAGGAGTCGAATGGTGTCAAAAGTTTCAATTTGTGAGGTAGGGCCAAGAGATGGGCTTCAGAGCGAGCCTGAGCTCCTTTCAACTGAAGTCAAAAAAGAGTTCATCACCAGGTCAATCAATGCTGGAATTAAGAACATTGAGGTAACAAGCTTCGTTCATCCAAAGAAAGTGCCTCAAATGGCTGATGCAGAAGATCTTGTGGCAAGCTTGCCAGAGCATGATGATGTTTCATACATTGGACTCATCATGAATCAAAGAGGCTTCCAGCGTGCCAAAGACTGTGGAATCAAAGAGGTTGGAATGGTCATTGTCAGCACTGACACATACAATATGAAAAATCAGGGTGTAGTCACCCAGCAGTCGATTGATAACTGGTTAGAAATTGCTGACGAAGCTAAGACATCAGGGATACGAACAAATGTTTTGATTGCATGTTCATTTGGCTGCCCATATGAAGGAGAAGTAGATCCAGAACATATTGCCGTTATTGCAGAAAAGGTCCTGGAAGGAAATCCTGACATCATCGGTTTAGCCGACAGCGTGGGTGTCGCAGTTCCCAATCAAATAAAGCAAACATTTTCATTGATCAAAGATCTTGCTCCGAATTTGCCACTGAGAACACATCTGCATAATACAAGAAACACAGGCTTAGCAAATGCTGCAGCAGCAATCGAAGCAGGGGTTACGATTATTGATGCCTCAACTGGAGGAATCGGCGGATGCCCATTTGCACCCAAGGCTACAGGAAATATACCGACGGATGATTTGCTTTACATGCTAAACAGATCTGGGGTAGAAACAGGCGTTGATCTCAATCAAGTCGTCAAAAACTCTGAGTGGCTAGAATCTCAACTTGGCAGAGCTGTTCCAGCAATGGTGCCAAAAGCAGGAATATTCCCAGAAAATGCTGAAATAAACATACAATAAAAGTATGATTATTGTAGATTCTTTTTTAAGGTACTATCTCAAATAATTCAAAGAAAAGGTCGAGCTAAAAAAATAAACTATGAATTTAGTTCGATATAAAAAATAGGAGAAAATATGAGTTATCGACTTGGAGTTGATGTAGGGGGAACTTTCACCGATCTCTTGCTCGTCAACGAGAAATCTGGAGAACTTCACACAGCAAAAGTACCCAGTACACCAGAGGATTCTTCCATCGGAGTTTTCAATGGGATCAAGCGAGTATGTGCAAATGCAGACGTGGATCCATCTCAAATAAATACCGTGATGCACGGAACAACTGTCGCCACAAATACTATATTGACAGAAACGGGCGCTAAGGTTGGACTAATAACCACAAAAGGGTATCGTCAAGTTCTTCAGATAGCTCGTTCATTTGTTCCTGGCGGTCTTGGTGGCTGGGTAATCTATAATAAGAGTAACCCTCTCGCTCCATTGGCTTTAACAATTGAGGCTGATGAGAGGATCTCAGCAAAAGGTGAGGTATTGTCAAAACTTAAAGTTGGTCAACTAGCAAAAGACATCAAAGCATTGTCTAACAAAGGTGTCGAAGCAATCACAATCTCATTGATTAATTCATATGCAAATGACAAGCATGAAAAAGAAATAAAGAAAGTTATTCAAAAGAAAAAGCTTTTGCCTAAGATTCCTGTTTCATTGTCATCCGAAGTGGTTCCTGAAATGCAAGAGTACGAGAGAACCATCACTACAGTAGCAAACTCATATGTAAGGCCTAAAGTTGCTGAATACGTGAAGAATCTTCAAAAAGGTCTCAAGAGGAGAATGAAAGATGTAAAGCTTCGTATTCTTCGGTCAGATGGTGGTCTTGCCTCTGCAAAGGCATCTTCAGACTCTCCTGTAAACCTATTGATGAGTGGGCCTGCTGGAGGTGTATCTGGGGCAATATGGATTGCAAAACAAGCGGGTTTTGAAAACCTCATGACATTTGATATGGGGGGCACTTCAACAGATGTATCCTTAGTTAAAGACGGTGTTGCAGAACAAAGCCGTGAAACCTCAGTTGGAGATGTCACGGTAAGAGCGTCATCAGTTGATGTGAGGACTGTGGGAGCAGGAGGAGGTTCAATTGCTCATGTTCCTGAATTAACTGGGGCTCTTAGAGTCGGGCCACAAAGTGCTGGTGCTGCACCAGGCCCAGCGGCCTATAACAAAGGCGGTATTGAGCCCACAGTAACCGACGCAAATGTTGTGCTTGGCTATATACCATCTGAATATGTTGCACTTGGTGGAGATGAGGACTGGAAAATAAGAAAAGATCTTGCTGAAGAGTCAATAAAGCCAGTTGCTAAATCATTAGGTTTATCCCTTAAACAAGCAGCAGCTGGAATCATAGATATCGTCAATGAGAATATGTATGGGGCTCTTCGTTTGGTTTCTGTTGAAAAAGGCTACGACCCAAGGGATTTCGCATTAATTGGGTTTGGGGGAGCGGGTCCATTACATGCTAACGCACTCGGTAAGCTTACCAATTCTTGGCCAGTGATTATCCCACCTGGTCCAGGTGTACTCTGTGCATATGGTGATGTTACAACTAACATTCAAGATGAAGCATCAATGTCATTTATCAGGAGGTTCTCAGACACGAGCAAAAAAGAAATAGTAAAAATCTTTGAAGACCTTGCTAAGAAAGCTTCCAAAACATTAGATGCTGAAGGTGTTCCGAAAAATAAGAGGACAACAACTTTCCAGGTAGACTTGAGATATCTTGGTCAAGGTCTTACGATCAACGTTGATTTTGAACTTTCAGAATTAAAGAAGGCTGGCTTAGATGCAATAGGTGAAAAATTTGACGAACTGCATGAACAACTCTTTACCTTTTCTTTGGAAGAAGAAAAAGAACTAGTAAACCTAAGGGCGGTCGTTAAAGACAAAGCCCTGTCAGTTAAAGCACCGTCCGTTGGAAGAGGAGGACCTAAGCCTTCTAAAGTATCTATCATTTCAGATGATACAAAAGTATTCATGGATGGCAAAAATCAAAAAGCTACAATTTATGATCGCTCAAAACTAAAATATGGAAATGTGATCAAAGGTCCAGCAATTGTTATGGAAATGGACTCAACAACTCTTATTTTGTCAAAGCACAAAGGTAAAGTTGATAAACTTGGTAATATTTTAATCACGCCTGAAGCATAACGGAGATAAAGATGCCTGCAAAACTTATACAAACAAATAATAAAGAATTTAAAAGAAAGAAGTTAGATCCAATTACATTGGATGTAATTGAGAACTCTATGTTCTCAGCGCGTTGGGAAATGGATGCAGTCTTATTTAGAACTGCTATGTCACCTGGAATAAGAGAGCAAGGTGATGAATTTCCTATGATCGCTAACCTCGATGGTAAAATGGTTGTGGGACAATTTGGAAGCTTCATTCATGGTTTCAAAGAAGCTTTCGATGGAACTATTGAGGAAGGAGATATGTTCTTAACAAATGATCCCTACGCATGTAATGGAGCAGTGAGTCATGCCAATGACTGGTTAGTTTTAAGGCCTATCTTTAAAGACGGCAGATTAATTGCTTATGCTGCCATGTTTGGCCATATGACTGACGTTGGTGGAAAAGTGCCTGGGAGCCTCCCGACGGATGCCACTCAAATCTTTGAAGAGGGCGTAAGAGTTCCTCCAACCAAGATCTTTAAAGACGACGTACTCCAAGAAGAGATATTGAATATCATTCTTCACAATTGTCGACTACCTGTATGGAATAAAAGTGACTTTAATGCAATTGTAGCGTCCATAAAAACTGCAGAAAAAAGAGTCTTAGAGATGGCTAACCGATTTGGTGATGATACTTTCTACTCAGCCCTTGAGGATCTCTTAGATCGAAACAAAAAAGCAATGGGTAAACTCATTCAAACTACGGTACCAACTGAAAAACAATACTTTGAAGACTACATCTGTGATGACGGATTAGAAATGGGTCCTTATAAAATTAAATGTGCTATGTGGAGAGAGGGCAAAAAAGTAATATTTGACTTTGAAGGAACAGATCCTCAGTCAATTAGCTCCATAAACTTTCTTCTAAATGAGGAAATGTTCAAAATGTTCTGTGGCGTTTACATGATAATGGTCTTCGATCCAGCCATTATGTTTAATGATGGGTTTTATGACCTCATGGAAGTTAGGATTCCTCAAGGCACATTACTTAAACCAAACTACCCAGCTGCACTCTCTTGCAGGACTCATGCACTAGGGAGAATATTCGATGTACTGGGTGGACTCTTGGGACAAGGCTCACCAGACTTCCTTTGTGGTGCAGGATTTTCTGATAGTCCTCATTTAATGTACTCAGGTTATGATAAGAATGGCGAATGGTATCAACTCTATATGATTGGTTTTGGCGGAGTACCAGGAAAACCAATGGGTGATGGTCCAGATGGTCATTCACTATGGCCTGGATTTACCAATGTACCTAATGAATTCCTCGAAAGTTACTTCCCAGTAGTTATTGAAGAATATTACACCGTCCCAGATAGTGGAGGAGCAGGATATAATAGAGGCGGAAATGCTTTAGCTACAACCTATAAATTTTTAGAAACTGGCGAGGTGTCTATTCACGATGACCGCTGGCTTACATATCCATGGGGTGTTAATGGAGGATTACCTGGAGAAAGGAGCACTAAAACTTTGGTAAGAAAAAATGGTGACACAGAATTATTGCAATCAAAATGCGATAGAATTGCTGTAGAAGAAGGGGATACCCTCTATCACGTTACATGGGGAGGAGGTGGCTGCGGTGACCCATTCACTAGAGAGCCAGAAAGGGTTCAATTTGATGTAGATGCAGGACTTGTTACCCGAAATGGAGCGAAAGATAATTATGGCGTCGTCCTCAGAAAGGATTTAAGCATCAATAAAGCTGCCACAACAAAACTTAGAGTTGAGAAAATGAAATTAAGAGGTAAACCTAAGTTATTCGATAAAGGCTTTAGCTCAATTAAGGAACTGAAAGGAAGATGTAAAGAAGAAACAGGCTTAGAGGCGCCTGCGGATCCTAAATTCCAGAAGTGGATGACTGCCTCATAAGACTCTGACAATAATAAATGCTTATTCCACAATCACTCAGAGTGATTGTGGATATGCACGTCACTTTGCGGATACGGTATTGATATCCCTTCCTGGTCAAATCTTTTCTTAATCTCTTCAAGCAATGAGTAATGGACATCGATGTATTCCGAATTCTTCACCCAAGGCCTGACTATAAAATTCACACTGCTATCAGCCAACTCAGATAAAGCAATTCTAGGCTTAGGCTCACTCAATATTCTGTCATCCTTTGATAAAACATCTGCGAGCACCGCCTTAACCTTATCAATATCATCGTCATAACTACATCCGATAACCATATCAATTCGCCTTTCATCTTGGTTAGAAAAATTAACAATGCTTCCATTCATGATGCTTCCGTTTGGAACAACCACTACTTTATTATCAGGAGTTCTTAAAACGGTTGAGAAGATCTGAATGTCATCGACTGTTCCGAGATGATTGTCTGCCTGAATATAATCTCCAACCTTATATGGTCGATAGATTACTATCAGAATGCCTGCTGCAAAGTTAGAAAGCGAGCCTTGAAGCGCAAGACCGATTGCAAGGCCTGCAGCACCTAAAACCGCTATGATCGAAGTCGTTTCTATACCCAATTGATTGATCGCAGCAATGAAAATCACAATCATCAATAAAGTATTCAAAAGATTCGTGACAAATATTCTCACAGTATCTTCTGTATTCGATCGTTCCAAGGCAGAAGAGATTATCTTTATCAGGATTTTAACAGCCTGTCGCCCTATGATTAGGATACATAAAGCAATAAATAAACTGATTCCAAAAGAGCTGAGTAGCTCTGAAAACTGATTCCATAGATTTCCGTCTAGATTAAATTCCATAATAATTACCTCGCTTTGTGATGATATCCGGTATTTGGCATTAAATCGATCGCTGAAGCCATCCTATTGGTCATATTATAGAATGAGGCAACAGCAGCAATATCCCAAATATCATGCTCATCAAATCCATTGTTTTTTAAATGCTCACGGTCAGAATCAGTTATCTTCTCTGGGCTCTCAGAGATTTTCCATGCAAAATCTAACATCGCTAGATGTCTATCACTCAAAACAGCTGTCTTATAATTCATAACCAACAGCTCACCCAAGATCGGATCTTTGGACATATGTCTTACGGCTGCGCCGTGAGCAACCATGCAGTAAAAACAACGGTTAAATGATGATACAACAACCGCAATCATTTCACGCTCAAGTTTTGTCAAACCTGAATCATCCAGCATGAGGTTGTTATAAAGCCCCATAAATTGATCAAGTTTCTTCTCATCATGAGCATAAGCCAGAAGAACATTAGGTATAAACCCTAATTTCTCTTCACATTCATTAAAATAATCCTGTGTTTCTTTTCTCAGCTTTTCTATTTGAATATCGTCTGTGATCTTAAGAGCTGACAAATGATTTGGTTGAGACATATCTTTCACCTTTGATGCATTTTCCATTAGTTAGAATTTGTTATGATAAGCAGATTCTATTTTATGGAGAATATCATGCCAACAGTATTTGTTACAGGAGCCAATCGAGGCCTTGGGTTTGAGCACGTGAGGCAATATTCAGAAAAAAATTGGGAAATCATAGCTTGCTCAAGGAAACCAGAACAATCAAAAGAACTTCTAGAGCTAAAAGATCAATTTCCTAAAAATATCTCCATTGAGAAACTTGACGTAACAAATTTTGATGAAATTACTGCTTTAAGCGAAAAATATCACGAAAAACCGATCGATATACTCATCAATAATGCTGGAACTTTAGGGCCAAAAGGAGTGCCTGAAGGAATGGGATATCAGAATATAGAGCATATGGATTATGAAATTTGGAGAGACATTCTAGAAGTCAACCTTCTGGCTCCATTCAAGGTCGCAACAGCCTTTTATAATCAAATCGCTATGAGCAAAAAGAAAATTTTGATTATGATGTCGAGCGATCTTGGCTCAGTGCAACAAAATAATTTTGGTGGACTCTATTCCTATAGAGCGAGTAAAGCTGGATTGAATATTTTATCAAAGGGAATGTCGATTGACTGGAAGGACATCACTGTCATCGCACTGGCTCCGGGATGGTGCAAAACACACCTAGGAGGAGAGGAAGCTGAAGTCGATCCTGATGTTAGCGTTACTGAACAACAAATAATGTTTGAGTCAATTAGCCCTAATGATAGCGGAAAGTTTTTAGATCGATTTGGAAACGAAGTTCCTTGGTAAATCAGTATATGACTGTGGTGGCCTTCGTTTTCAAGTAAGCGCCTAAACCTTCTTCACCAAACTCTCTGCCCCAACCGGATTGTTTATTCCCACCAAAGGGAATTGCTGGATCAACTGCAGCATGGCAGTTTATGCTGACCTGCCCGGAATCGATCAAAGCAGCCATTCTATGGCCAGTAGCAATGTCATTGGTCCAGACGCTTCCTGATAAACCATATGTGGTTTCATTGGCTCTCTTCGCGATTGCTTCAAGTGACTCATTATTGAATTTTTCAATGCACAATACAGGACCAAATATCTCATCTCTCGCGATTGCCATGTCTGCGGTAACGTCTGTGAATATTGTTGGCTCGATAAAAAATCCTTTTTCATTCGTTTCATGACCGCCGCACACCAATGTTGCACCCTCGGAAATGCCTTGCTTGATATATTTCATGACTCTATTTCTTTGGTCTCCCGATATCAACGGTCCAAAATCGTTCGTCTGTATCAATCCATGACCAATTTGAAAGGCCTCTGCCATATTTTTAACCCCTTCAACCAATTCATCATGTATATCTTCATGAACAAATACCCTGGTTCCAGCCATACAGTTTTGGCCCTGAAGAAAAAAACAAGCTCTTGCAACACCGGGAATTGTTTTCTCGAGGTCGGCATCATTAAAAACAACAACGGGGCTTTTGCCACCCAATTCAAGGGTGACTTTTTTTAAATTACCGACAGAAGATGAGACGATCTTCTTTCCAACTTCAGTTGATCCGGTGAACGTGATTTTATCTACATCTTCGTGTTTTGCGAGCGCATCTCCTGCTGTTTCGCCAAATCCAGTCACAATGTTCACGACACCTTTTGGTATTCCGGATTTTTCAATTAAATGAGCAAAGTATAATGCGGTCAATGGAGTCAGTTCAGCAGGCTTAAGCACAACTGTGCATCCGGCTGCAAGAGCAGGAGCAAGCTTTAAGATTGCAAAGATCAGTGGAGAATTCCATGGAATGATTGCGCCAACAACACCTATGGGCTCCCTTTTTGTGTATGTTAAAGAGTCCCCATTCATTACACCGCCTGGTGAGACGGGTATCGTTTTACCATGAATCTTTGGTGCCCAACTCGCAAAGTATCGTAATAGTGTTACGCCATGACTAGCAATGGAGTATTGTGCAAGCTGCATAGGCATACCATTATCCAAGACCTCTAGCTCAGAAAGAACTGAAAAATTGGCTTCAATTTCATCGGATAATCGATGAAGAATCTGAGCCCTATCATGTGAGGGAATCTTAGACCATTCAGCCTCTAAAGCATTCCTTGCAGATCTTACCGCGAGATCAATATCGTCTTTTGTTCCTGATTGAACCTCTGCTATTTTCTCCTCGGTTGCTGGATCCACAACTGGAATAATCTCACCCGAAGACGATTCTATCCATTCACCATTGATGAATAAAAGGTGCTTTGATTCTAAAAATTTTCTAGTTTCTTCGCTTATTGGAAGTTCATGCTTGTTGTTCATAGTTAGTGGTTTGCAATAAAATCGTTTATCAGGATAGTTTACAATGATTTATCATTATTCAAAGACAAAATCATGAAGCTGACATTAAGATACTTAGATATTTTTGAAAGGAATGTAACATTCCTGGCATTTGTTGCATTGGTTATTGTGATGTTCAGCGATGTTGCTTTCAGAGAGATCACTGGAACAGGATTGCATTGGTCGAGACAAGTTGGTGTTTATGCAAATTTATTCGTCGTGATGTTTGGGTTAGGTGTGGCGTCATCAGAAGCCGCCCATTTAAGGCCTAAATTTGCAGACAATTGGTTGCCGGAATCATTTGAACCTATTCTCAATCGAATTCAGGAAGGGCTCATGTTTCTTTTTTGTTTTGTCTTTTCTGTCATTGCTTTTCAGGTAGTGACTGAAACATTCAGAGATGATGTTCAGTCAATCGTTCTAAGAATAGCGGTTTGGCCTTTTCAAATGATTATCCCTGCGGCATTCTTTTTAACATCGATTAGACACCTAATTTATACAATCAATCCAAATTTTAGACCAGGGGAGGGTGTCGATTCAGGCACAGAATAATCCAATGGTCTCTGCTCTGTTTTTACCAATCATAATTCTTGTCTTATTTGTATTGAGACAGAATCTTATTGTTATCTTAGGCATATCCACGGCATATGCTTACTGGGCATTTGGAGATGGTGTGATCAGCAATATTGTCGTCGATGCATGGGATGCTGCCAACAAGGATATACTGCTATCCATCCCTCTTTTTATTCTTGCAGGAAACATTATGTCGAGGGGGGGAATGGCATCAAGACTCATTGATTTAATGACTTCATTGACTGCACCCATTCCTGGGGGACTGGCCATTGCAACAATCATGTCATGTGCGGCCTTTGCCGCAGTCTCTGGATCGGGGACAGTCACATTGCTTGCCATTGGAACGCTTATGTATCCCGCGTTGATCAAAGCGGGTTATCCTAAAAACTTTGCACTCGGTGCTCTATGTGCCGCGGGCACTCTTGGAATTGTTGTACCTCCAAGTATTCCATTGATTTTATATGGAATCATGACGCAAACATCAATTGGAGATTTATTTATAGCAGGCATTGGTCCTGCCATATTACTCACGTCTTTGATGCTTACTTATGCTGTGGCTCAAAATTTTTCACACCGGGAAAGTTCTTGGAACCTTTCATATATTTCAAAATCACTGCGTAAGGGAATTTGGGCACTATTGATGCCCTTGATTATACTCGGGGGAATATACTCAGGATACTTCACAGCAACTGAATCTGCAGCTGTGGCCGTTGTTTATGCTTTTATTGTTGAATCAATGATTCATAAAGAAATGAACTTGGATGATTTGAGAGACGTCATCAGAGAAACAACTAAATTACTTGGGTCCTTATTCCCAGTTTTAATGATCGCTTTGAGTTTAAATGTATTTCTTACCTATGAGGAAGTTCCTCAGAATTTAGTGGCCTGGATGAGTGATAAAATTGATAACCCTGTAACGGCTTTACTGAGCATTAACCTTTTTCTAATTCTGATTGGTTGTCTCATCGATATTGGTTCAGCAATTCTTATTCTTGCTCCAATGTTGATGCCAATCGCAACATCACACGGCATTGATCCCACTCACTTTGGAATCATCATGGTTATGAATTTAGAAATTGGTTATCTCACGCCACCCCTTGGACTAAACTTAATTGTCGCAATGGGTGTCTTTAAAGAGAAGTTTTGGACGATATGCAAGGCCACCATTCCGTTTTTGATTATTATGCTCATGGGTCTCATGACTGTATCTTTTGTTCCTGAAATAGCATTATTTATGGTTGATTGATTTTTTGTGTAATAAAATATCTCTTTCTACTATAAATTCGAGGAGAAAATAAATGAGCATTGATGTTGGAGATAAAGTCCCAAATATCAACTTTACAACCATGACAGCTGAAGGCCCATCGCCGGTTAGCTATGATGACTTATTTGCTGGAAAGAGAGTTGCCTTGTTTTCAGTTCCAGGAGCTTTTACGCCAACTTGCTCTCTACAACATCTTCCTGGGTTTATTGAGAAAGCGACGGAACTTACAGCCAAGGGTATTGATACCATTGCATGCATGGCAGTCAATGATGTGTTTGTGATGGATGCTTGGGGCAAAAGTCAAGATGCTGGAGACAAGGTGCTAATGTTGGCAGACGGAAATGGAGAATTCACCTCAGCCATCGGTCTTGGTCTCGATGCTTCAGGATTTGGGATGGGAACAAGGGGTCAAAGATTCTCTTTAGTTATCAATGATGGCGTCGTTGAAATCGTTAATATTGAAGACGGTGGAGAATTTAGGGTCAGCAGTTGTGACCATATGATTGATCAACTTTAAATTGACTACAAACCGAAAAATTGTCTTAAAAAAGTCTCCAGAAGGTGTTCCTACTGAAGAAGACTTTGAGCTATTAGATGACGAGATAAGCACTCCTGATACCAATCAGTTTTTGAGTAAGACGATACATCTTTCTCTAGATCCATACATCAGAGGTGTGATAACTGGTAGACATATATACTCAGAAAAGGTGAATGTCGGTGACACGATTGTCGGACGAACGGTTTCAGAAATAATCGAATCAAATCATCCTGACTACCAAAAAGGAGAAATCGTGCTGACATCAAATGGATGGCAAGAATATGGCATATCTGATGGAGATGGAGTGCGCAAGCTCACTGGCCATCAGGGACGATTAAGTACTGCGCTTGGAATAATGGGCATGCCAGGATTGACTGCATATGCAGGCCTTATGGTATATGGAGAACCAAAAGAGGGTGACATTCTAGTCGTATCAGCAGCAAGCGGTCCAGTAGGGTGTATGGTTGGTCAGATTGCTCAGATTCACGGTGCTAAAGCCATAGGCATCGCTGGCTCAGAAGAGAAATGCAATGCGGTTAAAAATGTTTTTGGATTCGAAGATTGCATTAATTATAAAACCGAAAACATTGATCATAGAATCAGAGAACTTTGCCCCAATGGCGTAGATATCTATTTTGATAATGTTGGGGGAGAAACACTCGACATCATGACTAAGAATCTAGCCTTTAACGCCAGAATAGTGCTCTGTGGATTTATGACACAATACAATCTCTCCACGCCGCCTCCAGGACCCAATCTCGGACCAATTGTTGGAGCAAGAGCCACAATAAGAGGGGTCGTTGTATATGACCACTATGACAAACAAGATGAATTTATATCAAAAGCCAGTCAATGGCTTCAAGACGGAAAAATTCAATACATGGAAGATGAAGTGGTTGGCATTGAGAAAACTCCTGCTCAGTTTTGTAAACTGATGAGAGGGAAGAATTTCGGAAAAACAATCGTCACCATGTAATATCTTATCGTCTTTATCCGTATTTTTTATTTCACCGGGTTCTCGTGCAGATTGACGTTCGATGACGATGTCATATAATCATTTACACTGAACGGATGTAAAAGGGGAATACCAATGAGTGGACATGACATAGCTTTATTAATGCATTTACTATTATTCGTATACTGGCTCGGTGGAGATATCGGTGTCTTTTATTCCAGTGGTTTGTCCGTGAATAAAAATTTATCTCGTGATGCCAGGCAAATGGCTGGAAAAATCATGATGAATCTAGATCTTATCCCAAGACTTTGTCTTAGCTTGATGTTGACCGTTGGAGGTATTCTCACCGAGTATTATGGAATTGATCATCCAACATGGCAGTGGGTTGGAATTATTCTTCTCGGGCCTGTTTGGTTTTGCGCACTTATCTATATGCATTTTAACGAGGGGACAGACCTCGTAAAACAAATGACAAAAGTGGATTACGTTTTTAGATGGGTAATGGTCATTACTTTACTGGCATCAGTCTTTTATGGATTCTATACGGGTCGTTTGGATGCAGAGCCATGGGTGGGTTATAAGCTCGTTGTTTTTGCTGGGCTCATATTCTGCGGAATCATGATTAGAAAATACATCGGTGGTTTCATTAAAGGAATCCACAATATAGCCATTGACAATATCAATGAGGCCGATGATATTGAAATGAAAGCCAGTTTGGACAAAGCAAGAGTTTTTGTTTTAAGCATATGGGTCTTGCTGATTATTGAAGCGTGGATAGGTATCGCCAAGCCGGGAAGTATAGGCTGAGGGGATTTAATCTTTTTTCTTTTGATCTCCTGAGCGAACCAATAAGAAACATAGATAACAAAAGAAAGTTGAGAGCCAAACAATGATGGCGATCGGCATGAATTCACCTGTGTATATTGATCCTGATAGGATGCTGAATAAACCCCCTGTCAACAAACCCAGTGAACTTGATAGTCCAGAACTTGCTCCAGCTATGTTCGGAAAATCGCTAACTGCTTTAGCCATAGACATAGCGACAATAAACCCGTGTGCAATAAACATCAAAGCAAGTGGGAAAATTATGGAGTAAATATTTGTTCCGGTTAAATAGATTAAGAACGCAAACAAAGATCCAGCAACCAGGTTAAGTCGCACACCAATATTTAAAACCTTCATCAATCCTAATTTAGCTGTCAGATTGCCTGCAAAAAATGTTGCCGATGCGTACAAGACGGTCAAAGAACTCCATATGAGCCCAAAACCAATGCTATCGATACCCAAATTCCTTGAAAAAACTGTTGAACCAACCGCTAAAATGGCAAAAAAACTTCCCGTAGTAAATCCATAGATAAAAGTTGACCCAATAAATGTCTCTGATCTCAGAAACTTATTGTAATTCTTATACCAACTGGACTTATTTTTATCTAGTCCTCCTTTTACAACAGTTTCCGGCAAGTAGAATATGACTGGGAACAGTATGGACAATCCGATCAATAATGTGACCATGAATATTCCGCTGGGAGACCCGGTCAAAGACAGTGCAATTGCTCCAACAACAGGTGCAATCATGGGCGCCATTCCCATGGTTGCAGTAACTCTAGAAAGTGACTTTGCTGCCTGATCACCAGAGTAAGTGTCTCTGATGATTGCTCTTGATGTGACTGTGCCGACACTTCCGCCGATTCCTTGCAGGAACCTTGCAACGATCAACGTCGATAGGCCTTCTGCTGTCATACATATATATGAGGCAATAATAAATAAAATTATTCCTGAGACCATTACAGGTTTTCGTCCAAGTTTATCCGAGAGGAATCCCATAAATGGTTGAGCAATTGCGAGACCAAATAGATAGGCGGAAATAATAAACTGAACAGAAGAGTAAGTGGATTGAAATTCGTTGACAAATAATTCCAGTGTCGGAACAACGATTGCCATACCAAAAGGGGACATTCCACTTGCAAAACCCAATAGAAGAGTAGAGGGTTTTTTCAGGGTCTCTTGATTAGTCAAGTTTAGAGGTGAGTTGCGGTATGAATTCAAAAAGATCTGCAACAATACCAATGTCTGCTATTTCAAAAATGGGTGCATCTGCATCTTTATTGACTGCGACAATTGTTCCTGCATCCTTGATTCCTGCAATATGCTGAATTGCCCCTGAAATACCAATGGCAAAATAAAGGTCTGGAGCAATAATCTTACCCGTCTGCCCGACCTGCATGTCATTCGGAACAAAACCTGCATCAACTGCAGCCCTTGATGCTCCAACTGAGGCTCCTAGTTTGTCAGCAAGCTGGTAAAGCAATTCAAAATTCTCTGCGCTGCCAACACCGCGGCCGCCAGATATAACAATGGATGCAACTTGGAGATCGGGTCTTTCTGTTTTTTCTGATTCAATCTTTATAAATCTTGTGTGGCTAGGAATATTGACTGATGGCATTTCGGTCTCTATCAGGTTTGCACTATTGGAATTCCCAAGCTCTTTAAAAGAAGCGGTCCTTACTGTGCCTAAAACTTTCTTCCCCTCTGCGATCTTAATCGTTTGTATTGCATTTCCAGCATAGATTGGCCGTTTGAAAATCCTGGGTTCCTCAACAGACATAATGTCGGTCACTTGATTCACATCAAGAATTGCAGAAATTCTAGGCGCTAGGTCTTTGCCAAATGTGGAAGAAGGCAGAAGTATATAATCGTATTCGCTCGAGATCTCAGCCACAACTGGAGCCATGATTGATGAAACTGGATACCCAAATGCTTCATTGCTTATCGAGAGAACATTACTTACTGCATCGATGGTGGTTGCTTGAGATGCTACAGCAGAGTCGTCTCCTAGAACCAAAATATCTATCGATTCAGAAATCTGAGAAGCACAATTCACCGTTTTTGATGTAGCTGAAAGAATCTCTCCGTCAAAGTGTTCTGCAATAACTAGTATTTTTGTCATGACAAAAGTCCTTTTTCCTTGAGTGCAACAACAAGCTCTTCAACATCATTCACCATCACGCCTGACTCTCTTGGAGGAGGAGGGGTGACATTGATTACCTCGATTGAGGAACTAAAGTCTGTTTTTAGTTCGCCCGATTCGATCACATCCAGAACTTTTTTCTTGGCCTTCATGATATCTGGAAGCTTTACATATCTTGGTTCATTCAATCTCAAATCTGTTGTGATGATGGCCGGTAAATCAATTTCTAAAGTTTCCAATCCCTGATCGATCTCTCTGACAACAGTCGCTTTCTCTTCTTGAATAGACACCTTGGATGCAAAGGTGGCTTGAGGAATGTCACACAGTTGGGCGAGGATCTGTCCGGTTTGACTGGAATCATCATCAATTGCTTGTTTGCCCATCATGATTAACCCTGGATTCTCATCTTCAACGATTTCAGACAATGCTTTCGCAACAGTAAGGGGCTCTATTTCCCCGTCATGTTTGATTAGAATTGCACGATCTGCTCCCATGGCCAAACCTGTCCTTAATTGTTGTTGTGAATCATCTGGGCCAATAGACACGATAACAACTTCAACTGCATCTCCATTTTCTTTAATTCTGAGTGCTTCCTCTAGGGCAATTTCATCAAAAGGATTGATGCTCATTTTTACCCCTTCTGTGACAACCCCAGATTCATCGGGTTTGACTCTTATTTTGACGTTGTAGTCAATGACGCGCTTTATGCAAACTAATATCTTTTCCATCGGTTTATTTTTGTGATTGTTTTGTGAAGAGTTATATAATCAGGAGTATTCTGACTTAAAATAAAACAAAATGACAGCTAAATTCGGAGAAGAAGAATCAAAAGTAGAATCTTAATAATTATCCCAATCATTATCCTTAATGTGCTCGTAATTGGATGCACTACAGATGACGAGTTGTCTGGAAAAAACTCTAGCCTTAATACCAATAAAAGAGCATCGTGTTTTAACACTGCCAGTATCAATGATTACGAAGTTCTCGATAGAGGAAATCTGATCGTATATGGAAGACCAAGAAAGAGAGCATATCATCTTCAAATAAGCCCTGCTAACTTGGATCTCGGAGGTTCAGACATGATTAGCTTTAGAAGTTGGACAGGCAGAGTCTGTGGGTATGCAGGTGATGAGTTAATTATTCCCAATGATATTTTTCAGCCAAGATATTCAATTGTCAGTGTCACTGAATTGGATGAGATGGGATTGTACAACTTAATGGTTCAATTCGGTAAGGCTGAACCTCTAGACGATATAGAGCCAGAGGTCAGTGGTGAGCCAGAAATCTCAAGAGAACTGGATAATGAAAACGAGGAAGGCAATGACTGAAAAAGAAAACATCACACAAATTGATCATGAGACAGTAATGGGTAAAATCATTTACCTCTCCAACAAAGAAGATCGAAAAGGACAAGAAAGAGGGAGGGAATACTTCATTATCAATAAGCATGCGAATGGACATAGAAAAATAGTGGCCCATTGTGAGATCGATGATCGTCCAGCCGTAATGAGAGACATCACTTATTCTTTGGATGAAAATTGGATGCCTACCGACTGCTTTGTAAGAATCTCCGTCGATGATCAATTCATGGGTTCGGGCTGGTTTAACTTCACAGATGAATATGCAGAGTGTGAAACAACCACAACACTTGAAGGCCGGGTGAGTCAGAAAATGGCAACCAATGGGCCATTGAAAACTTTCCAAAACCATGCCATTGCTTGCGATGCTTGGCACTTGAGACTGTTTGACAGAAGCAGTGATGAAACCGTTCAAGACACGGGCGAAATATTGCTTTCCTCGCCTGATCACAGAGGCGCAACTGGACCGATGCTCTTTCCTATAACAATGAATATTGAGTATGTTGGGGAGGAAAAGATAACTGTCGGAGCAGGGACTTTTGACGCATTGCATTTNAGGTTTGTTGGCACACCAGGATTGCCTCAGGAGCACCCACCCTATGATGTTTGGTGCACAAANGATGGGGATTACCTCTTTCTGAAAGGTGCTGTGGGCGGTTACATGCAAACCTATTATGAACTTGTCNAACTCTATTAATACCAAGTTGTGAAATAACAACAACTTTGGTGGTCAACTGCCACAACCATNTAGTATTATTTGTCGGTTACTTTTTTTAAAAAAACTAGGGGAGNATTTATATGAAAAAACTAATTGTTTTATCTACTGTTTTCTTTGTGGCAATGAGTGGTGTTTTATCACCGGGCTTGTATGCACAAAATTCAATAGAAGAAATAGTTGTAACGGCTCGTAAGAAGGAAGAGAATCTTTCTGAAATTCCGCTTTCAATTTCTGTATTTTCTGCAGACGATATCCAAGAAGGTGGGTTTAAGAATCTTGAGGATCTTTCACTTCAAGTTGCTGGCTTTCAGCATTCAGCACAAGGCGGGCAGGCACCTGGAAGGGTTAATTCACAATTAAGATTCAGAGGAATGAACGTAAACAGTTTATCCGAGGATCCCTCATTAAATATTGCAACAATGTTTGTTGATGGCGTCTATGTAATTGGCGGTTATCATTCAATTCCGTTGGAAGAGGTTTCTCGTGTTGAGGTTGTTAAAGGGCCTCAGTCAGCACTTTACGGACGTTCGACTTTTGGTGGAGCAGTAAACTACATCACTAAAGATCCAAACACAGATGAAACCGAAGGCAGCATTGATCTGACTCTGGGTGAAGACGGTGAGATGATTTTTTATGGATCGTTTGAAGGACCTATTACCGATATGCTATCAGGCAGAGTATCTGTTAAATCTTACGAAAGAGATGGGATTTTCAAAGCCACTGATGGTGGAGAAATGGGTGAAGAGGAAACTCAAACTATTGCAGGGAGTCTTGTTGCTAAAGGAGACAACTGGAAACTCAAATTAAGGGCTTTTCACAGTGAAGACAGAGACGGCGGACCGGCTGGTGGTTATATTTTAGGTTATAGAAATGACACCTGCACAGGTAAGACCGTTTCAACTGGTGACCCAGCGAATCCAACCGTTAATCCGAGTGGTTACGTTTGCGGCAATGTTCCTGGGCCAGGAACTGCAATTGATTATTTTGGTGGAACCAATGTCATCGATATGAATACATCATTGAGTTCATTGGCATCATCATGGTTGTATGGCGGCAGCCCTATATCACCAAGTTTTGATGGGAAAGTTCCTACATTACCAGTGGGTTCATATGGTATGGCTAGAGACATTGACCGAATCAATGCTAACTTCTCATATGATCTCAACAACGGTGGAACCATTGAAGCCAGCGCGGGGTACAACCACGTAGCGACTATGTGGGTGAGGGACTTTGACTATTCATCGCAAAGCAATTCATCATCAAGAGACCCTTATATTTCTCATGACAGAACATACGATATCAAATACATCAGTGATCAAGATCAGAGATTGAGATTTTTGGTTGGTATGAATAGATATCAGCAAAATTTTATCCATAGAGGACAAGGTGGGGCGATCATTATCGAATGTGTAAACAGTTTCGGTATGCCAACGCCATGGGGTGGAGCTGATATTTCAGAACCACAAAATAGGCCATGTGCGCCTTTCCTTCCAAATGGGTATAGAGGCAATAACAGTGTCGATACGAATACAGGAAATAACTCAGACAATGTTTTGTCACAAGGTATTTATCTTGGAATTGATTATGACATCAGTGATGAATTAACTTTGAGTGTTGAGGTCAGACAGCAAAAAGAAGAAATCGAACAGATTTTTGCTCGATCGAATATCAATGAACTTGAATTTGATAACACACTGCCTCGTGTCATCTTGAGATATATTCCCAATGAAAACTCCATGTTCTATGCCAGTTACTCACAAGGTGTACTTCCTGGTAAAGCAAATGATTCTGTCGCGAACGCCACAGA
The DNA here is from genome assembly GCA_002717445.1 of Gammaproteobacteria bacterium. Taxonomy (GTDB): domain Bacteria; phylum Pseudomonadota; class Gammaproteobacteria; order Steroidobacterales; family UBA11654; genus CACPJA01. Next base: position 7,747 of record PBDY01000009.1, on the reverse strand, counting down.
TTATGAGTTGGAACAATATAAAGTCACGCAACCAAATGTACTCAGATTCTTAGATGAAGAAGAACTGGACAGCATGGAAATCGGCTGGAAGGGCACTTTACTAGATGGAAGAGCCACATTATCAGTTGCTCTTTATCAGGCTGACTGGGCCAATCAAAAAGGTAGAAGTACTGCTGTTGTGAATGAATCATGCAGAGCCGCAGACATTGGTGGAACCGCAGCGAATAGAGTGTGTAATGCAATCGGTGATAAGGTAAGAGACACTGCTGGAAACCTGGTATATAACGTCAGAAACTTTGCAACGATGGGTGATTCTGAAATATCTGGTATTGAGATTGAGGGTAACATTGTTCTCAATGATTACTGGACACTATCTGGAACGCTAGGAATGGCAGATTCTGAATTCCAAGATTATCAGTATAATTTCGTATCGGCTTTTGCTAAATATTCTCAAATGGCTGGCAACACAATGCCAAGATACCCTGAGGATATGGGCTCATTAAGTGCCTCATACAAAAACACCATGAACAATGGTTGGGATATGTTCTTTAGAGCAGATCTTAACTATTTTGGTGAGACATATGCGGATGAGAGTAACTTGGCAACATGTGAAAGCTATACTCTCATGAATGCCAGAGGCGGTATCCAAAAAGATAACGTTAGAATGGAGTTATATGTCAATAATTTAGGCGATGAAGAAGCATGGACTGCTTGCACACGATGGAGTGACTTTGCTTCACCAAGTGCATTTGCAGTATTTACTGCTTTCCAAGGCATTTCTGTCTCACCAATGAGACCTAGAAATATCGGCCTAAGAATTTCTTATGATTTTTAATTAATACCTGAAATTCAAATCAAAACCCCGGTTACTTTCTAACTGGGGTTTTTTTTGTCTTTCTTTTATGGTTTATTGGGATTATCAATATGTTACTCATTTGATCATTGGGAGATAAATATGCTGGACAAAATAAAAGAGTGGTGGGCTCTTGATGAGGTTGCAGAAGAAAACAGTGCTGACAATCCATTGAGCGCATTAAGTGATCATCAGCGAAGGAATACCGGGCCTTTACTTGCCTTGGCATTTGGTTGGGGTTTTCTTGTTACTGGACTGTTTACGGGAACCCAATTAGGCAATGGCATACCATTCTGGCCTGACATTATTTACACCACTTTTTTAGGGAATCTAGCCAATTTCATCATTGGCGCTTTTGTTGGATACATTGGCTATAAAACAGCATGCAATAGCGGACTTCTTTATCGGTATGTTTATGGAAACATTGGTGCATACATTCCTGTCCTATTCATTTCAATCCTCACCATTGGTTGGCAAGGAATCGTGGTTGGAGCATTTGGGATTACTTGGACACTTGCACTCAATCCGGGTATAGCTGCTACAGAAATCTTCTCATCGTCTACATTCTTGATCACAGCAATATTCGCTGGCTTACTCTATACCATAACCACCTATTTTGGTGTCAAAGGACTGGAGAGAATCAGCATTCCATCTGTTGCAATTTTAGTGTTTGTAGGCCTGTATGCCATTTATCTCAATATCATGCAAGCAGGTGGCTTATCCGGCTTTCAATCCCTTTCAGTTGCTTTAGTCTCAGAAAGTAAAATGACCTCAATTGAAGCAATCAATATTGTCATTGGATCATGGATTGTGGGAGCTGTAGTGATGCCAGAGTATACTCGGTTTGCTAAGAAAACCTGGGTTGCGATTGCGATTCCATTCATTGTACTCATTATCGCTCAATGGTTCTTACAAATACTGGGAGCCCTTGGCGGCGTGGTTTCCAATGATTCTCTTTTTTCAGCATTCTTGGGGGTAGATTTAAATATCTTAATGAAAGAAGGTGTGATCATTGGATGGATTGGAATCATTGGAATGAGCCTGGCTTTATGGACCACTGGTGATGCAAATCTCTACCTTCCTGTGATACAAACTTCAAGCATCCTAAAGAGACCAAAAAATGTCATGACAGTCATTTGTGGAATCTTGGGAACCATTCTAGGTTTAGGCTTATATCAGTACTTCTTTACATTTCTGGCACTTTTGGCAAGCATCGTTCCTCCATTGATCGGTCCAGTGATCATTGAATATTTCTTGATTGATAAAGCTAAATTTCACAGTCGAAGTTTTGAAGGTTTAGTGTCTTGGAATCCATCTGCATTCATCGCATACATAGCGGGTGCAGCAAGTACATACTTCTCACCCAATTTCATCATGCCAGCCTTGACTGGGTTAATCACATCGATGATTGTTTATTGGACTCTAAGAAAAATACTTAAGTAATAGGCCAGTAAAAGGTACAGCACATAAAAGCAGACATGCTAACCTTTTCTTTTTACTGTATTTACTCATATTAGAGGATATTTTACTCCCACTCAATAACCTCAATCCACTCACCTGCGACCCCAACAGTGACTCCAACTTTACTTCCATTGTACGGGAAGGCATCTATCGAATGAGGCTCATGCTTCCATTCAACATTTATCTCATCAATAGAATTTGTAGAAAATGAAACCATTGATGTAGATGGAGGCAAATGACCTTGATCCAACTCTCTTGGCTCAAATATATCGGCGCCATTCCATTCATCCAACTCGATCAAAAAATTTTCTTTAAACTGGACTAAAGAAAGAGGGTAGACAGTATCTTCTGGTAAGCCATTCATTTTAGAAATGACTCCGATGGTCCAATCAGAGGCTTCAGTAACAGGCATATTAAATGAAGTTTTATAATAGTCTTGCAATGCTTTCATAGAGGGTCCACCGAGCACCATTATAAATACCCGATCAACATAGGACTGAGCAGAACCAAGATTAAAACCTGAGCCTTCCGGAATGATTCTGGTTAAATACAAAACTTCATCCGATGGTCCGAGGACTTGCATTGCTCTTGGAGCATCTGGAGTAGGGTATAGATCATATGGCATACCAATGATCTCAAATGGTGATGATTCGAGTTCAGTAGCCAGTTGATCTGGATTTTGAACCAGTATCTCTGTCGAATTCCAACCATATGTTCCCATTGGTTTGTAATTCTTCATATCCTCTTCTTCAATGAAACGTAAATAGACTGATTCACCACTGCTTGGTTGCATCACTATATATGGATGACCAACCATTTCTTCAGCGCCCCAAACTTCTGCAAGACTCTCATCTACAACTCCTTGTGATACAAGCTCATAGTCTAAATATTCATCATAAGCCTCTTCGGTTACATTTAAATTTGTAACGAGCATGGTCACCATCATGATCGACTTCAACATATAATTAACTCCTCGTTTCTAATGCTTTTAAATAATACTTTTGATTAGTTATAGAATACTGTATGTTTTCATGAAGTATAAAACTTTTATCCCCTTCATATGATTTCAGCCCTTCAGAATCCTCAAAATTACCGATGGATTATATTAGCAGTCTGCTTTTTCACAATCACCTTTACAAATGGTCTCACACTAGGTGGTTTGGTTGTTTTTGATAGGGAATTACTCAACTATCTATCAGAAGTCACCGGTGAAGAAGTTCTTAGAAAAGAGCTAAAGTGGAAAGACGCCATCACGCTTTGGTCTACAGCAGTTTTTGCATACGTAGCAGGGACTATTATTGATCGAATTGGTGTTCGTAAACTGATGATGTCTGGCTTATTAATACTTTCAGCTACATTTTATTTTTATGCCCAAGCAAATTCATTGATGGATATGTATATCATTCATATCTTTCAAGGCATGGTCTTGAGCATGTCAGGAATGGTCATCAATGTGATCCTCATCTCTAAATGGTTCAATAACAATAGAGGTTTAGCCATCGGAGTATTGCTTGCTGGCACCAGTGTTGGGAATGGGATATTTCCTCAGATCAATACGTATCTATTGACCGTCAGTGACGGTGACTGGCGTCAGGTAATGTTGTGGTTAAGTTTAATTCCTTTGGCATATATCCCTGTGATATTCGCATTTATCAAGGAGAGTCCTCAAGATGTGAAGACCGAGGAATGCAATGATGATAGCAATGAATTCATAAGCTCTAGTACTCAAAGTGGATTTACTCTTAAGGAGACACTATCAACAGCAAATTTCTGGTTCTTATCAATCATGGCTTTTTGTACCTTTTACTCCATACTTGCAATGATTGGGCATGTGTTCTTGATGCTAGATGGAGAAGGGTATTCTCCACAAGTTTCTGCCACGGGGGTTTCGATAATCTTTATCGGTGGCTTTATCGGCAAAGTAATCAGCGGTAAATTGGCTGAAATGATTGGAAGAAAGCTCGTTCTTATGGGTGGAGTCACGATGATGCTACTGGGGTCAATTCTACTTGTGAGTGCGATCTTTTATAAAAATCCCTTATTGATATGGATTGGGCTTACGCTCTATGGGACAGGATGGGGAGGTCTCTATACCCTCATTCAACTTCTAGTAGCCGATTTATTTGGCTTGATTGCAATTGGAAAGATTATGGGAGTGATTAACATAATAGACACAATTGGCGGAGGTCTTGGTCCATTGGTCACAGCTGTGATTTATGACTCAACGCAAAACTACCTCATGCCATTCCTGCTTATTTGTGCTTTGTTAGCAATTGCTTTGGTTTCTTCCTCAATGTTGAAGATTGATGATCAAGCAATAGAACAAAGCCGATAAGACTTTGATATCTAATTCATACGAAAAAAGCTCAAACTATCGCTGGTTTATTCTCGTCATCTCTTTTCTCCTGATGATGGTTGTCAATGGAATGACATTTGGCGGTCCCACTGTATTTGATGATCTTTTATTAGAGAATCTTAAGAATGCCAGCGGTGAAATAATATCGAGAGCCGAGTTAAAATTGAGAGAATCAATTATGATTTGGTCAGCCGCCTGCTTTGGTTTTCTGAGTGGTACTTTTGCAGACAAGTTTGGTGTAAAGCCGATCATGTTGTTTGGTCTCTTGATTTTTTCAATGATCTACTTCTTATTTGCGGATGTACAAACCATCAATGATATCTATCTGATCTATTTTGGTTTTGGGCCCTGCTTGATTTTTGTAGGATCGCTGACAAATGTCATTTTGATTTCAAAATGGTTCACGTCCAATAGAGCATTAGGACTTGGCATCATGGCAGCGGGGTCAAGTATAGGCTCAGCATTTCTTACGCCATTTTATGCGTGGTTATTGAACTATATGGATTGGAGATCAGTCATCTTTTTCAATGCTTTTACTCCATTGTTGATGATTATTATCGTTCTTTGCTTTCTTTATGAAAGACCTGCAAATAAGCATACATCATTCAATCATGGCTCGAAAGATGTGCTAATGAATGGCGTATTGTTTAAAGAAGCACTCAGATCAAAAAACCTCTGGTTCCTGATTCTTATGGCAATGTGTATCTTTTATACGATGATGGGCATCACCACCAATGCATTTCTTTTTCTAAGAGACAGTGGTTTTGATAGGCAAGTTGCATCGATCAGTGCAACCATATTATTCATGGGCAGTCTAACTGGAAAAGTCACGTGTGGCTTTTTTGCAGAAAAGTTTGGCAGAAAAAGAGTATTGATCTGCTATTTCATCGGATTTATTTCAGGTTCAATTCTGCTAACGATAGCAGCAGGAACAAAAAACCCTTGGTTTATATGGTTTGGGTTGGGGATTTTTGGAACAGGATTTGGTGGAATTTATACACTCAAACAATTGCTATCTGCAGATCTATTTGGCCTAAGGTCATTGGGGAAAATCACAGGCTTAATTAATCTTACAGATACGATTGGGTCGGGCCTTGGTCCTGTGATGACTGCTTTGTTTTTTGACCTCACTGGTAATTACCAAACTTCTTTCTTGATCATTACGTGTATTACATGCACTGGGCTAATTTTTTCATTGTTCTTAGATGTGGATGACGATGAAATAGAAAGAAGCAAATCTGAAATTGGGTAGCTTTTTCCAGTATAATTAGTGCATGACTTCGGATCTGAAAAACATACTCAATGATGAAATTACACTCGTCACTGGTGCATCGAGAGGGATTGGTGCAGGCATTGCTGAGTTATTCGGACAATCTGGCTCGTATGTTATCGGGACTGCCACGACCAAAGACGGGGCAGAAGCAATCACTCAAAGACTGATTAAAGATGGATCAAAAGGAGAGGGTATAGTCTTGGATGTTTCTGACTCTAATGATGTCAATACAACAATAAAGAATCTTAAAGATAGAGATTTACTGCCTTCAATACTCATCAATAATGCGGGCATCAGTTTGGAAAGTCTTTTAATGAGAATAAAGGATGAAGACTGGAAAAGAATTATCGATACAAACTTATCCTCTGCATTCTATTTATGCAAAGCAGCAGTATCTGGAATGATGAAAAATAGAAAAGGCAGAATCATTAATATTGGTTCCGTTGTTGGGTCAATCGGTGCAATAGGCAATGCTCATTATAGTGCAAGCAAAGCCGCACTCCTTGGGTTCACCAAGTCACTGGCATTGGAAGTTGGGTCGAGAGGCATCACAGTCAATAATATTGCGCCAGGCTACATCACCACCGATATGACAAAAGACATTAAAAATGAACTCAGCGAAGCATTGATGGATAAAATCCCAATGAATCGGTTTGGTTCACCGGAAGATATTGCTAAAGTGGCTCTTTTTTTGGCCTCTGAATCAGGCTCATATATCACTGGTCAGACCATTCATGTGAATGGTGGAATGCATATGGAATGAGGATATTACTCAAAACTGCTTGAGAAAAGAGCTAATTTCCATAGAATACAAACATCTTTTTTTAATTTAGGGGAAAAACATGAGCGTTGAAGAAAGAGTAAAAGGCATCGTAGCAGAGCAATTAAGCACCAATGCCAATGAAATTAAGAATGAATCCAGCTTCATTGATGATCTCGGAGCTGACTCACTGGACACTGTCGAATTAGTCATGGCACTAGAGGAAGAGTTTGATATTGAGATCTCAGACGACGAAGCTGAAAATATTTCAACCGTTCAATCGGCGATTGATTACATCAATAAAAGCTCTTAAAACAGTTAACTGACTTTTAAAAAACGGCATGATCTTTTCATGCCGTTTTTTTTTGAGTATCTTCAATCAGAAAAATCGGGCGTTGGTCTTATTGCATTATTTGAAATCAATTCAAATAAATTTGATAAAAATGAACCAATCCATAACCCTTCAATTCAATTTGGACAAAGCGTCATTGTCTTGAATACAAACGATCACCAAAAGATCTATGAGGAACTCAAGGAGAAAGATTATGTATTCTCGGTTGAGCCGACAGAATATCTTAAAAAAAGAAGTCAGAGACAATATAAAAGCAGGTCTTTATAGGGAAATGTCTTTTTATAATCCGGATCGATTTCTCGTCAACCTTATTGAATATAACTGATAATATATATCTTTGAATTAGGAATATATTTCTAGGAAATTAAGATATAAATGTCAGGTCAATTTATAACCATTGAGGGAATCGAATGTGTTGGTAAATCGACGAACGCCAAATTCATAGAAGATGCACTCAATAAAAAGGGATACAAAACACTTGTCACGAGAGAGCCTGGTGGATCTGGAGTGGGTGAGAAGATTAGAAATATCCTTTTGTTTGAAAAAAAAGACACGCTTTCACCAATGACAGAGCTTCTCTTATTGTTCGCTGCACGCGAAAAGCATATCAATGAAATTATCAAGCCTGCCCTAAACAATGGAACATGGGTTATCTGTGATCGTTTTACGGATGCAAGTTTTGCATACCAAGG